>CAZNWY010000001.1:0-162424 GCA_964577105.1 uncultured Flavobacterium sp.
CGTATTCGGTGTTGAAGCCACCACAATTACCGTAGAAGTAAACATTGATAAAGGTATTGGATACCATCTTGTTGGATTACCAGACAATGCCATTAAAGAAAGTAGTTACCGCATTGCTGCTGCACTTAAAAATATCGGATATCAGCTACCCGGAAAAAAAATTACCATTAACATGGCGCCAGCCGATTTACGAAAAGAAGGTTCTGCCTATGATTTGACTTTGGCTATTGGTATTCTTGTTGCTTCCGGTCAAATTCAGGCCGATGAAGTAGATCGATATGTTATTATGGGTGAATTGTCTCTTGACGGAAGTTTACAACCCATTAAAGGAGCTTTGTCTATAGCCATTAAAGCTAAAGAAGAAGGTTTTAAGGGATTTTTTCTTCCTGTTCAAAATGTCAAAGAAGCTGCGATTGTTGATGGTTTAGAAGTGTATGGTATTGAAAATGTAAAACAAGTTATCGATTTTTTTGAAGGCAAAGCATTGTTAGAACCCACGATTATCAACACTAGAGACGAATTTGATAAAACTTTAGAATTTCCAGAATTTGATTTCTCAGACGTTAAAGGCCAAGAGTCAATCAAACGTTGTATGGAAATAGCAGCAGCTGGTGGTCATAATATTATTTTAATTGGTCCGCCAGGATCAGGAAAAACCATGTTGGCCAAACGATTGCCTAGCATATTGCCACCAATGACTTTGAAAGAAGCTTTAGAAACCACCAAAATACATTCTGTTGCAGGTAAAATTAAGAATGCAGGTTTGCTAAGTCAACGTCCGTTTAGAAGTCCGCATCACACTGCATCGAGTGTTTCACTTGTTGGCGGTGGCAGCTATCCGCAGCCTGGTGAAATTTCATTATCGCATAACGGCGTACTTTTTTTAGATGAGTTACCTGAATTTAAGCGAGAGGTTTTAGAAGTGATGCGACAACCCTTAGAAGATCGAGAAGTTACCATTTCGAGAGCTAAATTCACGATTACCTATCCTTCATCATTTATGTTGGTTGCCAGTATGAACCCGAGTCCGAGTGGCTATTTTAACGATCCTGATGCGCCTGTTAGTTCGTCGCCAGCAGAAATGCAACGCTATTTGAGTAAAATATCGGGCCCCCTTTTAGATCGGATTGATATTCATATTGAAGTGACACCAGTTCCGTTTGAAAAATTGACCGAAACTCGGAAAGCTGAAAGCAGTGTTGCCATTAGAAAACGCGTAATAGCCGCACGTGAAATTCAGTCGAAACGGTTTGAAAACTTAGAACATGTTCATTATAATGCTCAAATGAGTTCAAAATTGATTCGAGAATATTGTGTTTTAGACGAAGCTTCGTTACATTTGTTGAAAACCGCTATGGAACGATTGAATCTTTCGGCTCGTGCGTATGATAGAATTTTAAAAGTGGCGCGCACTATAGCCGATTTAGAAGATTCTGAAAAGGTAAATTCTAATCATATAGCAGAAGCAATTCAGTATAGAAGTTTAGATAGAGACGGTTGGTTGGGTTAAATTTTAATCAATTTTGATATGAAAAATATAGTTTGCTTGAGTTTCTTAGTGTTATCACAATTCGTGTTTTCTCAAAATTTTCCTAAAGTATCTTCTGGAACGCTAGAAAGAATCGAAAATTTTCAATCAAAATATGTAACACAACGAAATATCGATGTTTGGTTGCCAGAAAATTATTCAACTTCAAAAAAATATTCTGTGTTGTATATGCATGATGGTCAAATGCTTTTTGATGCTGAAACTACATGGAATAAGCAAGCATGGGAAGTTGATGATGTACTTTCAAAGTTGTTACAAGAAAAAAAAATTCAAGAAGTTATAGTTGTAGGAATTGCGTCTGATAGTAAAACGCGCCATATCGATTATTTTCCGCAAAAACCATTTGAAAGTTTAACAAAAAATCAGCAAGATTCAATTTATAACGCTAATAGGAGTAATGGACAAAGTGTGTTTAATAATGGTAAAATTAATTCTGATAATTACTTGAAGTTTCTAGTTGAAGAACTAAAACCCATTATAGACAAGAAATATTCTGTTTACACAGACCAGAAACATACTTTTATTGCAGGAAGCAGTATGGGTGGACTTATTTCTATGTATGCGATTTGCGAATATCCTAAAGTTTTTGGTGGAGCAGCCTGCTTATCAACTCATTGGCCAGGAACTTTTAGTTTGGAAAACAACCCCATTCCAAATGCATTTTTTGACTATTTAAGAAAGCATTTGCCCAATCCGAAGAATCATAAAATTTATTTTGATTATGGAACAGCAACTTTAGATGCTATGTATGTAACGCTGCAACCCCAAGTTGACGCAATTATGAAAGCTAAAGGATTTATATCCAAAAATTGGATGACACAAAAGTTTGAAGGAGAGGACCATAGTGAGAAAGCTTGGAGTAAAAGGTTGGCTATTCCGATACAGTTTTTATTGGGAAATTAAACAAACTTATAGTATCGAGCTCCCATTAGCATTGGTTTTTCTCTTTCAATATAATCTAATACAAATTCGTTTTTAGGTTCTAAAACGTTGTGTTTTCTTTCTTTTTTGTGAAGTTCGCAATACGTTCCAAAGTCAATTTCTGTCGATTTGTCTAAGGTTTCAAAAAGATGGATTTTTGCAATTACTGTTTTCCATTCTGGAAGAATTTCAGCTTCAAATACTTTAGATTTAGAACCACTACCATAGGCTATGAATCCCATTTTTTTACCTGCTAAATCAGTTTCGTTTTGTAAATGAAAGCACAAAGTAGACAACATTCCTAAAAAGATGGAACCTGTGTACATATTACCAACCTGACCCGATGCAATTTCTGAAGGAAAAATAGTTTTGGTTACTAAGTTTAGGTAGTCAGCACTTTTAGCAATTACTTTAATATCGTCGGTTAGATTATTTTCTTTCGCATAAATCTCAACGAAAGTTCTACGCGCTTGAAAACAGTAGGGTAGATGCATCAAAATGTTTTCCCAGTTATGGTATAAAATACCCTTTTGATTGGTTATTTCTTTATAATTGGTATAAGCTTCAGTAGTTCTACTAATGTAACATTGGTTAGAATATTGTCCGTCAAAAACAGGTTGTTCTTTATAGAAAGCGACTTCATTTTCTGAAATTCCAAACCATTCAGGGTTGTCTGTGGTGTTTAAAATTTCATTTTTTGTGGTATATCGTCTTGGCTTGAAAAAATCAAACACACCTTGGCCAGCAATGCCTACTTCTTTAGAAAAAGACATTACTCGTGGATTTGCTGTGATGAGCATGGCAATAGCACCAGCACCTTGAGTATATTCTCCAGTCGAATTCAAATCGTATTTGGCATTGTCTGTAGCAACTACAATTGCTTTTTTTGTTGGATTTAAACGAATAAAATCTAAGGTAATTTGCAAGGCATCTACCGCACCAATACAAGCAAAAGTCATATCGAGGGTATCGCAATGATTAAAACTTCCATGTCCTAATTTTTGCTCTAGTAGTGAGGTAATGTATGACGCAATCGGTTTGGAGGAATCCACACCACTTTCTGTTCCAACGTAGATTCTAGCAATATCTTTGGGATTGATATTTTCTTGTAGTATTAATTGATAAACAGCATTGGCTCCAAAAGTAACCACATCTTGATTCACATCTGGGAAACTCATTTTATGAAGTCCGAGTCCTTTGATCAATTTGTCTGGTTCAATATTTCGATTTTCTGCCAGAGTTTTTATAGGTAAATGCAGTTTAGGTATATCGAATGCTATGCTGTCAATTCCGACTTTCATGGTGAATGTTTTCCTGCAAAAATAAAAAAGCTGTTGTCAAAAAAAGTTAGACAACAGCTAAATAATGCTCTAATTTTATCGATTTATGATAATCTTAAAAATTGTGTTTTAAAATTTCATAATCAGTATTTTTTTGAAGGTAAAAACGACATTATTTTAACAAAGCAGAGAAGGTGTCGCCTTGTTTGATATCGCCAGTTTCATATCCTTTTTTAAACCAATAGATTCGTTGCGCAGATGAACCATGTGTAAAGGTTTCCTGATTGACATGACCTTGCATTTTAGACTGTATCGCATCATCACCCACTGCATTGGCAGCACTCAACGCTTCTTCAATATCTCCGGCTTCCAAATATTTTTGATTGTGTCTAGCCCATACACCTGCATAAAAATCGGCTTGAAGTTCGAGGCAAACAGATAGTTTATTGGCTTCTGCTTCACTTTTTCCTTGTTGTAGTTGTCTTACTTTTGCCGAAGTTCCTAAAAGTGTTTGAATATGATGTCCTACTTCGTGGGCAATAACATAAGCGGTGGCAAAATCGCCACCTTCTGCACCAAAACGAGTTTTTAGTTCTTTCATGAATTCTAAATCAAAGTAAACCTTATGATCGCCAGGGCAGTAGAACGGACCTGAAGCAGAGGTTGCGTTACCACAAGCTGTTTCTACAGCATCAGAAAACAAGACTAATTTAGGTTGTTCGTATTCCATTCCGTTATCTTGAAAAATTTTGCCCCAAGTATCTTCTGTGAAAGCAAAAATAGTGGAAGCAAAATCACCCATTTCTTTTTGTTCTGGCGTAAGTTCTCTTGAAATTGTATCGGAAGTAGTTGATTGGTTTTGTTCAACTTGTTGCTGGATATTGTCTATTAATGGAGCACTATCGGGCAAGAAAGTTTTTAATAAGAAGAACACTATAGCAATTACGCCACCACCCACTAATGTTTTACCACCACCAGACATTCCTCTGCGGTCTTCAACATTGTCACTTTTTCTGTTTCCAATCCATTTCATAACCTGTGATTTTTATAATTAAATTTTAGTGTTTAATCCATTTGGAAATAATATTTTCCAGCACTTCTTTTACAATTGGTTTAGAGGCATAATCGTTCATTCCAACTTCGATACATTTTTCTCTTTCCCCAATCACGGTTCCAGCAGTTAGCGCAATAATCGGAATGTGCTCACCATTTTTTAAACTTCTTATTTCTTTCGTGGCTTCATAACCATTCATTATAGGCATTTGAACATCCATTAAAATCAAATCAGGTTTTAGCATTTTATATTTTTCAACACCTTCTTCACCATTTTGTGCTTCATAAATGGTTCCGTTTGGAACAATTTGTTTGACCAAGGTTTTGGCCAAAAGCATGTTTATTTTGTTGTCTTCTATAATGAGAATTTTATAATTTTCATGGCCATAATCGGCACGTTCTTTATGGTTGAAAACTACTTCTATATTTTCTATTTCTTCATTGGTATTTTCATTAGACGTTTTAAGAATTACTTCAAAAGTAAATTCACTACCTTTTCCGTATTCACTTTCTAAAGCTAATTTACTGTTCATTAGCGATAGCAATTGATTGGAAATGGTTAATCCTAGACCTGTACCACCAAATTTTCTGGTAGTGGAGTTATCACCTTGCGAAAAGGCATTGAATATTTGATCTTGAAAATCTTTTTTGATACCAATTCCAGTATCTTTTACAGAAAAGAGTATTTTGTTTTCACCCTCATTAAGGGTTTCTTTGTTGTAAATAGATAGTGTAACTTTTCCTTTTTCTGTAAATTTTACAGCGTTTCCGAGAAGATTAATTAGAATTTGTTTCAAACGAATACTGTCAACCCAAACATACTGAGGCAATTTTGGATCAATTATTAACTCTAATTCTATTTTCTTTAAGTTTGAATCGTATCGAACTAATTCGATTACTTGCTTTGCTAAATCGGAGATATCAATTTTTTTGATGTACAATTCGAGTTTTCCAGATTCAATTTTAGAGAAGTCAAGAATGTCGTTGATGATGTCCATTAATGAGTGAGCCGACTCGTTAATGGTGCCCATATATTGTCTTTGAATTGGCTCTAAACGTGTGTTTTTTAATAAATCGGTAAAACCAATGATTCCGTTTAGTGGAGTTCTGATTTCGTGACTCATGTTGGCTAAAAATTCTGATTTAGCTTTGTTGGCCGCTTCGGCATAATTTTTTGCTTTAATAGCTTCTTCTGCTTCAATTCGTTGTGTAATGTCAGTAAAAATACCCACCACAAACTCAATTTGCTCATCTTTGATGATAGGTTCACCAAATTCTTCTACCCAAACAATGCGTCCGTCTTTGTGAATTATTCTATAAATAAGATGGAACTTATGGTATTTTTCTTGAAGTTCTTCGGCTTTAGCAATTAAAAGATGGATGTCATCAGGATGAACCACATCTAAATAAAATACTTTGTTTTCTAGAAAATCGTTTTTAGAATATCCTGTTAGTTTTTCGATTTCGTCATTCAGATAAATTTTTGTCCAATGCTCGTCGTATTTACTCAGGTGCACACTACCAGGAATATTGTTGGCAAGCAGCTTGAATTTTTCTTCACTTTCTTGAATGATGGCTTCGTTTAAATTTCTTTCTATTGCCGACGAAATGTTGTTGGCTAAAGTGAGTAACGTATTTATTTCTTCTTCGGCCCAAATGCGTTCTATTTTAGAATCATCAAATACAATAAATCCATAAAATTCATTTTTGACATGAATCGGTAAAAATAAGATTGACTTAGAGTTTAATGTTTCTAAAAAAGCACGAGTCGTTTTATTTTCGATGTTTTTTATCAAAGAATGATACGGTTTATTATTTTTAAGAACATCAATTACATCTAAAATTACATTTTGAGAAACTTTACTAAGAACCGGATTGATAGGAGCAATGCCATTTAAATCACTTGTCCAACGATGTTTTTGTTCTAGAACTTTTTCAGATTCATTGTAGGTAAAAAAGGACATTCTATCGGTTTTGGTCACTTTTCCTATTTGGTCAATAATTCCTTCAAACATATCGGAATTATTTTTACTAATCAATACTTTTTCAGTAATCTTAGTAATCACACTTAATATTTCGTTTTTATAAGATAATTTTTTTTCTGCTTCAATCCTTTTTTGAGTCTCAATCGAAAGCATGATTACATCTGCAATAGATCTAACAAAATTGATGTCTTCGTTATCCCATTGCTTTATTTTGGTGTCCGATTCTAAACAAAGCACGCCAATCAGTTCACCATTAATATTTATTGGTGTGTCTAGCAGAGATTTGATTCCGTTTTTGGGAAAATATTCCAAACAAAATTCTTTGGTCACCTCACTTTTATACACATCTGAGGAAACAATTTGTATTTCGTTTTCGATAGCATTAAAGTAAGAAGGATAGTCTTTTTTGAGCAATATAGCGCCGCTGTCAAACGTGTTTTTATTTCTAATAAAATTGCATTTACAAATCAAACTATCAACTTCGTAGTTCCAAAAACTGATTCTATTGACATCTACTTTTTCTCCAACTAAAACAAGTATTTTGGCCAAAACATCATCAAAATTATCTGCTTTTAAGATGTTTTTTAAAGTGATGTTCTTTAGAGTTTCATTATAAGATTTTACTTTTTTAAGTTTTCGTAATTTTTCTATTTCAATTTCTTTGACTAAAGTGATGTCTCGAGCAATAGCTGTAAAACTTTTTACATTGCCTAACTCATCTCTTTTAACCGCCACATTTTGAGATAACCAAACCGTTTCTCTATTTTTTTTAATAATTGGAAATATTAAAGTTGGATATTCGTTTGTGTCATTAGATGGATTTTTATAAAAATCAACTACTTTTTCTTTGTAGTCGCTTCTAATAATTTCCGAAAAATGATGTTGAAATAGTTCGTTATAGTTGTATCCTGTAATGGTTTCGGAGTGTTTATTTATAAAGGTATAATTTCCTTCGGCATCGGTTTCATAAATAATGTCATTGGCGGTTTCAATCAGATTTTTATATTGATTTTGAATATGAATTTGCTCTGTAATATCTTGTCCAATACCAATAATCAAATCTTCTGAGAACTTTCGATCTTTCCATTGAATGTATTTGTATTCGCCAGATTTTGATTTTAATTTTCTAATATGTAATCGATCATCGATATAATTATCGTGATACGCTTCTCCAATAAAATCGGGATCTTCGGTAAGTTTCCAAAAATTTAATCCTAAAACTTCTTCTGGAGTATAACCTAAAAATTCGGTTACTTGATTACTACAGAAGGTAAGTTCTCCTTTTTTATTGGTAACAATTGTTAACATATTGCCTTTGTTAACGATTTCGTTTGCAAATAAAAATTTATTTTTTGTGTTTATCGTGGCAAAATGAATGGCAGTATGAATAGCAATGATGAAAATATTTGAGCAAATCAGTATGACAACAAGATCAGTTGGTAAAATCCCTTGATGGTATAGACTCAAATTGAAAAGAAGTATTACAATAATAAATAGGGCATATTGTAGTATGTTTTTAAACACATAATAGGATAAAAACAAATAAATAATCATTCCAACATAGGCAATGAGTTCAAATTGACGATGGGAAAGATTGTATATGTTAAATCCGAAATAAGATATGTAAAGGATAATGAATAAAGGCTCAAAATATTTTTTCAGTAAGTTGGTTTTGGTGTTGATGAAATAAATACTTAAGATTACCGAACCTACAATTAATTTGAGTGTGAGTTGACTTTCTGTTCGTATTTTAAAAATTTCTAAAATGACTTCTACTAATGGAATTGCAATTCCAAAAAACAATAAATACATGTTGTATTGTTCTCTTTTGGGTGCAAACTCAGAGTAGTTTTCTGAAAAAACTATATTTTTCTTTTTTGAAAGAAAGAGTACAAAAGATGCGTAAAACAATACAATTAACACCGTCAAAAAGACGAACCATTTACGAAAGAAAAAATTTAATTGGATGAAATCAAAAATCGTAGCGTATTTGAAATAACTAACGTTATTTATAGATAAGAGAGTATTAATATTAGCTATAAGTGTAATAAAAGCCATTCTTTGGGGCATCAAATTTCATAGCAATATACAAAAAAAATGTAAAATTTAACAAAATCACAACCAATTTAATATTTTTTTTAGTTGATTTATTTTATTCTTGTAAGGAGCATATCGCATGGGCAAATCCAACCATAATCCTTTATTTACAATTGCCTTTTGGTGAGAAAATGTTTCGAAACTCAATTTACCATGATAAGCACCGATACCGCTATTGCCAACACCACCAAAAGGAAGCCTATTGTTTGAAAAATGAATTATCGTATCGTTTATACAACCGCCGCCAAAGGAATATTTTGTTACTATTTTTTTGGCCCATTTTATATTGTTAGAAAAAACATATAACGATAGCGGTTTTTCATATTTGGAAATAACCGTTTCTATGTCAGCTTCATTCTGATAGGACAAAATGGGTAAAATAGGTCCGAAAATTTCGTCTTGCATAACCTTACTTTCTAACAAAGGTGCATCCAATAAGGTAGGAGCTATGTAGAAATCAGCAGGGTTGGTTTGACCACCGTGTAGAATGGTTTCGTTTTCTAAGAAGCTTGTAAGTCGCAACCAGTTTTTCTTATTAATTATTCTAGGAAAATCGGGCGATAGTTCTGGATTTTGACCATAAGCTAGAATGATTTGTTGTTTTAGCGCCTCAATGAGTGCAGCTTTTATTTTGTGATGCACCAAAAGATAGTCGGGAGCAATACAGGTTTGCCCAGCATTGATGAATTTTCCCCAAACAATTCTTTTTGCGGTTAATGTTACATCACAATTTTCATCTATAATGCAAGGATTTTTTCCGCCAAGTTCTAGTGTCGTTGGAGTGAGATGTTCGGCGGCTGCTTTGGCTACAATTTTACCCACAGCAACACTACCTGTAAAGAAGATATAATCCCAACGTTGTGAGAGTAATTCTTGAGTAATTTCAACACCACCTTCAATAACTTCAACATGTTTTTTTTCAAACACTTCTGAAATTATTTTATGAATGATTGAAGCTGTATTTGGAGTCAATTCTGAAGGTTTTACAACCACTTGATTTCCTGCTGCAACCGCTGCAATTAGTGGACAAAGTGCTAATTGGAAAGGATAATTCCAAGGCGCAATAATGAGCACTTTTCCGTAAGGTTCACTATAAATATAATCTGATGACGGAAAGTTTAATAAGGAAGGTAAAACACGTTTAGGTTTTGCCCATTTATGAATGTTTTTTATTGTGCTTTTTAAATCGGAAATAACATAACTAGTTTCTGTTGCAATAGCTTCAAATTCAGGTTTTTTAAAATCAATATGCAACGCAGAAACGATAGCTTCTTCCTGCTTAATGATAGCATTTAGTAGCTGTTGTAGCTTTTCTTTTCGGTAATGAATATTATTTCGAAATTCCATAATTTTATAAAAATGCCCATCTCCAACCGGTGTAGAAATCGGCTTGTTTGGTGTCGTTAATTAGTGCGGTAACAATAGAACCTGAGCCCATGTAAAATCCTCCAATTCTAAACCCAACACCACCATTTAATCCAGATACTTCATTGTGTGTCCAAGGTGAGAAAAATTCAAAAAATCCTAAATTCACTCTTGGAGTTAGTGTAAAACTGTTTTGTACCGTAATTTGATCGTTGGCGTTATTATCGTTTAATTTCTGTTGAATATACCCAGTAATAAATAATTTTGAAATTACTTTTACGTCAGCATAAGCCGTGAAAAGAGTAGGAAGTTTTACCGTGAAATCTTTCTTTTGAGGTGCTATATTAAGATAACCTTGATTGACTAAAATCGTTTCTACTTGTTGCAAATTATCTACATTGTCAAATTGATTTAAGTTTAATCCCGGATTAGTTAGAGTAGGAGCTGGGATGTTCAATCGATAATTTGTAGCGTGATTATTATCATTTTTAAAAGTCATCGAACCCATATTTCGGATAGACATTCCCAAATTCAATTTGTATTTGTTCCAATTTTTTTTCGGATTGGTTTCTGGTTTGTCTTTCCATTGATAATTGATTCCGATATCACCAGAAAAACCATTCAAACCACCAAATACGGATTGGGAATAATCACTAAAATTTGAAAAACTCGATGCCAAACCACCTGAATAGGCAATATTTAAATCGGCAGTCGTGTTGTTTAAATAAACTTGTCCAGCGGTATTGGTAATTGTTCCTTGAAATTTATCCAAACCTAAATTAGCATACGAACCCGGAAACAATAATTTGAAAGTAGCTCCGATATTTAATTTGTATTTTGCTTTATCGATAAGGTTTCTTGAAAGCGTAAAACCCACTTCACCCCAAGTAGTTCCGTTCAATCGTTGGTTGTAATTGTTACTTATCGTTGATGAACCAAAAGCACTATTTAAACCCGAATTGACTAAGGCATCACCAAGTTTTGGGTCAACGTCAACCACATCCAATTTACCATGTGCTTTGGAGGTTATCGCAAATCCCCATTTTCTATATTTTAAGGCAAATCCTAAACCAATTGCTTCTGCATCAATTCTCATGTTTACAGGATCAGTTCCTTTGAAAAGAAGGGTTTGCAAATCGGAATTTGAAAATAAATCGCTGTAGCCAATTTTGTTATTGGAAACATTAAAACTCAATCCGATAGCATTGATTTCAAATCGATTGGACATATTAGCCAACTCGGCTGGATTCAGTGAAGCATTTAAAATTCCAACACGACTCGAAGTATTCACTCCGGCAAAATGGTCTTGCGAAAAACCTGAGAATGAAAGTAGGGCAAATACCAATACACATAGCTTTTTCATGATTTTTAGATTTAGGTTAACGAGTTTAAAGATAACACAACTAAATTAAAAACGAAAAAAAACTTAAATTAGTTTACAATGCATTCCAAATCAATTCGTTTGGAGTAGGCGCAATTATGGTTAGATTTTCTTTAGAAACAGGATGAATGAACGATAGTTTTCGGGCATGAAGATGAATGCCACCATCAGGATTACTGCGGTCAAATCCGTATTTTAAATCGCCTTTAATAGGACAACCAATAGCAGAAAGTTGTGCTCTAATTTGATGGTGTCTGCCGGTATGAAGATTGATTTCTAAAGCAAAATAATTGTTTAATTCCTTGATGATTTTATAATCTAAAGAGGCTTTTTTGCTCTCAAGAACTTCCTTTATATGTGCCTTTGACGTATTGTTTTTTTCATTTCTTTTTAAAAAATGAATCAAGTTATCTTCGTTCTTGGGTGGTTTATTTTTTACCACAGCCCAATACGTTTTTTGAGTTTCACGTTCACTGAACATTTTATTCAGTCGCTCTAATGCTTTAGATGTTTTTGCAAAGACAACAATTCCAGTAGTTGGTCGGTCTAAACGATGCACCACACCTAAAAAAACATCACCTGGTTTGTTGTATTTTTCTTTTATATATTCTTTTACAATATCCGATAAGGGTTTATCTCCAGTTTTATCTCCTTGTACAATGTCGCCCACACGCTTGTTGATCACGATAATGTGATTGTCTTCGTGTAGGATTTGTAAGTTGGATTTGTTAGAAAGAATTTTCAAAATAGATTTTTTGATGGTTGGATTTTTAGATGATTAGATTTGTAATGTAGACCGAAATTTAGCAGTCATTTTAATGATTTTATCTAAATCATTGAGCAAATCATCGAGTTCTTCTTTATTTACATATCCTAAATCAAAAGCAATTAATAGTTGAGTTTCTATCTCATAAATAGAACCAATTGAAATTTCGAGAAATCTAGAAAAATCTTTATTACTGATTCTTGAACAACCTTCTGCAATGTTTGATGGAACCGATACTGATGCTCTTCGAAGTTGATTTGTAAGTCCAAATTTTTCACTATCAGGAAAACTTGAAGTGATTCTATATATTTGAGAACAAAATGTTCTGCTTAATTTCCAAATTTCTAAATCTTTAAATCGATGCATAAATCCAATAGTCTAAAAATCTAACAATCGAAATATCCAAATTAATATTGCTCGTTAGCATTAGGGAAATCTTGACTTTTTACATCGGCAACATATTGTCCGATGGCGCATGTCATTTGCTCGTAAAGATTTAGGTATCTTCTTAAAAATCTTGGACTAAATTCGTTGTTCATGCCCAACATATCGTGAATCACTAAAACTTGTCCGTCAACGCCGCCACCAGCTCCAATTCCAATTACAGGAATGGAAATACTTTTGGCTACTTTTTCGGCTAAATGTGCCGGAATTTTTTCTAAAACTAAGGCAAAACATCCCAATTTTTCTAATAATTTGGCATCTTCTAATAGTTTCTCTGCTTCAGCATCTTCTTTAGCTCTAACCGTATAGGTTCCAAATTTATAGATGGATTGAGGTGTTAATCCTAAATGTCCCATAACTGGAATTCCAGCATTTAATATTTTTTTAATCGAATCTTTAATTTCGCTTCCGCCTTCTAATTTCACAGCATGTCCGCCACTTTCTTTCATGATTCGAATGGAAGAACGTAAGGCTTCTTTGGAATCCGATTGGTAGCTTCCAAAAGGCAAATCAACTACTACCAAAGCGCGCTCAATGGCTCTCACCACACTACTAGCATGGTAAATCATTTGGTCTAATGTGATGGGCAAAGTGGTTTCGTGACCCGCCATAACATTACTAGCTGAATCACCTACAAGAATAACGTCAACACCAGCTGTATCTACAATTTTAGCCATAGTAAAATCGTAAGCAGTAAGCATTGAAATTTTTTCGCCATTGGCTTTCATTTCAATTAATGATTTGGTTGTTATTCTTTTGTAATCTTTTTTGGCTACTGACATAATTGCTATTTTAAGAATGTAAAAGTACTAAAATCGGTTAGTTTAACATTAAATTCTTTAAAAAATAAATCTTTATAAAATCTTTATACAATCTCATCAGAATACTATTTTTTACTTACAACTAACGCCGTAACTTTGTCAAAAATTAGAAGCAATGGATAAGTTGTTTAAAAAGAATTCTACTAATCAATACCTAATCAGTGTTTTATCTGTTGCAATTCTTTCTTTGTTGAGTCTTATCGTTAGAGATACAATAGACTACAAAATCATAGGATATGTTTTATTGCTTTTAGTTTCTCTATTAGCCATTTTCCTTGAGATAAAACCTGTTTTGTTGGCTGCTATATTGAGCTCGTTGGTTTTGGATTATTTGTTCATCAAACCCTACTATACCTTGCACATTGATAACGTTCAAGATGCTTTTTTACTCACGATGTTCTTTATTATTGCGTTGATTAATGCGGTTTTAACCAATAAGTTTCGAAGAATGCAACGCGCCATTCAAATTAAAGAAACACGTGCGAGTACTTTAAAATTATACAACACTTTATTAGATTCCTTATCTCATGAATTGCGTACGCCGATTGCTGCAATTTTGGGTTCTATTGATACCTTGCAACAAAAAAATGTGAATTTATCAGCAGATAAACAACAAAAATTGCACAACGAAATTGAGAAAGCGTCGATGAAGCTGAACTATCAAGTTGAAAATTTGCTCAATATGTCACGCTTAGAATCTGGTTACATTCATCCCAAGTTGGATTGGTGCGATGTAAAGGAAATCATTTATAATGTTTGCAATCGACTTTCTGAAGAAACAAAAGACCATCATATAGAATACCAAATCGATGAAAATTTGCCTTTATTCAAATTGGATTATGGTTTAATGGAACAAATTATTTACAATTTGGTGTACAATGGCGCGCAACATACCCCAAAAGGTGCGAAGATTGAAATTAGCGTTAAATATGATGTAGATGTGGATTATGAAAGGCACATCGATTTGATTAAAAAATGCATTATTACTATTGCAGATAACGGTTACGGATTTCCACCCGAAGAAATTGACCGAGCTTTTGATAAATTTCATAGATTTAAAGATTCTAAAACAGGAGGAACAGGCCTAGGCTTATCAATTGTGAAAGGTTTTGTTGAAGCTCAAAACGGAACTATAAAATTGCAAAATGGTGAAGAAGCTGGTGCTGTTTTTACGCTAGAATTTAATGTTGATTGTTTACCCATTAATTCTTTAAAGAATGAATAACGGATTTTCCATATTGGTTATTGATGACGAAGTTCAAATACGAAAGTTGCTTGAAATTTCGTTGGAAGCCAATGACTATAAAGTTCATTTTGCCGTAAATGGTAAAGAAGGAATCATGGCTGCTGCCAATCATCAACCCGATTTGATTCTTTTGGATTTGGGTTTGCCCGATGAAGACGGTCAAGATGTTTTGGTCAAATTGCGCGAATGGTACCACAATCCAATCATCATTTTAACGGTGAAAAGTGCCGAAGAAGAAATTGTGAAAGCCTTAGACAATGGTGCGAACGATTATCTAACCAAGCCTTTTCGAACTCAAGAATTATTGGCTCGCATTAGAACTGCCTTGCGAAGTAAATCGAGTTCCACTAACGAATCGGTGTTGAGTTTTGGAAATATAACGGTCGATTTGGTTTCCAGAATAGTTAAAGTAAATAATGAAATTATTAAGTTTACAGCTACTGAATATAATTTACTTACGTTATTAATTAAGAATGACGGACGTGTACTAACTCATCAATATATTCTCAAAGAAATTTGGGGACAAAGCTATTCTGAACAAACGCAATACTTACGTGTTTTTGTGGCACAACTTCGTAAAAAAATTGAAGACGATCCTAATCGTCCTAAATATATCATCACCGAATCGGGTGTAGGCTATCGTTTCAATACGAGCTAGTTTCAACTATTTCATATCGTTTTAAATCCTTCTAATTGCCTATCAAAATTGTGCGATAAGGAATCCTTTTTCCTTATTTTTTTAAAAAATCAAATTTCAATATTTAATATTTTTACAATGAATCTTACAACAAAACAAAAAATTACTGCCGTTTCACTTCTAGTAGCACTCGGAATCATTTATGGTGACATTGGAACCAGTCCCTTGTATGTAATGAAAGCCATTATTGGTGACAAACCCATTAGCGAATTACTGGTATATGGTGGCGTTTCGTGTGTGTTTTGGACACTGACTTTTCAAACCACTTTAAAGTATATTATACTTACACTTTCAGCTGATAACCATGGCGAAGGTGGCGTTTTTTCGCTTTATGCTCTAGTAAAACGCTTCGGAAAAGGAAAATTAGTTATCCCAACTATTCTTGGTGCCACCACACTTTTAGCCGATGGTATTATTACGCCACCCATTTCGGTAGCTTCTGCAGTTGAAGGTCTCGGAGATATCATTCCGAATATTACCACCATTCCCATTGTAATTGTTATTTTATCGGGACTGTTTATTTTTCAACGTTTTGGAACCCAAAAAGTAGGTTCGATATTTGGTCCGGCGATGTTTGTTTGGTTCAGCATGCTATTGGTTTTAGGAATTTTCCAAATCATTCATCATCCCGGAATTATAAAGGCATTGAACCCTATGTATGGCTACGAATTGCTTACACAATATCCGAAAGGATTTTGGCTTTTAGGAGCAGTTTTTCTATGTACAACTGGTGCTGAGGCCTTGTATTCCGATTTGGGACATTGTGGAAAAGAGAATATTCGCTTGACATGGATTTTTGTAAAAATAAGTTTGGTGGTGAATTATCTCGGGCAATCGGCTTGGTTGATGAATCAAGGAAAAGAATTTCTTGACGGTAGAAATCCGTTTTATGCGATCATGCCGCATTGGTTCTTATTGGCAGGCGTAATCATCTCAACATTTGCCACCATCATTGCATCTCAAGCTTTAATTAGTGGTTCGTTTACGTTAATTAACGAAGCCATATCGTTGAACTTTTGGCCACGTGTTACGCTTAAAAATCCAACCAACTTAAAGGGACAAATTTACATACCGTCTATTAATAACATCCTTTGGTTTGGTTGTATTTTGATGATTTTATATTTCAAAAACTCCACCAATATGGAAGCAGCGTATGGTTTTTCGATTACTATTGCCATGATGATGACTACCGTTTTACTTACCTACTATTTGGTGTATATCAAAAAAATACACAAATCATGGGTTACTTTAATTTTGATTGTATTTGCGGTTATTGAAGTATCATTTTTTATTGCCAATGTGTCTAAAATCAAGGAACGATGGATGTTTTTATTCTTCGAGTTGTTCATTTTTATGGTGATGTATGTTTGGTATTATTCTCGTAAAATCAACAATCGATTTGTGAAATTTATCAATTTGGTGGAACAAACACCTATGTTGAAAGCATTGAGTGAAGACGATGCTATTCCGAAATATGCCACGCATTTGATTTATTTATCAAAAGCCGATCGAACTTATGAAATTGAAGAAAAAATTATTAAATCGATTTTCTCTAAACAACCTAAAAGAGCTGATATTTACTGGTTTTTCCACATCAATCGAACCAATGAACCGTTTACATTGAACTATGAAGTGATCGAATTATTAGACGATAAAGTCATCAAAATCGTATTGAACATCGGATTTAGAGTGCAACCTAAAGTCGAGTTGTATTTCAAAAAAATTGTACAAGATTTAGTAAATCAAAAAGAATTGAACTTGCACATTCGCCCAGACGGTTCTACAAAATACAATAGCGAACCCGATTTTAAATTCATTATTATTGAGAAATTCCTTTCGGCAGAAAATGAATTTGCTATGAAAGAAGGATTCTTATTACATTCTTATTATTGGTTGAAAAACCTATCGCTTTCGGATGCCAAAGCTTTTGGATTGGATAAAAGTGATGTGGCTATAGAAAATGTTCCTATTGTCTACCAACCGATTACCAATTTACAATTAGAACGAAAATAACAAACAAAGCATATATGAAAACAAAGATTATTCTTGGAGCATTGTTCTATTCGGTGCTATCTTTTGGACAAACAGATTCTACTAAAGTCAAGACTCCATTTGAAGGTATGGATCAGACTTGGCAAAATGGTTCTGACCGAAGAACCAACTCCGTTTTAACTTCAAAATATTTTACAGGAAGTGTCATGCTCGACGCCAATTATACGCATTCGTTTAACAATCCAAACGACAACACTGTGGTGGGTTCTACCGCTTTGGCACGCAACAACGAAATGCAAGTTTCAAGTGCTAATTTGGGTGGTGAATTCAATTATGAAGGTGCTCGCGGTAAAATTATGATGCAATTTGGAACACGTTCTACAGTGATTCCGCGCAACGATTACAGTGTGTATCGCGGTCAATACCAATTGGATAATGTGTACCGCTATTTGTCGGAAGCGTATGCAGGATATCATTTTAATAAGTGGTATGGTATTAATGTTGATGCCGGAATGTTCATGTCGTATATTGGTTTGAATTCCTATTACCAAGTCGAAAATTGGGAATACCAAGCGTCTTTCACTTCCGATAATACGCCATGGTTTTTCAATGGTTTGCGCGTTCAAATTTTTCCCACAAAGAAATTAAAAATCGAAGGTTGGTTGATTAACGGATGGCAGAGTTATGGCAAATTCAACAGCATGCCTGGAGTAGGAGGAAACATTACTTGGTGTCCGAACGAAGCAATAAAATTATTAACCAACGATTATTATGGTACTGATGCGGCAGGATTGCCTAACAGAAAGCGTTTTCATTCGGACAATAGTTTGTTGGTGCGGTATTACAATCAGCCTAAAGCCAAAGGAATTAGTCGTGCCGCATTTTCATCTACATTTGATATCGGTTTTGAATCGGGTGATGGTGTAAAAGGATTCAATGGTGATGCCAACACTCCTTCACAATATTTCTTGAGTGGTATGGTGTACAACCGTATTTGGTTCAATCAAAACAAATTAGCTTGGACGATTGGTGGTGGCTACATGACCAATCCAGGCAGGTATTTGGTGTTGTACCCTACAGGTGATGCGAGTCCGTTACCCAACCCAAATAATCCAACGCAAACCGCAGGAACACATCCTTTTTCAGCCAATCCAGGCGATGAGTTTAAAGGATGGGATTGTTCTACCAATTTCGATTTTATGCCCAATCAAAGCATTACTTTTCGAATAGAATTTGTTCACAGAGAAGCCAATGTTCCTTATTTTGCGGGTAGTGGTGGGGTTACTTCTCCAACAGGCTATACCACTACAACTTTGCCAACCGATTGGAAGCCCGATTTAGTTAAAATGGAAAACAGATTAATTTTTGCTGTTTTGTTTAGGATTTAATTAAATAAAGTAAGTTTTATACCAATGCAAATCTAAATGTCAAAAAAGCGTTTAGATTTGCATTTTTATTTTTAGAGTTTTCTGAATAAAGACCGTATGAAACATTCCTTTTATTCTTTTTTACTAATACTATGTTCTAGTTTATCTGTTTTTTCGCAAGAAAAGAACGATATGAAAGTTACGTTTTCTGGTTTTTTAGAAACCTATTATTCCTACGATTTCAATCAACCTCAATCGGAAAAAAAACTTCCCTTTTTATATAATTACAACCGTCATAATGAGTTTAATGTCAATTTAGGCTTGCTCCGAACCAAACTAGAATATGAAAACATATATGCAAGCATTGCTTTACATTCGGGTACTTACGTAGAAGATAATTATGCTAATGAAAAAATAAAATATGTTAGTGAAGCTTTTTTAGGATTGTATTTGGATGAACATAAAAAACAAACCATTGAAGTTGGAATTATGCCGAGTCATATTGGTTTTGAATCGGCTACAACAGCAACTAACTTGACCTTGACACGTTCTATTTTAGCTGAAAACTCACCGTATTTTTTAACAGGAATTAAATATTCATACAAACCATCTGATAAATGGAGTTTTTCGGGATTGATTTTGAATGGTTGGCAGCGCATTTCAAAACCAGAAAAAAATAGTGTTCCTTCTATTGGAACGCAAATCACTTACAAAAACTCGGATAAGTCGACTTTCAATTGGAGTAATTTTGTGGGTAAAGAACATTATAACGCTGAACTATTAATGCGTTATTTTAGCAATATTTATTGGGATTATAAATGGAATTCAAAATGGCGAACCATTTGCGGTATTGATGTTGGGTTGCAAAACACTTCTTTCCACAACGAAGTGCAAGCCTATTGGTTTAGTCCCGTTTTTATAGCACAATACACCATCAATTCAAAATGGCAAACGGCTCTTAGGGCAGAGTATTATCAGGATATTAAAAACGTTATGATTCCAACACCTGTTGCATTTAAAACTACAGGAGCATCATGGAATTTGGATTATTTGATCAATTCAAAAATGAAATTCAGAACCGAAGCTCGCTACTTTGATAGTAAAGAAAAAACTTTTGTTAAAAATAATCAATTAATAAATAGTGATTTTTTTATAACAACGAGTTTGAGTTTTGAATTTTAGCAATCTGCCACGTTAACGGCAACTGCTAAACCACCTTCAGAAGTTTCTTTGTATTTAGAATTCATGTCTTTGGCAGTTTGCCACATGGTATTGATGACTTTGTCTAAAGGCACTTTAGCGTTTTTGGCATCGGTTTCCATAGCCAATTCGGCGGCATTGATGGCTTTGATAGCGCCCATAGTGTTGCGTTCGATGCATGGTATTTGAACTAAACCTCCAATTGGGTCGCAAGTCAATCCGAGATGATGTTCCATAGCAATCTCGGCAGCCATTTGAACTTGGTCTGGTGTTCCACCCATAACTTCGCATAACGCTGCAGCTGCCATGGCTGAGGAGACGCCAATTTCTGCCTGACAACCACCCATAGCAGCAGAAATGGTAGAACCTTTTTTGAAAATACTGCCAATTTCTCCAGCTACCATCAAGAATTGTTTGATTTCTTTTTCGCCAGCTTGATGGTTTTCGATTACTAAATAATACATTAGAACAGCCGGAATTACGCCAGCACTTCCATTGGTTGGTGCCGTTACTACACGACCCAAAGCGGCATTAACTTCATTAACTGCTAAAGCGAAACACGAAACCCATTTCAGAATTTGACGGAATTTCACTTCGGTTTTTCGAATGCATTCGAGCCATTCTTGAGGTGAGTTGTAATTGGATAACCCGATTAGGTTTTGATGCATGTCAAAAGCACGTCTACGAACGTTCAATCCGCCAGGCAGAATGCCTTCGCTATGGCATCCAATGTACATGCACTCGAGCATGGTATTCCAAATGCGCATCAATTCATTGTGAATTTCTTCTTCAGAACGCATCGATTTTTCGTTATCGTATACTATTTCTGAAATTTTTCTATTTTGAGTGGTGCAGTAATTGAGTAATTCTTCGGCATTTTGAATTGGATAAGGAAATGCACATTTAATTACTGACTTTTTCTTAGCGTTGGTGCGTTCTTCTTTTACTACAAACCCACCACCGATAGAGTAGAAGGTTGATGCATATTCTTGATTTGCGGTTTTGGCTGTAAAAGTCATTCCGTTGGCATGAAACGGCAAGAAATTTTTATTAAAAACAATGTCTTTTTCAAAATCAAATGTCACTAAAAATTGATTTCCGAGATTGATTTGACGATCTGTTTTGATAGACGAAATGATTTTGTCTATGTTTTGAACCGGAATGTATTCGGGATCTTGACCGCTCAATCCTAGCATAACGGCTAGGTCTGTGGCGTGCCCAATTCCGGTAAGAGATAATGAGCCGTACAAATCGACTTTAATATGTATAACATTTTCAAGAAGGTTTTCTTGTTTGAGTTCGGCTAAAAATCGTTCGGCTGCACGCCAAGGTCCAAGTGTATGAGAACTCGATGGTCCGACACCAATTTTTAACATATCAAAAACAGAAATACATTCTTCCATAAACTATATCGTTTTAGTTAAGGCAAATATAACTTAAAGAATTAAATTTTATGAATTACATTTGATTTTGTTATTCTTAAAAAAAATCTGTTTTGTCTATTAAATTGAAATATAATTATTTGGCCTATTTTGTGATGCTGTTTTTTATGGAAGTGCTGATTGCTTTGTATCTACACGACGATTTTATTCGACCTTTTTTTGGAGATGTTTTGGTCGTGATTTTGATGTATTGCTTTTTAATGACTTTTTGGAATGGTTCCAAAATCAAGATGGCGGTATTTGTTTTACTTTTTACCTTTGGTATTGAATTGGGACAATATTATGATTTAATAACATTTTTACAACTTCAAGATTCAAAATTAGCAAGAGTGGTGATGTGAACTTCATTTGCTGTGGAGGATTTAGCGTGTTATTTTACTGGATTTGTGGCAATTTTGTTGGCAGAATATAGGTCTGAAATGCGAACGAAGATATTGTCTTTTAAAGGTATAAAGCCCTAGCCCAGATTGAACCGGTATCCTTGCTGATCCCGATGCCAATCGGGAGGAGCAAGATATAGGTGAAAGCTGGAAATAGCTTCAAAAAATAAAAAAAAAAGCGACAACTTGTCATATTTTATTTTCTAAAACTGACAATTTATTCTGATTTATTGCTTGGCATAATACTTGTCATTTGGGTAAACGAGTGTAAAAACTCTGCTCACTCCTAGAGGGGCAATCAAAAGAAAAAATAAAAAGGAGATAAAAAAATGGGAAAAATTATTGGTATCGATTTAGGTACAACCAATTCATGTGTTGCTGTTATGGAAGGTGGAGAACCAGTTGTAATTGCTAACGCAGAAGGGAAAAGAACAACACCGTCTGTAATTGCATTTGTAGAAGGTGGCGAAATCAAAGTGGGAGATCCTGCTAAAAGACAAGCAGTGACTAACCCTACTAAGACTATTGCTTCGATTAAACGTTTTATGGGTAATAAATATACTGAAAGCGCTAAAGAAGCATCGACTGTTGCTTATAAAGTTGTGAAAGGAGATAACGATACACCTCGTGTTGATATCGATGGAAGACTTTATACACCACAAGAATTGTCGGCAATGACACTTCAAAAAATGAAAAAAACAGCGGAAGACTATTTAGGTCAAACCGTTACTGAAGCTGTTATTACGGTTCCAGCATACTTTAACGATGCACAACGTCAGGCTACTAAAGAAGCAGGAGAAATTGCAGGTTTGAAAGTAATGAGAATCATCAATGAGCCAACAGCTGCGGCTTTAGCTTATGGATTAGACAAACAAGGAAAAGATCAAAAAATTGCAGTATACGATTTAGGTGGTGGTACTTTTGATATTTCGGTTCTTGAATTAGGAGACGGAGTTTTTGAAGTATTGTCAACTAACGGAGACACTCATTTGGGTGGTGACGACTTTGACCAAGTAATTATTGATTGGATGGCTAACGAATTCAACAGCGAAGAAGGTGTTGATTTACGCAAAGATCCAATGGCATTACAACGTTTGAAAGAAGCTGCTGAAAAAGCTAAAATTGAGTTATCGTCTTCAACACAAACAGAAATTAACTTGCCTTACGTTACCGCTACGGCTACAGGACCAAAACACTTAGTAAAAACGTTAACACGTGCTAAATTTGAGCAATTAGCTGAAAGTTTAGTAAAACGTTCTATGGATCCAGTGGCTAAAGCGTTGAAAGATGCAGGTTTATCAGTATCTGATATTGATGAAGTAATCTTGGTTGGAGGTTCTACAAGAATTCCTGTAATTCAAGAACAAGTTGAAAAATTCTTTGGTAAAAAACCATCAAAAGGAGTTAATCCAGATGAAGTAGTAGCCATTGGAGCTGCTATTCAAGGTGGAGTTTTAACTGGTGATGTAAAAGATGTATTGTTGTTAGACGTTACGCCTTTATCATTAGGAATTGAAACTATGGGTAATGTGATGACTAAATTAATTGAGGCAAACACAACTATTCCAACTAAAAAATCGCAAGTATTCTCAACAGCAGCGGACAATCAACCTAGTGTGGAAATCCATGTTTTACAAGGGGAAAGAACGATGGCGGCAGATAATAAAACGATTGGTCGTTTTCACTTAGACGGAATTCCACCAGCACCAAGAGGGGTTCCTCAAATTGAGGTAACTTTTGATATTGATGCTAATGGTATCATTAAAGTGTCTGCTACTGATAAAGGAACAGGAAAATCACATGACATTCGTATTGAAGCGTCTTCAGGATTGACTCCAGAAGAAATCGAAAGAATGAAAAAAGATGCAGAAATGAATGCTGAAAGCGATAGAAAAGCTAAAGAAAAAGCAGATAAATTGAACGAAGCTGACAGTATGATTTTCCAAACAGAAAGTCAATTGAAAGAGTTGGGTGATAAATTATCTGACGATCATAAAGTAGGTATTGAAGCGGCTTTAACAGAATTGAGAATGGCACATCAAAATCAAGATTTAGACGCTATTCAAAAAGGTCTAGATGCTGTTAATGCAGCTTGGAAAACCGCTACAGAAGCTATGTACGCTCAAGGTGATGCAGGTCAAGCTCATGAAGCACAACCACAAGCAGATGCTAATGGTGATCAAACTCAAGATGTAGATTTTGAAGAAGTGAAGTAAGTAGAGAGCCAAAATCTTTTTAAAAAGATTTTGTGCGAATCACTTATTCCGATGAAAATCGGCATCCAAATAAAATTAAACCGAGTTAGCAATAGCTCGGTTTTTTTATTTAACATCTATCGAACGAATATTTTACTATATTGGTCTTCTGCTAAATATACTAAAAATGAGAAAAATAATTGTGTTAATCGCATTGTCTTTAATAGTCACAACGACATTTGCTCAAAAGAAGAAATCTTCAAAAGAACCTAAAAATGGGTCAGTTTTTGCAAAAGCTGATAATCTAGCGGTCGAAGTTAAAGCTGGAAATTTTCAATTGACAATTAATGATAACGGAAAAGCCAAAGATGCCATTATTATTAAACCAGCCGATGTAAAATTTGCTCCAACCAATTGTAAATTAACTGCTTTTACAGCCAATGGAACTAAATTGTATTTATTAACTTGGACAGAATTAACTCAAAACAAAACCGATTTAAAAACGGAAGATATCACGATAGTGTATTCCAATATTTATGAAATTGGTTCAAAGAAATTGGTTTTCTCTAATGTTCAAAGCACCAATCATATTGTAGAAAAAGTGTTTTTAGATCGGTTAAAACAAGCTAGTGAAACTCAAGAAAAGATGCGAAGAGAAGGTTTTGAATTTACATTAAATCCAGATGGTTCGGTAACACAAAAGAACAAAACCCAAGAAAATAAGCTGGTTTATGATGTTGCCAAAATGGAATATATAGATGTTAAAAGGAAGAAATGATAAAAAAAAGCGAGTCAATCAGACTCGCTTTTTTTTATTTAAATTAATTAGGAAAAGGATTCGACCACTTGCTGTCAACATACACGTTGGTTCCCGAAAGTGTTTTCAAAAAAGCAATAACCGAGTTCACTTCTGCAGCATTTAAATTTAAGTGTTGCCCAAAACCACCCGGCATTAATCTCGGATCAAGATTGGTGTTTCCTGGTGCTAAGTTGATGGTTCCGTAATGTCCGATTGCCGCTTGTAATGAAGTGATTACTCCAGTATGCATCATCGGTCCATTCGTAGTTCCATCTGTTTTAACCAAATCTCTTAACGAAGGCGCTCTTGTATTTGTAACATCAATGGTTGTGCTCCCTATAGTTCCGATAATTCCATTGTTTTTGGTATTTGGATCGATATCAAATTCTGGAGCCGCATGACATCCTGCACATCCTAATCCGCCACCTGTTCTGTTTCCGGTAGCATCAAATGTTGGTGGTGTTAGAAAAAGATTTTTTCCTTGGTTTTCTTGAGCTGTAAAATTAGGAAAAGGCTGTCCGTCATTGGCAACTTGTGCTCTTCCAATATCGTATTTAGAATCAAAAGATTGAATACTTCTGATGAATTGTGCTAAACACGATTGAATTTTAGCTTCGGTAATTTCTTCCGTTCCATAAACATATTTGAACAATTCTTTGTAATATCCAATTCCGTTTAATTTGGTTATTAAATCAGCAAAAGATTGATCTCCACTAGTACCACTGTAACCCATTTCTACATGATTTCGAATAGGTTGTGTCGTTTGAAGTTCTAACGATGCAGCGCGTTCATCCCAAAAGAATTTGGTTTCATTAGCAAAACGAGCATTAATCAAACGCATGGTGTGTCTACCAGTTGTTCCGTTAACGCCATTGCTAGCCACTAAAACGTCACTAAACGCATTGGCTTGTTGATGACAACTTGCACACGAAATAGTGTTGTTGGCAGATAAATTTTTGTCATAAAATAAAACTCTTCCTAACGTAGCACCTTTGTCGGTAATAGGGTTAGTTCCCGAGTTGTCTTTTGTGATGTAAGCAGGAATGGTTTGATTGGCATAATTCGCCAAATTATTCAAATTGATGGTGTTGCTAAAAGTTGCAGTTACATTAGGATAGGATGCAACATCTACATAATCAGAGTCAGATTTTCCACAAGATACCATTAGCATTGCTAATAGAGTAGTGGTGATTGCGGTTTTTATCATAAGAGTTGGTTTTATTTCTATTAAGACGCTCCTTTTTAAATTTAATTGCGCTTAGAAATGAATTATTTTTTTGGGAAACCAAATTTCGGATTGAATAAAAACTGATTATCCGTTAATGTAGTCATGAATAAAGTGATGTCAACTTGATCATTAGCACTCAAATTCATAGGTTTATCCAATTCTTTTGGAAGTAATTTATTTGGAGTTAATGTCGCATAATGTTTCATTACTTCAGATAGTTTTTTAAATCTTCCGTCGTGCATGTAAGGAAAAGTGAATTGAATATTTCGTAAAGTTGGCACTTTAAATCGCAATGAATCTTCTTTTTTATGAGTGATTTTCATGCGACCAATATCGTTTAATGTTGTATCTAAACTCAATCCGTTGTATTCAAATTTATCGCTAGAAAAGAGTGGTTCTTTGTGGCAAGAAGCGCAATTCTTTTTGAATAAATCATAACCTCGTTGTTCTCTTTCGTTATACGTTTCTTCTTTTCGCATCACTCTGTCGTATTTTGAATTGGAAGAGGTGAGCATCACCATAAATTGGGATAATGCTTTTAAAGTCAGTTGCCCTGTAATTTTAGAAGATCCGAAAGCCTCTTGAAAAAGATGTTGGTATTTTTCACTTCTTTGAAGTTTGTTGACTACATTTTGTAAGGTTTCATTCATTTCAACGTCACTGGTAATCGGATTGATGGGTTGCACTTCTAAATGATTGACACCACCATCCCATAAAAAATCTTTTGACCAAGCTAAGTTCATCAACGCTAATGCATTTCGGGTTCCTATTTTGCCATCAATTCCGTGACTTAATTGGTGGTCAACATGCGTAAAACCTGTGGCTTGCAGATGACAACTGGCACACGAAATCGTACTGTCTTTAGACATAATTGGATCGTAAAACAATTGTCGTCCGAGTTCAAAACCTTCCTCAGTTAATGGATTTGCCTCAAAATTATAATGTGGTTTGGGCCAGCCTTTAGGAACTTCAAAATAAATAGGAGTAGGTTTTCGAACAGCAAAAGCCATCGAAATGATAACCGCAACTATTAAAATGGAATAATATTTAGCAGTTATTTTCATTCGATTTTAAAAAGTTGAACACTATAATCGGCCAATTCCATAGCTTTCTTACCCGGAATCATGATGCTGTTGGTTTCAGCAAGACGAATTTTTGAAAAAAAAGCTTCTAAGTCGACATCAATATTAATATCTGGCTGTGTTTTATTCATGACTAAAGTAACTTCTCGCAACGCATTATTGGGTTTCATATAGCCTCCAACATGAAAAAAGAATTGATTTTTTCGAGTTTTGCAACTGCTACTTTTTCCTTCAATCTTCAGGTTAATATAGCCACTTTGCCAAGCCCAATACATTCCTTTGGTAGGATCTAAATCGCCATCTAAAGCACCCGAAACACTCATTAAACTATCCACACCAATGTTAAAAGTAATCTTTGAAATGGTTTTGTTATTGTATTTGCAAACAGCAATTCGAGCAGAAGTAGAATCTTCTATATCTACAAGATGATAGCTTTTGGGTTGAGGATACACCGATTGGTCTGCATATTCAATTTTAATTTTTGAAATATAAAATCGGAAAGCCTCTATTTGAAGCGTATCTTTAGTAGAAGAAACATATTTTTCATTGAGTTTTACATCTTGTTTACCAAATTTAAAATGCAAATTTATAGCCGTCGAATCGTTCTTCATTTGACCAAAAGTCATTTGAAAAAATAATAATCCGAAGCTAATTAATTTGAATTTCATACGTTTTATAATGCAAAATGATTTTTTAATATTTGAATTCCTTTTTCTTCAATTCCATTAATTGATTCACTTGTATCTTCTGAATTTTCATCCAAAAAATGAATCTTTGCCTCCGAACCATTCAAGTCAATAGATTTAATTTTTGTTAACGGAATTTTATACAAACTTCCAGTTTCTCTAATCATATAGCGATATGCCAAAAATCCCAATCCACCAAATACAATCGGTATTCTAACAGAATTGCCTTTTGAAAGTTGATACATAAACCCCAAAACGCCTAATCCTAAAAGGAAATAAAAGTACAAGCTGATTTTGTTTTTTTTAATTTTATTAGCCTTTATCGTTTTAGATGACTTTTCTTGTAGATTTCTTGCTTCTTGCCAATTTCCAGAATTGGTTAAGTACATATTTTCGTCGTCTAAATTGACAAAACCCTTGTTGTATTTGAAAAATTCTTTCATTTATAAATCGATGTTAATTTACAAAAATAGCAATAAATACGCTTATTTTCTTAAATTCTATTTCTTATATTTGCCCAATCAGTAAACAAACTAAAATCTATTTACAAATGAAATTACTTGAAGGAAAAGTAGCCATTATTACTGGAGCAAGCCGTGGAATTGGAAGCGGAATTGCAAAAGTTTTTGCTCAACATGGTGCTAACGTAGCTTTTACATATAGTTCATCTGCCGAATCGGCTTTGGCTTTAGAAAACGAATTAAATGCTTTAGGCATTAAATCAAAAGGATACCAATCGAATGCTGCCAATTTTGAAGAAGCTCAAAAATTAGCGGATGATGTTTTAGCAGAATTTGGAACGATCGATATTTTAATTAACAACGCAGGAATTACCAAAGACAATCTTTTAATGAGAATGTCAGAAGAAGATTTTGATAAAGTTATTGAAATTAACTTGAAATCGGTGTTCAATATGACTAAAGCGGTTCAGAAAGTAATGCTTAAAAATCGTAAAGGTTCTATTGTAAATATGAGTAGTGTAGTAGGAGTGAAAGGTAATGCTGGTCAAGCTAACTACGCAGCTTCTAAAGCTGGTATGATTGGTTTTACCAAATCTATCGCATTAGAATTAGGTTCTAGAAATATTCGTTGCAATGCTATTGCTCCTGGATTTATTGAAACTGAAATGACAGCCAAATTAAACGAAGATGTGGTACAAGGTTGGAGAGATTCTATTCCGTTGAAACGCGGTGGAACTCCAGAAGATGTTGCCAATGCTTGTTTATTTTTAGCATCAGATATGAGTGCTTATGTAACAGGCCAAGTATTGAATGTTGATGGCGGAATGTTAACCTAATACCACGACTTCTAAATTACAGATTGAATAAAATATGAATAAATCAACAATAGTGCTTTTAATTGTATCAGTTATACTAGCTGTTGGTTTGTCCTATTTTCAATATTTTTATAAAGCCAAAAGTAGGTCAAACACGACTAAACTTTTGGCTTTTTTACGTTTCTTATCCATTTTCGGATTGCTGCTTTTGCTCATTAACCCAATTGTGAGTCGAAGCACTTATGAAACTATCAAAACACCATTGCCCATTGTTGTAGATAATTCGAGTTCGATAACCGATTTAAAAGCTAATGAAGCTGCCAAAGAGGTTTTTGAAAAATTGTCTTCCAATTCCGATTTAAAAAATAAATTTGATGTACAAACCTATGGTTTTGATTCCGAATTTAAACCCATTGCATCGTCAGAAGAAATAGATTTTAAAGGAACTCAGACCAATATAGATGAAGTTGCTAAGAACTTAAAAAGCATCAATAAAAATTTGAAATTTCCAACGGTTTTAATTTCTGATGGAAATCAAACTTCAGGATCGGATTTTGTGTTTAGTTTTGATGCCGAAAACAAAGTTTATCCAGTAGCAGTAGGCGATACCACAACCTATTTGGATTTAAAAATCAACCAAATTAACGTAAATAAATATGCTTTTCATAAGAATAAATTTCCAGTAGAAGTTTTTTTGCAATATGCTGGAACTAAATCGGTAACGGCTAACTTTGCTATTTTTAAAGGAAATACTATTTTAAGTAAGCAAGATGTTTCTTTTTCACCTTCCAAAAAATCGGCCATTATCAATGTTTTGTTGCCTGCAGATCAATCGGGCTTACAGATTTATAATGCTAAAATTTCGTCATCAGAAAGTGAAAAAAACACTTATAACAATACCAAAAAATTTGCGGTTGAAGTTATAGATCAACGAACAGAAGTGGCTATTGTTTCAGCCATAAATCATCCCGATTTAGGAGTTTTGAAACGCAGCATCGAAACTAACGCTCAACGTAAAGTAACTATTCTTAAACCCAATCAAATCAATTCATTGAATAATTATAATGTATTGATTCTTTATCAGCCAAATGCAAGTTATAAAGCGGTATTTGATGCTAATAAAAATTTAAAAATTAACACTTGGATTATCACTGGAAATGATACTGATTTTGGTTTTTTAAACCAACAACAAGATCAATTACAGTTTAAAATGTCGTCGCAACGAGAAGATTTTTTAGCCCAATTCAATTCTGATTTCAACCTATTTGCTGCCGATAATTTTGGATTTGAAAACTTTCCGCCTTTAGAAAACCCATACGGAAGCATCACTGCCAAAGATAATTTGAATGTTTTATTATCTTCTCGAATTCGAAATGTAGAAACCGATGCACCGTTATTGGCTTTTTCTGATAATCAAGGAAAACGAAGTGCCTTTTTATTAGGAGAAAACATTTGGAAATGGCGCGCACAAAGTTTTGTAGAAAAAAAATCATTCGAACAATTTGATGTTTTTATAGATAAGACCATTCAGTTTTTGGCTTCTAATGATTCCAAAAAATCGTTAGTTGTAAATCATGAACGTTTTTATAATTCGGGTGATGCTTTAGAAATCATAGCTCAGTATTTTAATAAAAATTATGAGTTTGATGATAAAGCTCGACTTACCATAGCGGTTACTAATACTAAAACGAAAGAAGTTAAACGTTTTGATTTATTAAAGACTACTAATAGTTTTAAAGTAAATTTAGATGGTTTGTCAGCAGGTAATTATTCTTTTACTGTTAAAGAATTGAATTCAAATGCCAGTTATTCTAGTAGTTTTGAGATTTTGGATTTTGATATCGAAAAGCAATTTGTGAACCCAGATATGCCTAAGTTGAAACAATTGGCAACTCAAACCAAAGGTGCTGTTTTTGTTCCGAATCAAATGGAAAGTTTGATAAAAAACTTATTAGATAATCCAGATTACAAAGCCATTCAAAAAGCCATCGTTAAAAAAACACCTATGATTGATTGGTATTGGCTGTTGATTTTAATAGCGGCTTCCCTTGCAGCCGAATGGTTCATTAGAAAATATAATGGGTTATTGTAGATATAACCATTTTATTTATTTTTAAATATTTCTATTACATTTTATTGTTTTTGCTCTTATTTTGGGTTTTGTAAATCCAAAAAGTGAAGTTCGTCGTATATATCAGAAATTCATCTGATTTCTTTTTTTAGGTTTTGGATGAATCTAATTTTACAACCTAAATTAAATTCTTCACTCAAGATGGAAAAAAAATTACTAACAATTCTAATTTTTATTTTAGTTCAATCGGTAGGTTTTTCTCAAAAAACTTTTATCGGAACTTCGTCAAATTGGAACTTAGCATCCAATTGGTCACCAAGTGGCGTACCAACAGCTTCGGATGACGTTATCATTCCTTCTGGAAAAACCGTATCAATTCCTGTTAATGCTACTGTAAAAAGTATAAGCATATCTGGTTCTCTTTCGGTTGCTGATAATTTAGTTTTAACTGTGGGCTCAAATACTTCTGCAGGAAATTTTACTGTAAATTCTGGAGGTAGCTTTTCAATGCCAGGAGGTTCTGGCGTTTCAACTCTTATTATATATGGTAATTTTTACAATAATGGAACATCAGAATTTTGGAAAAGTAATGTGATTATAGTAGGAGATTTACTTAGTCCTTCATCGTCAGCGCTTCAAAATCAAGGAAATGTTATAGTAGGTGGAAATATAATTGGAGCCTTCAATCTTACAGGTGGAACAGGTACCAATCAAATCTATGCGGTTAATTCAAATGCAACAGTAACCATTACTCCAACTTCTGTAGATAACAATGTGAATCCGGGAACGCAAGTAACGACTTCCAGTGAAAATCAAGCATTAGTTGATTTAGTTAACACAATTATTTTTGGTTCCAGTTCGTGTACATTTACTACTAATGATCCGTTGAATACATCAGTTTGTTCGGGTAATAATGCAACGTTTACAGTTTCTACTCCTCAAAGCAATCCATCATTTCAATGGCAAGTAAATACCGGTAATGGTTGGACTGATTTAAGCAATGGCGGTGTGTATTCCGGAGTTACAACTGCTACGCTAACATTAACCAATGTTTCAATTGGAATGAACGGATATAAATATAGAGCAAAAATTACAGCAGGATGTTCCAAAAACGGAAACTATGCAGTACTTACCGTGAAATCTGCGCCTAATACTCCCGTTGTTTCTATAACACAGCCAACTTGTTCTTCTTCAACGGGAACTATAACTGTAACGGTTCAAAATGCAAGTGATACCTATAGTTTTGATAATGGAGCAACTTTTCAAGCTAGTAATGTTAAATCGGGATTAGTTGCAGGAAGTTATAATGTGATTATCAAAAATAGTAATGGTTGTAATTCTTCTGTGACCACATCTGTTCTTTCGCAAAGTACATCAACTTGGAATGGAACAGCATGGTCGCCAAGTGCACCCACTACAAGTGATAAAATTATTTTTAACGGAAATTATAGTTCTACTGGAAATTTATCGGGTTGTTCTTGCCAAGTAATGTCTGGAAATGTGGTTTTTAATAATGGTCATTCTTTAATTTTAACAAAAGAGTTAAAGGTTTCTGGAGGAACACTTACTTTTGAAAACAATTCAAGTTTAGTTCAAACTAACAATGTTACCAATGAAGGTACTATCATATACAAAAGAAAAACGACTCCATTAAAACAATATGATTTTACCTATTGGTCTACACCTGTAGCTAATGCTACGTTAGGCCAATTAGCTACTAATGCGGCATTTTTTAGTTATAGTCCTACAATAGCCAACTGGGTAAGTCAATCGGCTTCAACCACAATGACTACAGGTGTTGGTTATATCGGTAGAGCTCCAAATACACTGACATATAGTCCGACACAAATTGTAGAAACAAGTTTTGTTGGAATTCCTAATAATGGCGATTTTTCTGCTCCAATAATAAAATCTGCAAGTACTTCTAATTTGATAGGAAATCCGTATCCATCTGCAATTGATGCCGATGTTTTTTTAACTGATTCAAACAATGTTAATAGTATTAATGGAACTATATATTTATGGACTCATAATACGGCAATTACAAATAATAGCTATAATCAAAACGATTACGCTAAATATAATTTGGTTGGTGGTGTTAAGACTGCTTCAGCAGCATTATCTGGTGGAGTGGTGCCAACAGGCAAAATTGCAGCTGGACAAGGATTTTTTGTGGAAGCTAATTCAAATTTGGTAAATGGAACTTATTCGGTTGTGTTTAAAAATAACATGAGAATTGCTAACAATAACAATCAGTTTTTTAAGTCAAGTTCATTAAATACCACAATTCCACTAGAAAAATATCGTTTTTGGGTTTCTTTATCAACTCCACAAGGTGCTTATAATGAATTTTTAATTGGATATGTTCAAGGTGCAACGAATGATTTTGATTCGCTTTATGATGGTAGAACATTAGCTGCTGGCAATTCGGTTTCAATTTATTCTTTATTACAAAGTAATAATTTGGCTATTCAAGGAAGAAGTTTGCCTTTTTCTAATTTGGATGTAATTCCTTTAGGATATTCGACAACTATAAGTGGGGATTTGACCATTAACTTAGAAAATTTTGATGATTTTTTCATGGATAAAACTATCTATTTGTATGATAAAACAACTGGAATTTATCATGATTTAAAACAAAATTCTTTCACGTTTACTACTACAAGCGGAACCTTTAATGATAGATTTGAATTGCGCTATGCTACCAATAGCTTGACAAATAGTTCTTTTTCTGATTCTGATATTAAAGTTAATGTTATGAGTGTCAATCAACAACTTGTTGTGACTTCTAATGGTACTTCTATTTCAGAAATAAAGATTTATGATACCCTAGGAAAACTTTTGTTAGAACAAAAAGGTTTATCAACCAATGAATACAAAACAAATTTAAATAATGTGTCAAATCAATTATTAATTGTTACTGTGGTTTTGGACGATCAGAAGACATTTGTTAAAAAAATTAGTGCAAATTAGAAAAACACGTAAAACTACGTAGTTCCATTTCAAAAAAACACATTAAGTTTGCTTCATAGTTAAGTTAGACTTTAGCTTATAGAATAACTCCATGATAGTTTAGGTTGGGTAAACTTAATTCATGGGGTTTTCTTTTTTAACTACCTTTTATATTTTTTCTAGCTACCTAAACAGGATTTTTTCTTCACAAGATCAACTTTTTTCAAAATTGGTTCAAAAGCGATATTTGACGTATATATGTGCATTTTATCGAATTTCTAAATTTTCAATTTACTAATGAAAGTAACTTTATAATAAAATGATTATTAATTTTAATTCTTTGGTTATGAGATCATTTATACTTTTTAATTTGATAATTTGGATGTCTATAGGAACTTTTTTTTCACAGGTTACTGGTGATTATCGTAGTAATGCAGCCACAGTAGATTTTGCTTCAATAACAGGTTGGCAAACATGGAACGGCACAATGTGGGTTAATGCTATTTTGGCACCAACAGCAGCTTCAGCTAATAATACAATTACAATTCAGTCTGCTCAAACTGCCAATAATTCGGTTGCAAATACCATTATTACTGCTAGTTTAGTTATTAACGGAACAGTTAATGTGAATAGTAATTTTACTACTGCAGCTATAACTGTTAATGGAAACGCTAAGTTAAATTTGAAAAACGGAATCAGAATGGACGTTTATGGAGATGTTGTCATAAATCCTAACGGATTGTTTGATGCCAAATTCAATCCAGGCTACACAACACTATTGATCGTTTATGGAAATTATTCTAATTCTGGCACAACCGATTTTTGGAAAGCGGAAGTGATAATTGTAGGTAATTTAACATCACCAAGTACTTCAACGCTTCAAAATAATGGTAACTTAATAGTTGGTGGCAATTTAATTGGATCATTTGATGTTTTTGGAAATGGTTCAGGTCAAATTTATAATTATGATCCAAATGCTGATGTAGAAATAACTAATGCTGGAGGCGGAAGCATCGTTTCTAGTAGTGATTTATCTTCTGAAAGTCAAGCGCTACAAGATTTGGTAGATCAAATATTTAGTGCGTGTTACAACACCATTTCAACTACATGGAACGGAACTTCTTGGAGTAATGGTGTACCTAGTATGTCTAAAGTGGTTTATATAGCAGGTAATTATTCTGGAGCAAGTATATCAGCTTGCAGTATTACCATAAATCCGGGTAATACATTAACTATCAATGCCAATCAATATTTAAATATTAGAAATAATATAACTAATAATGGTTCTATAGTGGTTGAAAATAATGGTTCTATAGTTCAAATGAAAAATCCAGCGAATTATTTTTCAGGAAATCCTATTGTGTACAAAAGAAAAACGACACCTTTAAAACAATATGATTATACTTATTGGTCAGCTCCATTGGCTAGTCAATCACTTTCTCAAGTTGCCTCTAATTCTTTGTTTTATTCATTTAGTCAACAATAAATAATTGGGTTTATCAACCCAGCACTACAGTAATGGCTCCTGGTGTAGGATACATTAGTAGAGCTCCAAACAATTTAAATTATAGCACAACACAAGTTGTGGAAACTAGTTTTGTTGGTATTCCTAACAACGGAACCATAACTACACCAATAGTAAAAAGCATAGGAACAGTTAATTTAATAGGTAATCCATATCCTTCAGCTATTGATATAGATTTATTCATCACAGACAATCTGAATAAAAACATCGTTAACGGAACTATTTATCTATGGACACACAATACGGCTATCACCAATAATAATTATACCGCAAACGATTATGCTAAATACAATATTACGGGTGGTGTAGCTACCGCTTCTGCAGCATTAACTGGTGGTGTAATTCCAGACGGAAAAGTTGCTGCTTGTCAAGGTTTTTTTATTGAAGCTAATACTGCTTTAGCTAATGGTAATTATACTGCTACATTCAAAAATTCTATGAGAATTATAAATAATAATAATCAATTTTTTAAATCAGGTAATGTTGTTGCCAATTCACAAACTAATTTTCAAAACTTAGAGAAAAACAGAATTTGGTTATCCTTGTCTAATAGTCAAGGTGCTTACAACGAAGTTTTGTTGGGTTATATTCAAGGAGCAACAAATGGTTTTGATCCGTTATTTGATGGTAAAACAATGCCGTCTCAAAATAGTTTGGCAATTTATACCACTATCGGAACAGACAATTTCTCCATTCAAGGCAGAGCATTGCCATTTCGTGATACAGATATAATTCCTTTTGGATATAGTACCACAACATCTGGCATACTTACTATTAATTTAGAAAATTTTGATGGTTTATTTAATTCTCAAAAAGTATATTTATACGATGTGGAAACAGGAATTTATAATGATTTAAAATCAGGATCCTACACTTTTTACTCAGAATCTGGAACTTTTAATAACAAGTTTGAATTGCGATTTAAAAAATCTAATTATACTCATAATGGTGATAATGACGATAAAATGTCAAGTTCTGATTATGCTATAAAAGTTGCAACTAATCAGCACCAATTAATGGTTTCTTCTAATGACACAATCAATACCATTGAAGTATTTGATTTTTCTGGCAAGTTGTTGTTCTCAAAAAAGGAGATTAAATTAAATTATTTTGAAATTCCATTGAATATTCCAGAATCAGAATTCATCCTTGTAAAAGTAACATCTGACAATAACAAAACACAAACCAAAAAAATTATATTTAATTAACGATATAAGATTCTAATGCCTGATTCAGAATTAGAACTTTATGAATAAAAAAACTCCAAGAAATTTATAGGTTAGTTCTTGGAGTTTTTTTTGTAACTAATTATTTCTGATATTTTTTATTTTTCAGCATATAAGAGGCTGTTTGATAATAGGATATGGTTTCATTAATCAAGTCGGTTCTCTCATTTTTTAATGGTTTTTGCTCATAAAAAATTTGGAAATCTTTATCCAAACCAGCCTTGGGTTGTAAGTTTAATTGAAACTGTTTGACTTTTCTTACTGGAGAAATTATGGTAAGAATATTGTCTTTAATTAGCCCTAAATCTTGATAAGTAGCAATCAAAGCTCTTGGTTTGTAATCTGGTTTTAAAACGTCTTGACCATAAAATTTACTTTGATAGTTAAAGTTTAACAATCCAAATAAAGTTGGCATTATATCAATCTGCGACATTAAATTGGTGTAACGTTTGGGCTCAATAAAGCCTGGTGCATAGATCATTGCTGGTATTCTATATTTGTCTGCTGGTAGTTCTGTTTTTCCAGAACTTGAAGCGCAATGATCAGCAAGAATTACAAACACAGTATTTTTAAACCAAGGTTGTTTTTCGGCCATAGAAAAGAATTTTCGCAACGCATAATCAGTATATTTTACGCCACCTTCACGTGATTTCGAGTTAGGATCGATATCAATTTTTCCATCAGGATAGGTAAATGGTCGATGGTTACTTACCGTCATCCAATGATTGAAGAATGGTTTACCCGATTTAGCTTCTTCATTCATTTCTTTTATCGCTTTATTGGCCATGTCTTCGTCACAAACGCCCCATACGTTGGAAAACGAAATCTCGTTTGGTTTGAATGTTTTTTTGTCAATAATATCATAACCGTTACCGCCAAAAAAATCGCCCATGTTATCAAAAAAAGCATCACCTCCGTACAAGAATTTCACATCGTATCCTTTGCTTTTAAAAATAGCGCCTGTAGAAAATTTATTTTTGTTGTCTTCACGTTTTACAACACTTTCACCAGCAGTAGGCGGCAAGCACAATGTTACTGATTCCAGTCCTCGAACGGTTCTATTACCAACAGCATAAAAATTAGTAAACAGTAAACTTTTATTTGCTAACGAATCTAAAAATGGCGTTATATTTTGTTCATTACCATAGGTTTTCATAAACTCTGCACTGTAACTTTCAATGGTAATTAATACTACATTCTTATGATTTTCAGCGGCATCGCTTTGAATTTGTCGTAAAGTATTATCATTACTAATTCCGTTGATTTGATTCTGAAGTAAGGCAAATGCTTCTTTTTCTGGTAGCGTTTTGTAAAACGTATCGTAATCTAATTCGCTATTCATAAAGGCTAAATAGAATTTATATAAGCCATTAGACTGTAATTCATTAGCAAAAACATTTGTTGAATTTTGAAGTTTTGCCAAATTTGGTATTGCCAATAAAGAAACCACAAATAGAACGATGTAAAAGGCAAGATTTTTAAATTTATCAGCCAGATTGGGAAGATGATCAATATAGTAGGATGATTTTTTTACAATAATGATAGTAGCCACCAATGATATAATTCCGACACCTGTAAACAAAGGAATTACAGGATAGGACTCCATGATGTTTCCAATTACAGTGTTGGTGTAAACCAAATAATCTACAGCAATAAAATTATATCTTACACCAAATTCGTTCCAAAAAAAGAACTCACTAACGGCATTTTGAACAATTACTAAGACAAAAATAAATATCGTAATAGAAAATAAAATCATTCTTATTCTACGACGGTATTGTGGTAAAAAAAGTAATAATCCAAATAGAATAGTTTTTAATGAAATGAAGGCAATTCCAATTTCTGGCAATGAACCACCGTATTCATGTAAAATGGATTTACCAGATAAAACGTAGAGTAACAAACAAACAAAGCATCCAAAAATAATATAACCCCAAGGTTTATTGAATTTATTATTAGATAAAAACAATAAATAAAGCCACAAGAAAGCACTTGCAACTATAAAAACAAAAACGTCGGAAACAATACCTAAAACAAATATTTTAACACTATCGATAAATGTAAAACTTGTTTGTGTGATAGGGTGAAAGAACAACACCAATCGAGTGATTAAACTAACAATAAGATAGAAAACAGCTAAATTATAGAAGGGTGATTTTTTTTGAAATAATTGCATTGCTTTTGATTTTTTACAAATGTATAAAAAACGGACTTCAAACTCACTTTTTCTTACAAATTAAGATTGACTTAACTTTAAAAATCATTCTAAATTATATCAATTATACGGCGTTATTTTGTATAATACTTATAATTGAACTAACTTTGGAATTGTTACTAATTTAGAAAAAAAAGTCTATGAAATCGCCATAAACAAACTCGTTTGCTTGCAAACACCTATGATTAAAAAGGCGATACCATTTGTTACCACTAAAAAAATAAAATTTAAACATATGAAAATACTAGCTGTAGAGGATGAAATTGGAATTTCAAATTTTTTAAAGCAAGGTTTAGAAGAAGAAGGATATGATGTTACGATAGCCAATGACGGTGTTAGTGGTTTGAAAAATGCTTTAACTAATGATTTCGATTTGATACTTTTAGATTGGATGCTACCGATGTTACCAGGTTTAGATGTTTGCAAAAAAATAAGAGAAAAAAACAAACAAGTTCCTATTATTTTTTTAACTGCCAAAGATACAATTCAGGAAACTATTGAAGGATTAAAAGCTGGTGCAAATGATTACATAAAAAAGCCATTCAGTTTTGAAGAATTGCTAGAGCGAATTAAAATTCATTTTAGAGATGCAAAGTCAGAAGAGGTTCTAACATTAGGAACTATTAAAATAGACTTGGCAAAACATCAGGTTTTTTCAGAAGGTAAAGAAGTTACTCTTACCCAAAGAGAATTTGAGCTTTTGACTTATTTGATAAAAAATAAAGGAAGAGTTTGTACTCGTACCGAAATAATAGAAAAAGTTTGGAACATCTATTTTGAATATGATACCGGTGTGATTGACGTTTTTATGAATGCCATTCGAAAAAAATTGAACATAAACAAAGACAACGATTGTGTCAAAACAATTAGAGGTGTTGGATACATTGCCAACGACTGATCATAATGAATAAATTATCTTTAAAAAACAGAATCGCTTTTTACTACATTATTTCAGCAGCAATGTTGATTTCGGTGGTGTTTTTTTCTATTTACAGCATAGTTTCTATTACAGTTTACAATAAAGTTAACGAGCACATTAACTATGAAGTAAATGAGTATAAAGAAAAAATAAACGTTACTGAAAGAGACGTAGAATTATTGGATCATGAAGAATGGGAACAACGAGAGCATAACGAAGTTTCTGTAGATCCTGTTTTTTTAGAAATAACAAATAGTGTTGGAACTGTTTTAGAAAAATCGAGTAACCTAAAAACACAAAGCTTATTATTTAATTACAAAGTTTTAAAAGATAAAGTTACTGACATTAAATTGTCTGGAAAATTAGTCCGACAAAAACAAGTGCCTTTGTATTTCCAAAATAAAGTTAACGGTTATCTGATAGTCGCAGTTTCTATGGAAGAAGCCATCGGAATATTGAGCAAACTGCAAACCATTTTATATGTTCTTTTTCCTATCGTTTTAGTATTGCTGTTTTTGGTAGCACAATTTATTGCAGGAAGAAGTATACGACCTATAAATGCCATCATTGTTACTTCTAATGCCATTACCAACGACAATTTAAAAGCACGTATTCCTTTACCAAAAAATAAAGACGAATTATTTATTCTGTCGCAAACAATCAATAATTTATTAGATAGAATTGAAAGCACCATAGAAAGAGAAAAACAGTTTACTTCTGATGCTTCTCACGAACTTCGAACACCTTTGGCCGTTATAAAAGGAACTTTAGAAGTGCTAATTCGTAAACCAAGAAATACCGAAGAATACCAGCAAAAAATTAATTTCTGTATTGCAGAGGTCGACAGAATAAATAATCTAGTCGATCAATTATTACTTTTAGCGCGATTCGAAAATCAAAAGTTATCTTTAAAAATCGAGAAAGTCAATCTTAATGATTGTGTCTTAGAAACAGTTCACCGATTTGAAAGCAAAGCTAAAAGTAGAAACATCAAGGTCATAACTAATTTTGCAGAAGAAATATATGCCAATACTGACGGTTATTTCTTTACCATAATATTAAACAATCTTATTTCTAACGCCCTTAAGTATTCTAAAGATAATGGTGTAGTTGAAATTAGTTTGGAAAAAGTTCTAAATAAAACACTTTTAAGAGTAAAAGATAACGGAATTGGTATTTCATCTGATGAAATCGATAAAGTATTCAATTCTTTTTACAGAACTTCCACAACTACCAATCATCCTGAAATTAAAGGCATCGGATTGGGGTTGTCAATTGCGAAACGTTTGTGTGATATTTTATCAATTACAATCTGTATTTCAAGTCAAGAAAATGTTGGAACAACACTAGAATTAAGCATTCCCTAATATGATTTTAAGAGTATCTTAAATGTTTTAAAACTTTCATATTATAATTTTGCTTCAGAAAATATATAAAAGATGTTAGAAAAAATAATCGCCTTTAGTTTAAAAAATAAGTTAATTGTTTTATTGTTTACCCTTGGAGTTTTTGGTTTTGGAATTTTCTCCATTTTTCAAATATCCATTGGAGCCGTACCCGATGTTACTAATAATCAAGTTCAAGTTATCACTACTTCTCGAAATCTTTCAACTCAAGATATTGAGCAATTCATTACCTATCCAGTCGAAATTGAAATGGCAAATCTGCCAGGTGTAAAAGAAATTCGTTCTATATCTAAATTTGGTCTGTCTGTTGTAACCATTGTTTTTGAGGACAATATGGGATCTTATCTACCTAGACAGCTTATTGCGGAAAAAATCAAATCGGCTTCCGAAAAAATTCCACAAGGATTTGGCACACCAGAAATGGGACCCATTACTACAGGTTTGGGTGAAGTTTACCAGTATATTTTGGATGTAAAACCTGCTTATAAAAATCAATATACTGTTACCGATTTGCGTACTATTCAAGATTGGGTAGTAAAACGCCAATTGTCAGGAATTAAAGGTGTTGTTGAAATCAATACTTGGGGTGGTTATCTTAAACAATATGAAGTTGCTATAAATTCCGCCAAATTAAAAGGGATGAATGTTACCACTACTGACGTTTATACTGCTTTAGAAAAAAATAACAGTATTGCAGGTGGTGCTTATATCGAAAAAACAAATCAAAGTTATTTTATCCGTGGTGAAGGAAAAGTAAAATCACTTGAAGACATCGAGAATACTGTCGTTAAAAATGTCAATGGTATTCCAATTTATGTAAAAGATGTTGCTCAAGTTCGATTTGGTAGTGCTAATCGTTTTGGAGCCATTACCGGTAATGGTCAAGGTGAAAAAGTGTTAGGACAAGTAATGATGCTTAAAGGAGCTAATTCTAAACAAGTTATAAGTGATGTAAAGGCGCGTGTGGCTGAAATTCAGAAAACATTGCCTAAAGGAGTGTACATCAATCCGTTTTTAGAACGAAGTGAATTGGTTGGAAAAACTACTTTTACCGTGGCAGAAAACCTTATTTTAGGTTGTTTGATTGTAATTTTTGTAGTGGTTCTTCTGTTAGGAAACTGGCGTTCTGGTTTGGTTGTAGCTTCGGTAATTCCGTTATGTTTGCTTTTAGCAATTTCGTTCATGAACATCTTCGGAATCGATGCGAATTTAATGAGTTTAGGAGCTATTGACTTTGGAATTATTATAGATGGAGCGGTGATTATAGTCGAGTTTATAGCTTTTCAAATAGCGCATAAATCAAAGCATTTAAGTCATTTATCAAAAGAAGACAAACAGATTCAAATTGATGAAATCACCTATAAAAGTGCTTCCAAAATGATGAATTCTGCGGTTTTTGGTCAGTTAATTATCCTCATCGTTTTCATCCCAATTTTATCATTGTCGGGTGTAGAAGGCAAAATGTTCAAACCAATGGCTATGACTTTTAGTTTTGCTTTGGTTGGTGCCATGTTATTCTGTTTTACTTATGTGCCTGTGATTTCTTCGTTGTTTCTAAAACCTAAAGAAGAAAATCCTAAATCATTTTCTAATCGATTGATAAACAAGTTAAATTCGTTTTACAAGCCTATTATCGGTTGGGCATTGCTCAATACCAAAAAAGTTATTTATGGAGCAGGTGCTTTATTGGTAATGTCTGTAATTTTATTTACTACTATGGGAGGAGAATTTATTCCAACTTTAGATGAAGGTGATTTTGTGATTCAGCCCGTTTTAAAAACCGGAACTTCTTTGACTAAAACTATTGCTACTACTACTAAAATTGAAAAGATTATTCTGAAAAATTTTCCTGAAGTAGAACAAGTTGTCAGTAGAATAGGAGCTGCCGAAGTGCCAACCGATCCAATGAGTATGGAAGAAACCGATATTATTGTAAAATTAAAACCAAAAGGAGAATGGGTTTCGGCAACGAGCAAAGATGAATTGGCAGATAAAATCAAAACCGCTTTAGAAAAGCAAATTCCAAACATGGAAGTCGAATTCACGCAACCCATAGAAATGCGTTTTAACGAATTGATTTCTGGAACCAGAAGCGATGTGGCTATCAAAATTTTTGGAGAAGATTTGAACGTGTTGGCTAAAAGAGCTCAGCAAATTAAATATGCTATAGCCAACGTAGAAGGTGCTTCTGATATCATTATTGAAAAAACAGAAGGATTACCACAAATGAGTGTGGTGTATAACCGTTCCAAAATTGCCCGATACGGATTGAATATTTCCGATTTAAATGACATGATTGCTTTAAGTTTTGCTGGAAAAACAGTTGGAAATGTGTTTGAAGGTGAAAAACGATTTGACATGGTGATTCGCTTAGATAAATCCAATCGTGTTGATATTAACGATCTTAGAAATTTATACGTATCAACACCATCTGGTCAACAAATTCCGCTTCAAGAATTGGCTAAAATTGAATATACTGAAGGTCCTGCTAAAATTTCTAGAGACAATACGCATCGTAGAATTGTAGTAGGAATTAATGTTAGAAACCGAGATTTACAAAGTGTTGTCGATGACGTTCAGAAAATTGTTAGTGAAAAAATTAAGTTACCTCAAGGCTATTATGTTACTTATGGTGGACAATTTGAAAACCTTCAAAGTGCCAAGGCGCGTTTGATGATAGCAGTACCCATAGCGTTATTTTTAATATTTATTCTATTGTATTTTGCTTTTGGTTCGGTAAAAGAAGCATTGATGGTATATTCTGCAATTCCGTTGTCTGCCGTTGGTGGAATCTTGTTTTTGTGGATTCGAGATTTACCATTTAGTATATCGGCTGGAGTTGGATTTATCGCTCTTTTCGGAATTGCCGTACTGAATGGTATTGTTCTTATCGAACACTTTAAAGAATTGAAGCACCAGGGAATGAATGATATTGACGAATTAATCATGAAAGGAACTACCGATCGCTTGCGACCAGTATTGTTAACCGCAGCGGCAGCAGCTTTAGGATTTTTACCTATGGCTATTTCGTCATCAGCAGGAGCAGAGGTACAACGTCCATTAGCAACAGTGGTAATTGGCGGTTTGTTCACGGCAACTTTATTAACTATGATTGTTCTACCTATTTTATACAAAATATTAGATAAAAAAGAAGGTAAAAAAGCTAAGTTTAAAATACATCCTAATGCTACAATCATCATTCTATTATTAACATCAACGCTTTCGTTTTCTCAGAATAAAAATCCTGAATTGGAAACTTTGATTGCAAAAGGATTAGAAAATAATAAAGCAATCAAGGCAGGACAATTGCAAGTTGATAAAGCTAAAGCAAATATTAAGTCGGCTTATTCTTTTGATAAAACAAATTTGTATTACAATTACGATCAGAACAATTTGGCGCTAAACAACTTACCATTAAAGGTATTTGGTGTACAGCAAAAATTTAATTTTCCAACATTCTACGGTGCTCAAAAAAATCTGTTGAACACCGAATATGAAAGAGAAAAATCGTTTTTTGAAATTTCTAAAAATAAATTGGCACATCAAATTGCTCAAGTATATAACAAGATTGTTTACTATCAAAATCAAGAAAAACTGTTTCATTATTTGGATAGTTTGTATCAAAATTTCTCTAAAGCAAGCAATCGACGTTTCGAATTAGGAGAAACCAATTATTTAGAAAAAATCACCGCTGAGAGTAAGTTTCGTCAAATTAGAACGCGTTTGTCTCAAATTGAAAAAGATAAATTAGCAAGCTATGAGATGCTTCAATCTCTATTGCAAACGGATGAAAAAATTAGTATTAAAAATGATAAACTAACTCCTGATTTAACTTTGAACCCTAGTTCAAATAAAGAAATATACAACTCTTATTTTGAAAGCATTACAAAAAATTACCAATCAAATATAAAGTTGCAGAAACAGCATTATTTACCTGATATAAATTTAGAATATTTCCAAGGTAACAATAATGGTTTATCACAGTCTTTGTACGGATTTCAGGTAGGAGTTTCGGTTCCTATATTGTTTTCGGGCATCAAAGCCAAAAACAATGTTGCTAAAATTGAATCTCAAAGTTGGGAACAACAAAAGCAAAACGAGCAAACCAAAATTGAACAATTCATTAAAGAAAAGAAAAATGAATTAGCCAAACACGAAGAAGGAATTCAATACTATAATCAATACGGTGATAAACTAGCAAAAGAAATTATTAAAGTGGCCGACATGAGCTATAAACACGGTGAAATTGACTTTTTTCAATACATCACATCATTAGAAAATGCCACAACTATTCAAGTTGATTACCTTGAAAATGTATTACAATACAACAAAACCTTATTTGATTTACAATATTTAAACTATTAATATATGAAAAATGCTATAAGCCTATTATCCCTTTTAGTTCTTATGATTTCTTGTAAGGATGCCAAAAAAGAAGTGCCTCCAACAGATGACGGACAAACAACTGTTTCTGCAGAACAATTTCAAACTATGAATATGCAAATTGGAAGTCCTGTAGAACAAGATTTTGATGTTACCGTTAAAGCATCGGGAAGAATAGATGTTCCACCTCAAAATAGAGCCAAAGTAACTACTTTTATTGCTGGATATGTAAAATCAACAAAGTTGCTTCCAGGTGATAAGGTTACCAAAGGACAAGCTTTAGTTACCTTAGAAAGTACTGAATTTGTTGATATTCAAAAAGATTTTCTTGAGGTTGCCGAGCAAATAAATTATTTAAAATCGGAGTTTGAAAGACAAAAAACATTGTATAACGAAAAAATCACATCTCAAAAAAATTACCTAAAAGCCGAAAGTGACTATCGAAGTGCTATGGGAAAATACCAAACTTTGCGTCAGAAATTAATTTTATTAAATATTAATCCGGCTCAAGTACAGCAAGGAAAAATAGCGACTACCATTACATTATATGCTCCAATTTCGGGTGATGTTACCGTGGTAAATGCCAATGTCGGGATGTTAATGGCTCCATCAGAAACTATAATTGAGATTGTAAATAATTCCGATTTGCACTTAGAGTTGAGCGTTTTTGAGAAAGATATCTTAAAAATTAAAGAAAATCAGACGATTAAATTTACCGTTCCAGAAGCAAGTAAAGAAATTTTCAAGGGCAAAACCCACCTCATTGCAAAATCAGTTGAAAATGCCGATAGAACCATCAATGTTCATGGCCATTTAGATGATTCTGTAAAACAAAAATTGTTTACAGGCATGTTTGTTGAAGCCGATATCATCATAGCTACTAAAAAAGGATTTGCTATTCCAAAAGACGCTTTAATCTCTGAAAATCAAAAATATTTTGTACTTTTATTAAAGAATCAAGACCAAAAAGGATATCATTTTGAACGTATTCAAGTACAAAAAGGTACTGATTCTGAGAGTTTTGTTGAAATCATTCCAAACGATCAAGTGAATGCTTCTTCCAAAATATTAACCAAAGGCGTTTTTGATATTATCAATTAATATGGATGTAAACAAATTAAAAAGTCAGATTCAAACCGAAATCGATACTTCATTTTTATATAAGAGTATCGCAAATATTCAGTCGGACGATAATTTAAATAAAGTATTATTGGCGTTAGCTCAAATAGAAGATGGGCATGCGGCTCACATGCTGGCTACAATTCGTGAGGTAGAACCTAATTTTAAAGCACCACAACCTTCCACAAGAGCCAAAATACAATTGAAACTCGGAAAAGTTTTTGGGTATAGTTCTATCATCAGTAATTTGGCTGGAGTTGAAAAACAATTTGCTATCAACACGGTAAAAGATAAATTGCAATCGGGTGAGAAATTATCTGGTTTTGAACACAATCACCTCAAAATTATAGAAGCAGTCAATAGTAATTCGGCTTTGAATGTTTCTGGCGGATTTTTATCCAAATTTGAAAGCCGACATAAATCGGTTGGAGGAAATGCCTTGCGTGCTGCGGTTTTAGGAGCCAACGACGGTTTGGTTTCCAACATGAGTTTGGTGATGGGAGTAGCTGGTGCTGCCGCAAATAACAATACGATTTTATTAACGGGTATTGCAGGTTTGCTAGCAGGAGCAATTTCTATGGCGTTAGGCGAATGGTTGTCGGTACAGAGTTCACGTGAATTGCATTTGCGCCAAATAGAATTAGAAACCATCGAATTGGAAGCTTCTCCAGAAGAAGAAAAAAAAGAGTTAATTCTGCTCTATCAAGCCAAAGGAATGTCTGAGGAAGAAGCTAAAAAGTTAGCTGAGAAAGCCTTTGAAACCAGAGAATCAGCAATTGATACTTTAATTACAGAAGAACTAGGTATTAACAAAGAAGAACTTGGAGGTTCGGCTTGGGAAGCAGCAATTACATCTTTCCTTTTATTTGCTATTGGAGCAATCATTCCGTTATTTCCATTCTTTTTCCTTAATGGTACTCATGCGGTTTTAGTAAGCATTGGAGCTAGTGTAGTTGGTTTATTTGGAATTGGTGCTTCAATTACCTTATTCACAGGAAAATCGGTTTGGTTTTCAGGCTTTCGCCAAATACTATTCGGATTGGCTGCTGCAGCTGTTACCTACGGAATTGGAACCTTAATCGGTGTTTCGTTAGCAGGATAAGTCTTATAAACGATTGTTTATTTTTACTATATTTGAAGTCCTAAACTTTTTTGAGGTTTAGGACTTTTTTACTCAACAAACTAAATTCAAATTATATATGATTCCATTTAAAAAGTGTATTATTTTATCTGTATTGGCCTTGTCAATTGTAGGTTGTGCCAAAAAAGAAGCCTCTTTTGTAGATCCATTGTTGACCAATCGCGACACAACCGTTAACCCATCCGAAGACTTCTTTAGTTATGCTAATGGAGGTTGGTTTAAAAAACATCCTATTCCTTCTTCCGAAAAGAGTAATGGTATTTTTCGAATGATTCAAGATACTATTAATAATCAAATAAAATCTATTTGCATAAAATCGGCAGAAGCTAATGCAGATAAAGGAACTAACAAACAAAAGATTGGAGATTTTTATGCTTCTGGAATGGATTCTGTTGCCATAAATAAAACTGGAATCACTCCTTTAAAAAATGAATTAGACAAAATTAATTCTGTAAAAGATATCCCGAGTTTGTTACAAACCGTAGCTTATTTACATACCATCGAGGCTTCACCAGTTTTTGGATTTTATGTAGGTCAAGACGACAAAATTAGTTCTAAAAATGCTTTGTTTTTATCGCAAGGCGGATTGGGATTAGGGCAACGCGATTATTATTTTGAAAACGATGATAATACCAAAAAAATCAGAGCCGAATATCCAAAACATGTAGCAAGAATATTTGAATTGACGGGTGAAAGTAAAGAAAAATCAGCCACTAATGCTGCTTTGATTTTGAAAATAGAAACGGAGTTAGCCAAGAATTCTAGAAAATTGGAAGCATTGCGTGATCCAATCAAAAATTACAACAAAATGTCGGTTGATGCATTGAATAAAATTACGCCTAATATCGATTGGAAATCAATGTTTGTTAATTTGAATATTAAAAATGCTGATACGGTAATTGTTGGACAACCTGAATTTTTCAAGGCCTTGAATTCAACGTTAAAAAACTATTCTATTGAAGATTGGAAAACCTATTTAAAATGGGATTTACTAAATACTTATGCGAGCTATTTGAACAAAGATATCGAAAACCAAAATTTCTATTTCTTTAGTACTGTGATGAATGGTATTAAAGAGCAAAAACCGCGCTGGAAAAGAGTTGTAGAACAAACAGATGGTTCGTTAGGTGAATTAATTGGTCAGGTGTATGTTGACGAATACCTTCCAAAAGAAACCAAAGAAAAACTTCTTGAAATTGGAAATAACATTCGTGATGTCTATGCCGAACGTATCAAAAAACTGGATTGGATGAGTGCTGAAACCAAAGTAAAAGCACTTAATAAATTGAGTAAAATTGTCATGAAAGTAGGATATCCAGACAAATGGAAAGACATGAGTACGGTTACCATTGATAAAAAATCATATTGCAAAAATGTGATGGAAGTGAATAAATGGAACTACAATTACATGATTAACAAATTTGGAAAACCAGTGGATAGAACCGAATGGGGCATGTATCCGCAAACGTATAATGCCTACTACAATCCGAGTAACAACGAAATTTGCGTACCTGCTTGCAACATCATTGTTCCTGGTTTTGAAGGAAGAATGCCCGATGATGCTATTTTATATGGAATTATTGGAGGATCAACCTTCGGACACGAAATCACTCACGGATTTGACGATCAAGGAAGTCAGTACGATGAAAAAGGAAACTTAAACAACTGGTGGACTAAAGAAGATTATGCCAAATTTAAAGCAAAAACGAAGTTGATTGTAGATCAATTTAGTAAATATAAAATTGGAGATAAAAACATCAACGGTGACGCTACACAAGGTGAAAATATTGCCGATTTAGGCGGTGTGGTTATGGGATTTGAAGCGTTTAAAAAGACCAAGCAATATAAAAATAAAGAAGTCATTGGCGGATTAACTCCAGAAAAACGTTACTTTTTGGCTTATGGATATGCGTGGATGGTTAACGCTAACGAAAAAGCATTATTACAACAAGTGATGACCGATGTGCATTCGCCAGCTAAATTCCGAATTAACGGACCATTAGCCAATGTTCCCGAATTTCACAAAGCGTTTAACATCAAACCAGGAAGTGCAATGTATCAACCCGATTCGTTACGAGTGGTGATTTGGTAAATTGATAAAATGTTATAAAAGTAATGCCGTCAAAAATTAGAAACTTTTTGACGGCATTTTTATTTTGATTAAAATTTAAAAAATTATATCAATGAGGATATAAATTCAGAAAGTTGATAATCTAAATTAGTGATTTCATTTTTGTGATGAGTAAATAATGAAATCTCTAATTGGTATGCTTTGTGAATTTTACAATCAGGATGATGATTAATTGCATCAGCATAAAGGGCTATCTTCAAAAGAAATTCTGCTAAATCTGTTTGTGATTTAAACTTGAAATTGTTCGTTAACTTACCATCAATTAGTTTCCATTCCATTAATAGTTTCCATTTAATAAGGCACCACCAATAGCCGATTTGGCTTCAATTCCCAATTTTTTCATCATTTCATAAGTCGTACAAACGGCTGCCGAGGTAACTGGAATTCCACATTCCGCTTGAATCAAATCAATCGCTTCCAAAGATGGCATTTGTACACAAGCTGAAGCTACTAATACATCCACATCGGTCAAATCCAATTGTTTATAGATTTCCAATAAATTCATCGGATTTTGGGCCGCAACTTCCAAATTATCTGGAATTTCTAAAGCAATACTTTGTTTCACTTTGATTCCTTGATGTTCGATATAATCTACTACCATATCGGTAAGCGGTCGCATGTATGGCGTGATAATAGATATTTGTTTCGCACCCAAAACCTTCAATCCATTAATCAATGCTCCTGCAGAAGTCACAATAGGAGTAGGGAAGTCGTTGGCTACCGTTTCTTGATGCAAATTAACTTCAGAAACACAATGATAGCCGCGTCCCATACTCATAATCGCTACCAAGCACGCATAACCCATAACATCAACATGCGCATCTGAAAGTTCTTGAGCACATTTCAAACTCATCGCATCCATCGCTTCGAGTTCTTCTTTGGTCACTTTTTTCATGCGCATTCTACTGCTGTGAAAGGTGAAACGCTCAGGTAATATCGTTTCTCTAGCTCTAAAAATAGCTGGTATTTCGGTTTCCATCGTTACGTTTGATGATGGAACTATTTGACCTATTCTATATTTCATTGTAGTTTAATTTTGAACACACATTTAAGAAATTATAATAATTTTTAAAATTTCTTAAATGTGTGTTTCCTTTAATTTAGATTTCTTTTATTGTATTCACAATCGTTCCAATTCCTTCCACCGTGGCTTCTACAACATCGCCATCATATAACCACTCTTGTGGATTTCTTCCTGCACCAACGCCTGCTGGTGTTCCAGTTGCAATAATATCGCCAGGTTCTAAGGTAAAAACGGTACTCAAATCTTCAATCAAATCATTGATGTTGAATAAAAGAAATTTGGTATTCGAATTTTGTTTTTCAACGCCATTCACCGTCAACGATAAATTTAAGTTATGCGGATTTTCGATTTCGTCTTTGGTTACTAAAATTGGCCCCATTGGTGCAAATGTATCTTGCCCTTTAGAAACAATCCATTGACCCTCTCTGCGGCAATCACGTGCGGAGATGTCGTTGATAACGGTATATCCAAATACATAATCCAAAGCGGCTTCTTTAGAAACGTATTTCCCTTTTTTTCCTATAACTACCGCTAATTCAACTTCCCAATCCAATTGTTCGGTTAATTTGGTATTTTTAATCACTTCAGTATTCGTTGCAGTAACGGTTGTGGGTGGTTTAGAGAAAATAATCGGTTTTTGAGGTAATTTACCCGTAGTATCTAAAGTTCTGGCACTTTCGGCAACGTGTTCGGTATAATTCAAACCAATTCCGATAATGTTTTTTCTTGGTTTTTCAATAGGAGCCAAGACAGTAACTTCGTTCATATCATACGAAATCTCTTCGAAGAAATTTTCAGAAGTTTCGGCTATCATTTCGGTAATTTCGGCGATGATTTCAAATCCCATATCAATCAAATCCAACATGTCATTCGGCAATGGAAAATTGGATATTTCTCCAAAGTCTTCCATATCGATTACTTGATTGTTGTGGATGAAGCCTAGACGTGGTTCGGTATCGGATGTTTTGTAGGTAAGTAGTTTCATTTTTTTGTATTTAACCGCGAAGAGCGCAAAGATTTTACGCAAAGTTCGCAATGTTTGTAATTATTCTGATAAATCTTTATTCTTTATTCTTTATTCTTTTCTCTTTATTCTATTATCTGATATCAATTATTTTCTTCTAATTCTCTTCCTTGAAACAAGCCTAATCCTTCAATAACAGGTAAATCGTTAAAGTTGAACAAACAAGCATCTTCTGTGTCTGATAAATTGTGATGCTCATGCCAAGCCCATGATGGCACACAAAAAATATCGCGTTCCTTCCAATCAAAACGTTTTCCGTTGATGATGGAATACCCTTTTCCTTTGGCACATTGATATACAAAAGAACCAGTGTGTTTGTGTGCTTTTCCTTTAAAACCAGCAGGTAATAATTGCATCGATGCTCCCATTGTTTGCATCACATGACCTCCCGTTAACGGATTGGAATAGTGCATTAATATTCCGTCAAACGGATTGATTTCGTTCACTTTTGCTACTTCCAACAAAGCAGGATATACTTTTGTCCAAGAATATTTAAACAAAGGAGAATAGGGTTTGTCCCAAGTTTTGTCGGCCGGAATTAATCCAGCGCCACCATACGTCATCGGAGAATGATTAATAGGCGAAACCAACGGTTGTTTGCCATCGTAAACCGCATAATCATTAGCTTCCAAAGCATTCACTAACGGAATATCCAATCCATCTTGCCAAATGCACGTTTCACCATCGGCTTCAACACCGTGTTCATGCCAAGCCGAATTGGGAGTAATCACAAAATCGTTCACTTCTAACATGATTTTATGACCATCTACCACTGTGTAGCCATTTCTGCCTTCCATGATAAATCGCAATGCTGACGCACGATGACGGTGTGCCGAAGTGCTTTCTCCTGGTCGTGTGACTTGAATTCCGGTGTACAACCAGCCCACAGCCGCAGAAACATCTTTGCGTTTGTCATTTACCAAATACACCACGCGACGACCCGCTTGTTCTGGCGTAACCAACTCGGATGATTTTAAAACTAAGGCTCTCAAATCGTCGTATTTCCATAGCATCGGAACCGAATTGGATTTAGGTTCCCAAGGTTCAATATCATTAGCAACCGTCCACAGCGCACCAGCACCAAGAGTTTCTAATTCTTTATAATACGCTTCCAGTTCAGGTGTGTCTTGCACTCGGGCTCTTCCGTAAACGTCGTCTGAATGTTGTTCTTCCATACTTATATTATTTAACCCTTCGAGGGTTGATTTTAAACCTATTTCTTATTAAACTCGTCGTGGTTGTCAATAAAAGTAATCTTTCTTGTTGGAGCGATGTTTACACGTAAATCAAATATATCAAATCTATTGTAATGCCCCAAGATGTCGTGCATTTGTTTTGGTTGAATGCATTTAGTCAAATCGATGTCGGCATACACCATTCCTTCTTCATCAATCAAAGGTGTACCTATTACAGCACCATTCGGACCTATAAATCCAGAAAAAGCCGAATTTTTTCGAGTCAATAATTCATCCACATTCGGAACATCATCTCGTAATGCATCCTTAATTTCTTGCGAAATAGTCGAACACGATACAATCGTAAACAATTTGCCTTCAAAAGAATGCGCTGCAGCACGAATTTTAATCGCTTCGGCCATATCGTAATCGGGTGGTGCCACAGGCAACGAAATATAGTTGGCAATATGAATCAATTCACCTTGTGACAATAAAGTAAAACGCGCCAAAGTATTGGTGTTTTCGCCACAAGCCAGCGTTCCTATAGGTCCGATTTCAGTATCATATACCTTTAAAGAGGAACCGTCGCCACTGGTCCACGTGAGTTTTTCAGCCCAAGTTGGGACTAACTTTCTATGTTTGCCAATTAGATTTCCGTGGTTGTCGATAATTAAATTGGTATTGTAAATTTCTCCATAACTAGTGCCACGTTCGTTGATTCCGATGACAATGTGAATATTATGGTCTTTTGCTGCTTGGAACAACGGCTGCATCGATTCGTCAGTCACTGCAACCGAATTCTTATACAATTCTTCATACCATTTGCTGCCTTGAACTGGTGTCATGATCCAATTCCAATACGGATATCCAGCCACAAATACTTCAGGAAAAGCAATTAATTGCGCTCCATTGGCACTAGCTTCTTTAATAAAAGTGATTGCCTTTTCAATTGTTTTATCCACATTTAAAAAAACAGGTGCTGTTTGAACGGTGGCGGCTTTGAATTTTTTGAAGTCCATTTACAAGTAATTTAATGTGAAAATAAGAAAACCGATAACTCCTGCCATAAGCATGTATAAACCATGAGCTCTATCTGATTTTGAATAAATATATTTTTTTGTACCATCTGGTAACGTTCGTTTTCCTGTCATTAAGAAAATTGCAATACCAATTCCTGCCAAGCCACCCATCAAACAAAAAACATAACCCATTACTAAAGTTAAAATACTTGATTTTTCGGGTGCTAGAGCTGCTATTTTCTTTTGATTTTGTTGTTCTGTAATTTCAGCATTTTCAACAAAAACATTTTGTTTTTCTAAAAGATGTTTTGCTAGTTTAACATCGGCTGGATGCCATTCATCATAATTTTTTACAACATCTTTTAGTTCTTCGGTAGTAAAATCAAAAAGAGGGTGTCGTGAATCAATTTCATCTACGTTTAACGTTGTATTTTCTTCTAATAATGTAGAGGCTTTATCAAAATCTTCTACGTGAAGCATAATTAGAAAAGAATCTTTAGCACCATTATTCGCAAAGCTAGCATCAAAATCTTTTGAGGTATCTTGTAATTTATAGGCAATGTTATGTTCTTTTAAAACTTGAACAATCTCATCTGCCACAACAGCATCGGTTATACTCATAAAAGTTTTTAATTCGCTCATAGTAGAAAATTAGAGATTTTCACTTTAATTTGGTCATTAAATGCTTCGGCTTTAATAGTTTGTCGATCCTCTTGAATCGCAACGTTTACTAAAGTTACTTCACCTTCTAAAACGGTTTGATCGTTTTGATTCACAAATTGAAATCCGCATACCATTGAAGACGTTTTCAAATCTTTTACCCAAAGTTTTTTAGTCAGCATTTCACCAATGCGCGCGGCATTTTTGAATTGCACTTTCAAATCCACTGTCGGAATACCATTAGTTTCGTGCATTTTTGAGAATGGTCTTTCTAAGGCTTCTTCAAACCAATCTTCAACCAAATCGTTGAGCATTTCTAGAAATCGTGGATAGAATACGATTCCGGCGTAATCAATATGTTTGAAACGGATTTTTTCTTGTTTTGTAAAGGGTTGTTTCATTATTGCTTAATGAATTTAAATTGATATTTATTTTCTCCAGAAAAAACTACTAGAATATAACTTCCAGCTAATAAACTCTCTACATCTATTTGAGTTCCTGATTGTTTTTGTTCCAATATAATTTTACCACAGATATCAGTTATAACTATTTTATCTATTGATAAATTATTCTCAAAATTGATATTCAATATGTTATTTGCTGGATTTGGGTAGACTAAAAAATGATTTTGACTGAATTCTGAATTTATTAATGAATCGGGACCAAGTTTTACAATCCATGAATCCTCAAGGCCATTATTTACGGTTACATTTCCATTACTAGATGTACTGCTGCCTAATAGAATATATCCGTTATCATTTGTAATTTCAATATTGCTTGCGGAATCAGATGCAGTGCCTCCAAAGCATTTTTTCCATAACACAGAACCACTGCTGTCTAACCTTATCAGCCAATAATCACTTGAATATAGACCATGATTTCCAACGACATCATCATCATTTGAGCTTGTCGAACCTAAAATTATATAACCTCCGTCCGCAGTTGTTTTAACTGATTTCCCATAATCATTAATTGTACCGCCTAAAGATTTTTGCCATTGTATATTTCCGTTACTATCAGCTTTCATAACCCACAAATCTGTGTTGCCATTACCGTTGGTATCTGAAGGATATCCGTGATGACCTGAGACATCTAAATCATTACTCATAGAACTACCTACAAGTATAAACCCCGAATCACTCGTTGGGGTTATTTCAACTCCTCCTTCACCAAATGAACCACCATAATGTCTTTGAAATAAAACGTTGTTACCTGAACTATCTATTTTTTTAATAAAAATATCGCTATAATAATAGGTTGCGTTACCTACATTAATTCCATTGGGAGAAGATGCTGCATATTCAATTAAAAAAGTATTATCTAGACATTGTTCTATATCTATTTTGTATTCAGTCGAATACGTGTTATTTTGAAATGATTTCTGCCAAATAATGTTTCCATTTCCGTTTAATTTTAAAATCCAACAACCTGAATTTGGAAGAACTGCTGTAACATCTCCATCGTGAGAACCACTATACCCAGCTAAAGCATAACCTCCATCGGAAGTGTTAATAACAGTATCACAATAATCATCTAGACTTCCTCCCAAACATTTTTTCCATTCAACGTTACCTAATGAATTTAATTTTAGAAGAAGATAATCTTTATTTCCGTGGTTGCCTACAGCATCGAAATCGGTAGAAGCAGTATAACCTGCAACTATATAACCACCATCTGAAGTTGTAACTATACTTCGTCCGAAATCCATTGCTGTTCCTCCAAATAACTTTTGCCATTCTAATCCTCCTGTCGAATTGATTTTAATGACTAAAATATCAAATCCTCCATGGTTATTAGAATAGCTGCCTGTAGTTGAGTTTGTTGAACCAACAAATATATAACCACCGTCAGGAGTTTGCTTTATTTCTGATGCATATTCATCATTACTTTCACCAAAAGATTTTTGCCACTGAATAGCAGGAGCCTGTGCAAAACAAGTAATGCTAAATAAGATGAGTAATAGTTTTTTCATAAATTATCTAATCAAAATTTCTCTACGCTAGCTTTCTTCCAAAAGTACAAAAAATCTTTTGGAACCGTGTTTTCGTTTAACAAACATCCTTTTTCTAACTCGGGATACAACTGGGCAAACGTTTCTACTTTGTTTCGGTCGATTCTTGTGGTTACGACATCACGAGTCACATCGTCAGGATGCGCTAAACCGGCTGACGCCATTAAATCTATAGCACTTTTGACTGTTTCTTTTTGAAAACGTGCCACACGAACACTTTTTTCTTCGGGAACCAAGCCTTTCATAAGCTGTGGATTTTGAGTGGCAACACCAGTCGGACAGGTATTGGCATGACATTCGAGCGCTTGAATGCAGCCTAGTGCAAACATCATTCCGCGAGCCGAATTACACAAATCGGCACCTAACGAAAGATTTCTAATAATATCAAAACCCGAAACCACTTTACCGCTACAAATGATTTTGATTTGCTCTTTGATTCCGAAACCGTTTAGCGCATCATACACAAAAGCCAAAGCATCGCGTAATGGCATTCCCACATGATCGGAATATTCTTGTGGAGCAGCGCCAGTACCGCCTTCGCCACCATCAACGGTGATGAAATCGAGGTAGGTTTTGGTTTCGACCATCGCTTTACAAATGGATAGGAATTCCGATTTATTTCCGATGCAAATTTTCATTCCGATAGGCTTTCCACCCGAACCTTTTCGCAATAATTTTACAAAATCCATTAATTCTAGAGGTGTTGTAAAAGCCGAATGCGTAGGAGGAGAGACGATGTCATTTCCTTTAGACACTAGACGTATTGCAGCGATTTCATCGGTTACTTTTTCTTTTGGTAAAATGCCGCCATGCCCTGGTTTAGCACCTTGTGAGAACTTGATTTCAATCATTTTGACATTGTCTAAGGTGGCTCTTTTTTCAAACTCATCATAGTTGAATTTACCATCTTCGGTGCGGCAACTGAAATAGCCCGTACCAATATTCCAAACCACATCACCACCTTGAAGATGGTAGGGTGATAATCCGCCTTCACCTGTATTGTGGTAAAACCCACCTTGTTTAGCTCCGTTATTTAAGGCTAAAATGGCATTCTTACTTAGCGAACCAAAGCTCATAGCACTAATATTGAACAAACTAGCTTCGTACGGTTTCTCGCATTGTGTTGAACCAATTCGAACACGTGGATTTTCATCAACATTAGAGAAAGAAATCGCCCTGATGCTGTGATTGATCCATTCGTAACCGTCTTGATAAACGTCTAATTGTGTTCCAAACGGCATGGAATCGGCTTCTTTTTTACTGCGTTGGTACACCAAACTGCGTTGCAAGCGATTGAATGGTTTTCCGTCCAAATCGGTTTCTATAAAATACTGACGCATTTCGGGACCGAGACTTTCTAATAAATAACGCATTCTTCCCAACAACGGAAAGTTTCTGCGAATGGTTTTTTTGGATTGGTACATGTCGTACAATCCCATTAGTATCAACGGAATAAAAATCAGTAATAAAAAACTGAACTTTAAGTTGACGTACATTAATATTCCTGTTAAGGAAAGTATCGTGATGCTTACTACTAAAAATGCTTTTCTCATTGTTTTTATTTTAAACACAGATTTCACAAATTCTCTCAGATTGATTTGTGTAAACTTGTGTAATCTGTGTGCTACTTTAATTTAAATCGTTGAATTTTACCCGTTTCGGTTTTAGGTAATGCTTCGGTAAAATGAATCACTCTTGGATATTTGTAAGGAGCAGCTACTTCTTTGAACCAGTGTTGAATACGATTTTTCATTGCGTCTGTTGCTTTAGATTGATCTTTAAGAACAATATGCGCACAAACTAACATGCCACGCTCGTCATCGGGTATTCCGACCACCGCACATTCTAAAATATCTTCGTGAGTTAAAAGTACGCTTTCTACTTCAATAGCTCCAATATTATAACCAGAAGAAATAATCATGTCATCGCCACGAGCCACAAACCATAGGTAGCCTTCTTCATCTTTTCTAAAGATATCACCTGTAATATTCCAACCGTTTTCTACGTATTCGCGTTGTTTATCCTCACGATTGAGATATTTACAACCTGTAATTCCTCTCACGGCCAATCTTCCTGGTTCGTTAACAGGCAATTCATTTCCGTCTATATCAATAATTTTTGCTTCATAACCTGTAACTGGAACACCAGTTGCACCAGGTTTCATATTTTCTTCATTAGAGGATATAAAAATATGTAGTATTTCGGTAGAGCCAATTCCATCAATAATTTTCAATCCAGTGGCATCATACCAATCTTGCCATACTTTTAAAGGCAAAGTTTCACCAGCCGAAACACATTTGCGCAAGCTAGAAATATCAAAATCTTTCACTTTAGTAGTGATGATGCGCCAAGCTGTTGGTGCTGTAAAACAGATGGTAATTTTGAAATCTTGAATGGCTTTCAACAACAAATCGGGACTTGGTTTTTCTATTAAAAATGTAGAAGCACCAAAATAGAGTGGAAATAATACCAATCCGCCTAAACCGAAAGTAAATCCTAATGGCGGACTTCCTGTAAAAATATCGTTAACTGTGGGTTGCAATGAATAAGGCGGAAAGCATTCGCAAATGTTTAAAATATCTTTATGGTAATGTGAGGTCATTTTGGGTAAACCTGTAGTACCTGATGTAAAACCAATTAAGGCTAAACTATCCGATTTGCTATGATAATTTGAAAAAGTCTTCGGTTTGGATTGCATCAATTCTTCCAATTGTGAATTACCATAGAAACAAGTATGTTTTAGAAAATCGGATTTTACTAAATGCATTTCTTCTTCCAATTCTTTATCGCAAAAGCAATGCGAAATTTCAGCACAATCAATAATTGTAGTTAACTCTTTAGAACGTAGAAGTGGCATTGTGGCGACTACAATTCCGCCAGCTTTTAAAACCGCAAACCAACACGCTACCATCATCGGATTGTTGGCTGAACGAATCAATACGCGATTGCCTGATTTCAACCCTAAATCTTCTACTAAAACATGGGCAATTTGATTGGCTTTTTCATATAAATCTTGATAGGTCCATGTTTCTTCAAATGTTCGAATACAAATGTTGTTGCCGCGTCCTTCAGCAATATGAAAGTCTAATAATCGCTCTACACAATTGAGCATTTCAGGATGCTGAAATTGTGGTAAATTGGTAAAACTGTATTGTGGCAGCAATTCTGGATTAGGTAAGCTGTTGTGGGCAAAATTATCTTCGTAGTGTTTCATGATTCGTAATTATTTCTTATTACTTTTTGGCTTCAACGCTTTTTTCATTCCTTCTAATTGCTTTCTTTCTGTAGCTTTTAACGGACACAAATGCGACATTCCTGATTTGTATTGATTCGGAATATCTGATGGTTCAAATTGTTCGTAGGCTTGTGCATTTCTGACAAAATTCGCATCTAATAATAATGGTCTGCCAAGTGCGACTAAATCGGCTCTTCCGTTTAAAATAATGGTGTTAATTTGATCGATATCTTGAATGTAACCGGCTGTAATGGTTGGAATATGAACCGTATTTCGAACCGCATCAGCAAAAGGAGTTTGCCACATTCTGCCTGTTACAGGTTTTTGGTGAGCAACGGTATTTCCGGTGGAAACATTAATAATATCGGCGCCAACGTTTTTAAAAGCAGTTGCAATAGCTATAACATCTTCTTCTGTTATGCCATTTTCGGCCCAATCGGAAGCTGAAATTCGAACTGACATTGGTTTTTCTGTTGGAAATACATTTCGCATTTCTTTGAAAACTCGTAACGGAAATTTCAATCGGTTTTCGATACTTCCTCCAAATTCGTCCGTTCTGATATTGGTTAAAGGTGACAAAAAGGAAGCCAATAAAAACCCATGATGTGCTTGCAATTCGATTAAATCAAATCCAGCTTCGTTGGCATTTTGAGTAGCTTGAACGAATTGTGACGTAATTAAATCCATATCGGCAATTGTCATTGCTTTTGGTGTTGCGGAGTTTTCATTAAAAGGAATTGAAGACGCTGAAAGCAGTTCCCATGAAGTTCCGTTAAAAGTATCTTCCCAAGGTTTTTTGGTAGCGCCTTTTCTTCCTGAATGACCTAATTGAATTCCGATTTTGGTTTGTGTATTTTTATGAATAAAATAAGTTATATTTTTCCAGGCAACTACTTGTTCTTGAGTATATATACCAGCACAACCTAATGTAATACGTGCAGTTTCTGAAATCGCAGTAAGTTCGGTTAAAATTAATCCCAGACCACCAACAGCTCGCGAGGTATAGTGTTGAAAATGCCAATCGTTGACCACACCGTTTTCTGCCGAATATTGTCCCATAGGCGCCATGACAATTCGGTTTTGCAATTCTAAATTGCGTAATTTGAATGCAGAAAAAGCGGCAGGCACTTCGACAAGCTCAGTGTGACAATTAGAGTTAAACTCTCCTAAAACCTTATCCGTAAATGATTTATCTCGTAAGCGTAGGTTTTCAAACGTTACTTTTTTAGAACGCGTCATGCATCCAAAAGCGAACTGATAGAATGGATGTTGTATGTTTCTATCCATGTTTTCAAACCAATCCAATGACACTAAAGCTGCGTATTGAATCATTTCAACCGTATTTCTTCGGGTTTTATCATATTGCTGGAAAGCCGCTTGTACATCATTCGGATTAGCAATCAGAGCATCAGACAATCCAATAGCGCAATCCATAGCTAATTTGGTTCCCGAACCGATAGAGTAGTGGGCTGTTGCTTTGGCATCGCCTAATAACACAATGTTGTTGTGATACCAGTTTTCATTGGTAACATGAGGAAATTGTCTCCAATGCGATTTATTCGATATTAATGGATGTCCGTCCAATTCGTCTTTAAAAATTTCGCTTATTTTAGCAATCGTATCTTCTTCATTAGTGACTTCAAAATTGAATTTTTGCCAAGTTTCGTCCGAACATTCAAAAATCCAAGTGCTCATTCCTTGTTCGTATTGATAAGAATGCGCTACTATGGTTCCGTGTTGTGTTGTTCTGAAAAAGTAAGTAAAAGCATCCAAGGGTTTGGTAGAACCTAACCAAACAAAACGATTTTTCTTTAAAGTGATTTTGGTACCAAACTCTTTTTGATATTTAGTACGAATGCCGCTTCCTATACCATCTGCCGCTAGAATTATATCGGCATCTTGATACTGACTTATATCGTCAATGTTTTGTTCAAAGTGTAAATTAACTCCTTCTTCGCGACAGCGTTGTTGCAATAGTTGTAAAAGTGTTTTTCGAGAACAACCACAAAATCCATTTCCAGCAATGTTGACTTGTTGCCCATCACGTGCCACGACAATATCATCCCAATAGGCAAATTTGGAACGAATTAATTCGTACGATTCCATGTCGCGTTTTAAGAATTCGCCTAAAGTTTCGTCTGAAAAAACAACTCCAAATCCGAAGCTATCATCGGGTTTGTTGCGTTCGTAAATATCTATTTGGCAATGTGGCATTGCTTTTTTGGTTAGAATAGAAAAATAAAGTCCGCCCGGACCACCGCCTATAACTGCTATTTTCATGTTTTACTAGTTTGAAACGACTTCATCGTAACTTTTATATTTTGGGACACTGATTTATGAAATTTGAGAAATTATAATAATTTTTAAATCGGTGTTCCTTTAATTTATCTTTTTATGGAAAAAATTTCGCCGATTTTACTATAATTAGAACCTGCTAATCTTGAAACCGGTTTGTATGTTTCCATATTGATTTTGTAATTGTCCAACATTACTTTTTCATCAAAATGCATCATTACAATTCGTCCAATCATGATGCATGCGCCACCTTGTTTGTGGTTTTTTAAGAAATAATGATGTACCAATTCACACTCAAATTGAATTGGGCTTTCTTGAACACGCATGGGTTTTATTTTGGTTGAAGGAGTCGGAGTAACTCCAACTAATTGAAATTCGTCGACTTCAGAAGGAACCATTTGTGCGGTAGCATTCATTTGTTCCACAAGCTCCTCGGTTACCATGTTTACTACAAATTGTTTAGTGTTGAGTACATTGTTAAGCGTATCTTTATTGGTATTATTGTCTCTTCGAGTAGAAAACATTACGTGTGGTGGGTCGTCACCAATCATGTTAAAATAGGAGAAAGGAGCAAGGTTGTTGATGCCCTTTTCATCGATGGTCGATATCCAACCTATAGGTCTAGGAATGATAGAACCTGTAAGTAATTTGTATATTGCCGACGCTTCGAGTGTATCGGGATTGAATTCCATAGTTTAATTGTGTTTGTACAAATTAAAGCTATTTTTTTGAAATTTTTTATTCCATTTGAAGTTTTATGCAGTTTGAAATAGGAATATATTAAATAAAATAATGCAAATCTGAAAAAGCGTATCGTTACTGAGATTCGAACTCATTTTCTAAACTTTCGCGTAAATCGTACAAAAGCCATTCTTTTTTTAGTACTGCATTTTTCTCATTATGAATAAGGTCGATAAAATCTTTTACGCCTATAGGTTCATTACCATTTCCATGAATGAGAACAATACTACCTGGATGTGCTTGTTGTCCTTTGGCTAGCCAAGCATCACTACCAATTGGAATTAATCCGTATTGTGTAATTTTGTCAATTAATTTTTGACTTGAAACCAAACCAGGAAATCGAAAAAAGGGCGAGAAAACCAAACCTTGTTGAAGCATAGCGATTTCGGTACCAAGTACTTCAAAATCAATATCGGTATTGGGTTCTAATAAAAAGTTTTCCTGTAAAGGAATCTTAGGATTGTAATGGTGATTGTAGGTATGATTGATCCATGTTATCGTAATTTCACCTTTTTTAACTAATTTTTGCAACCAAAGAATGTCTCCAGAATGGGTTAATAAAAACCTACCAGTGATTGATAAACCAATGGGTATTGGCTTTTCACTTTTTTTAAATTCGGCAATTAATGAAGTAAAGATAATGCGATCTAAAGGTTTGTGAGACGGACATAAATCGATGGTTAAAGTGATGCCTTTTTCTTTAGGATAACCATGAGTAATACCCGAATCTTGAAGCGATAAAGATTCTTTTTGTGCGGTTTGAATGGCTTTGATATATGGAGTATCTTTAAAATCTTCTTGAATTTGTGACCAATTAGAGGGTTTGAAATTGACATTATTCGCATTGATTGACTCGGTTTGAATAGTATTTGGATTGACCGTTACATAAAAAAGATTTTTAGACTTCTCATATTTTCGAATCACGATATTAGTTTGATTGTTTCTTGTAATGCTTCCCCAAACTACTTTGTAGTTACTGATTTCATTTTGAGCCCATAAGCTACTTTTGGCGGTAAATCCAAGAATACAGAGTATTAATATTAGAATATGATTGGTTTTGGATGAAGCCATTTAAGTATTGATTATAATGATTAAATGCAATTTATTTGTTGTGCTATTGGGTATAAAACCAAGTTTTAAAATCAATTTTTCTTAACAAATTCTTCCCATTCTTTTTTAAGCAATAGCGTAAACTTTTGAATAGTTTTCTTTTGATTTTCAGTAAAACCTTTTGTATGCCCTACAAGTTTTCGAGAATATACATTTACTAAAGGTTCACCCTTTTTGGTTTCAATGGTTTCGTCTATTATTTCAAATTCTAAGACCGCTATTTTTGCCCACGTTTTCAAATCGTCGTCTGTAAAGCAATTTTGATTATCAAAAAAAGAAGCAAAATCTTTAGTTTGGTATTCAACATATTCTTTGCCTAAATTTCCTAATTCTTCGGAATAGGCTCCATCGGAAAAAGTATAAGAATTGGTGATAATTCTAAAATAGAAAGCTTTTTCTTTAGGATTATTGCTTTTTAAATAATCGAAGTAGGTGGTTGGTTCACCCAATTTTTTAACGGTATTATGATACAATTCTTTAACTAATTTAGGGGTTTTAGGATCGTTAAGAATAGCTTCATAATCGCATAAATCCTCTTTTGGGTTCTCTTTGATACTGTCTTTTTTCTGTTCTTTTGGATTCGACATTACATTATCCTTTTGCAATTTCGTTTCGTTATTTTTTTGATTACAACAGCAGAATATTGAAATCAATAAAAGTAATACTACACCAGTAATCTGTTTCATAGACTTTAGAGTTAATTTAGAGTATATTTTAGATTTTAATTACCATTCAAACGTATTAAAAAAATGAAATAGTTAAGTAAATTTTGCTAAATAAATCGTAAATTTAAGTAGATTTTTATAACATCTGATATTGAAAATTGGAAACGTTATCTAAGTTGAATTATAATGTTAAAAAAATGATGATATATGTTAGTCAGAATTGTTTTATTTATCATGATTTGTATTTTTATATTAAAATTTATATCAATTTAACATTATTATTATTAAATTAATATATTTGTTATTAAAGCAACCTAACTCAATACATGGAATTGCGAAAAAAAATTACCGAATTGTTAGAAACTTCATATCTAACACGAATTAACAACCTAGAACACAGTATAGCCCTAGCTCAAGAAGCATTGGGAATTTGTGATGGCGCCGAATTTTCAGATTTAAAAGCTAAAGCCTATTCACAATTATCATTGTATTTTATGATTATTGGTAATTATGAATCTTCATCGGTTTATGCAAAAGAAAGCATTCGATTGTATGAAGAACTTCAAGATGAAAAAGGTATTGCCGACGCTAAATATAGTATAGCTGGGATCTATTATAAAACTAACAACTACCATCTTGGACTTGTTTATTTGGTAGATGCTTTAAGTATTTACAAGAAAGTAGATGATTTTCATAATATTTCGCGGTGTGAAAAGTCGTTAGGAACTATTTACGAGTTTTTTGAAGATAAAGGAAAGGCTGTAGAATCGTATAAAAACGCAATTGCTGCCGCAAAAAAGGCTAATGATATAAATCTTAAATCAAACGCCTACAACAATCTTTCGGGTATATACATCAAAATGGGAGCTATCGATACTGCCTTAGAGCTTATCGAGCGTTCGGTAGTAATGAAAAAAGAATCAGGTGATGTAAGAGGATTAGCATTTGCTATTTATGGCCGTGGTAAAGTATTTTTGGCTCAAAAAAGATATAGTGAAGCTGAAGAAAACTTTAAAGAAGCTATTGCCATTCATACCGAAATGAACGAACGCTTGGGAATAGTTATGGCTTATCAAAAATTAGCCAAACTCTATGTAGAAATAAACAGGTTAAAAGAAGCCAAAGATATTTTAGAAAAAGGTTTGGCAATAATGAATCAATACAATATTACCATAATCAAATTTAAAGCGTATTTTTTATTTTATACCATATACAAACTAGAACATAATACTACACAAGCATTAGCTTTTTTAGAATTGTACTTGAAAGAAAAAGAGTCGGTTTTAAACACACAAACTCTAAAAATTATTGATAGTTATGACATGCTGGTGCAGATTAAGACACAACAAAAAGAAGATGCATTAAATAAAGAAAAGGCAGAAATGTTGGAACGCAATAAACGATCCGAAGAATCTGCAAGAGCGCGACAAGAGTTTTTGTCTACCATGAGTCACGAAATTAGAACGCCTCTCAATGCGGTAACCACTATTGTTTCTATGATGCACGATGGATTTGATATTCAAAATAAAGAATTGATAGAACCTTTAAAGTTTTCTACTAACCATTTAATGAATATTATTAATGACATCCTTGATTTTACTAAACTCGATTTAGGTAAAGTGGCTTTAGAATTGCAACCGGTAGATTTAAAAACTTTGATTGCCAATTTTAAGCAAACATACGAAATAGCGGCACATCAAAAAGATATTGATTTTCAAGTGGAACTTGATGCTAACTTAGCCAATAGCTATTGGTTAGATGAAACTAAAATCATACAAATTTTAGGTAATTTAGTGGGTAATGCTATTAAATTTACTGACAATGGAAAAGTAACATTGGAAGTCAAACGATTGAAGCAAGACGACTTTCAAGATGAAATATTGTTTGAAGTTACCGATACAGGCGAAGGAATTGAAAAAGATAAACTGAATCTTATATTTGATAGTTTTTCACAAATAAAAAATGTAACCACCCGAAAAAAAGGTGGTACTGGTTTAGGATTAGCTATTGTTAAAAATTTAGTAGCTTTGTATGATAGTGAAATTAAAGTAGCAAGTACCTATGGTGAAGGTTCTGTATTTTCATTTATCTTAACTCTAAAAAAACACAATGCAGCTACCATCAATAAAACCTCTAATCATAAACAACCACTTTTTGAAGGTAAAAAATTGTTGCTTGTAGAAGACAATGCCATTAACGCCTTTATTGCAAAAAGTCTGATTTCTAAATGGGGTATTGAGGTTGATCATGCACTTAATGGATCTGAATCTATAGAAAAGGCAATTAATACCGAATATGATTTTATCTTGATGGATATTCATATGCCTGAAATGGATGGTTTTGAAGCCACTAAAATCATACGAAGCACCAACGACTACAACAAAAATGTTCCTATATTTGGTTTAACTGCCGATATTTCTGCGAAAGATAATATTGCGTACAATTCATACTTCAACGGATTTTTGTTAAAACCATTAGAAATAGAAAAATTGCAAGCTGCTTTAGCGATGCAAAACGAACTTTTTTAAACAAATATTACCATTTTTAAAAATATCGTAACAATTGGTTGGTTTTTCCCGTTTTCAAACTTCTGTTTTTGGATAAATAAGTAAAAAATTAGGATAAATACATTTTTTATCTAATAAAATTAGTGACTGTATAATTTTATAGTAAAAAAAATGCATAAAATGTTTTTATATATTTGCTAAATTAGTATATTTATGCAAAATTTATATATATGGATATTTTAGCATGCCCTAAATGCCAAAGTGACACTATTGTAAAAAGCGGTGTGATCAAAGACCGGCAAAGGTATTTGTGCAAAAAATGCAATTACTACTTCACGGTCAATAAAATGGGAAAAAAGATCGATAGTTACTACGTTACTAAAGCATTGCAATTGTATTTAGAAGGGCTAAGTTTTAGAGAAATAGAGCGCATTATAGGTGTTTCTCATGTAACCGTGAGCAATTGGGTTAAAGAGTTTAAAGTAACCAAACCCAATCACACCGATTACCATCCTACTTATAAGATATATAATCATTTAGAATTGGTGGAATTTCTAAAAAACAAAGACCAATTGAAAGGAGCAGGTATGATTATAACCGAACTTGGAGATAAATTTATGCTTATAAAATGGGAGCGTTTTAAAGATTAACTATACTATTTACATATATATATATCATAATTTTTTTCATACATAAAATTTTAGAATTTGGTCGAACAAAATGTTACCAACCAAATTAATAAACCTTATGAAAAAAATTATTATGTTATCTTTTGTTGCTTGTTCGTTTATAGGAACAGCACAAACAACTGCTCCAGCCACCACTGCAGCACCAGCTGATAAAGAGTGGGATGTAAGTATGTACGGTTTTATTAGAACCGATTACATTTTTGACACTCGTAAATCGGCTTCTGTTAGAGAAGAACAATTGAATTTGTATCCATTAGATGAAGTTTTGGATATCAATGGAAAAGATTTAAACGCAAAAAGTCAATCCAATTTTTTAGCTATTGTATCTAGATTGGGTGCCAAAGTAAAAGGACCAAACGTTTGGGGCGCCAAAATGAGTGGAACCTTAGAAGGCGATTTTTATGGAAATACTGAAGTTTCTATCGGATTGTTTAGGTTGCGTCATGCTTATGTTACTATGGATTGGTCTAAATCATCGTTGACCATGGGACAAACGTGGTATCCAACTTTTATTCCAGAAGTATTTCCTGGAGTTGCCAATTTCAACACCGGAATTATGTTCAATCCGTTTGGATGGGCAACACAAGTTCGATTCAAACAAAACTTAACCAAAGAATTATCATTTGCTTTAACAGCTTACAAAGAAAGAGAATTCACTGTAACTGGACCAGGAGCTCAAAACTCGGCAGCTATCAATTCTCCAATTCCAACTTTTCATGGACAATTTCAATTTAAAAATAAAAATTGGATAGCAGGTATAGGTGCTGAATACAAATCTCTACAACCATTAACTGAGTATAACGTTACTGCAACTACCAAAGCATCAACAGATGAAAAAGTAAATAGCACTTCACTTGTGGGATATTTCAAATATTCTAATGATAAATTTTCGATTAAAGCCTACGGAATTACAGGTAAAGACATGTACAATTTAGTAATGTTGGGTGGTTTTACTGGATATACTACCGCAGGTCAAGCCGAAAAATATGAAGCTTCTAAAACCAGTTCTTTTTGGTTGGATGTAGCAAGTAATGGTAAAAAAGTAGCACCAGGATTTTTCTTTGGATATACTAAAAATGGTGGCACCGACAAAAACGGATTAGCTGCTGGAGAAACAGTAAAATATTACATGAGAGGTGTTTCAGGAACTAGAGTTGTAGATAATGTTTGGAGAGTTTCGGCACGTGTAGATTTCAAACAAAACAAATTTAGAGTGACACCAGAATTAGAATACACTGCAGCTACTTGGGGTGATTTAAGCACTAATGCTAACGGTGCAGCCGATTTAAATACTAAAAACGTAGGGAATTTTAGAGCTATGATTTCTTGCTCTTATTCATTCTAATAAACCAACCACTAAAACTATATAATTATGAGTAATAAATCAGCAAAAGGTATTTGGAAAGTAATTTCCGCATCATCATTAGGAACGATGATTGAATGGTATGACTTTTACATTTTTGGAAGTTTGGCCGTAGTATTATCAACAAAATTTTTCCCAGCAGATAATCCAACAGCAGCATTTTTATCAACTTTGGCAACATTTGCAGCCGGATTCGTTGTGCGCCCATTTGGAGCCTTATTCTTTGGTAGATTAGGCGATTTAATTGGAAGAAAATACACGTTCATGGTAACATTAGTATTAATGGGTGGAGCCACTTTCATGATAGGATGTATTCCAAGTTATGAAACTATTGGTTTTATGGCGCCTTTATTAGTATTGTTACTTCGTTTACTTCAAGGTTTGGCTTTAGGAGGTGAATATGGTGGAGCGGCAACTTATGTAGCTGAACACGCACCAAGAGGACAAAGAGGATATTGGACATCGTGGATTCAAACAACAGCAACAGTTGGTTTGTTCATTTCATTAATGGTAATTTTAATAACCAAAGGTTTGTTGTCAAAAGAAGAGTTTGATGCTTGGGGTTGGAGAGTTCCGTTTTGGGTTTCTATCTTGATGGTATTTGTATCGTACTTGATCCGTAAAAATATGGATGAATCTCCAGTATTTGCTAAAGCAAAATCTGAAGGAAAAACCAGTGTGAATCCATTAAAAGAAAGTTTTGGACACAAATTAAACTTGAAATTCGTTCTTCTAGCATTATTTGGAGCTACTATGGGACAAGGTGTTGTGTGGTACACAGGCCAATTCTATGCAATGAGTTTTATGAAAACAGTTCAAAGCATCGATTCGTCTCAAGTAGATACGTTGTTAGGAATTGCATTATTGTTCGGAACACCATTTTTTGTGTTCTTTGGATGGTTGAGCGATAAAGTAGGTAGAAAAACAATCATGATGACCGGAATGTTATTAGCCATTTTTGCTTACCGCCCAATTTACCGTCAGATGTATCATTTGACAGATGCTAAAGAGATGGCAAAAAAGAATATTACTGTAATTAAAGACAGTTGCAAAGCTATCGGATCGTATGTGGCAACCGTTAAAACGGAAGCAGACAAAAAAGATCCATCGGTTAAAAACACTAAAATATTTGTTGATTTTAAAACAGATACCTTGTATTCTAATGGTGCGAAATTCCATTATACCAAAACCGATACTTTATATTTAGCTAAAGAATTGGCTTATGATGCTAAAGCTTCTGCCAAAAATGAAACTTGGATTAAATTTGATACCAAAGATAAAGCTGGTGTTGTCGTTCACAATGTTGTAAAAGTTAAAAATGATTTGGCTAAAGATGAAAAACCTGTAAAAGTTGATACTTTGGCTACTTTAGCCTTAAAAACATTCACAAGTGGAGAAGCTAAAGACAAATCGCATATTGATGGATATAGTTTGAAACCAAATGTTGCAGTTGTAAAAAATATCACCGACGATGTGAGATGGTTCTTAATTTTATTAATCTTCATCCAAGTGATTTTTGTAACAATGGTGTACGGACCAATTGCAGCATTCTTAGTAGAAATGTTCCCAGTTAAAATTAGATATACTTCAATGTCGTTGCCTTATCACGTTGGAAATGGTATCTTTGGTGGATTGCTACCAGCTATTTCAACTTACTTAGTAACAACTGCTAAGGGAACAGGACCAAAACCATTAAATCCAGAGTTTTACTTAGAAGGATTATGGTATCCAATTATCATAGCGGCAATTTGTTTTGTAATTGGAATGATTTACATTGATAGAAAAATTAATACACTTCACGATTAAAACATAGAAATTATGATGAACGCAATAAAAAAATACATAGGAATTGTTTGGATTGCTCTGGCAGCCGCAGTGGCTTACTATTCAATCGGAATATTTGGAAGTAAATTAACTTCTGGAAAACAAGATGATTTGGTATTCGGAATCATTATCTTCTTTGTTTTATTACCATTGGTAGTTACAGGTTTAACAATTTTTGGATGGTATGCCATGACCAACGAATACGAAGATTAATTATTTATTTTAATTCCACCAAAAGCTCTTATGTACAATAAGGGCTTTTGGATTTTTACAAAATAGCTACCACTTTATTCCATTTGTGAAAAATTATGTAATTTGTGGCAGAAATAAATAGAGTTGCTCAAGTAACATGAAGAAAAGACATCAACAAAAATTTATAATTGTATCCATGATGCTGCTTATAGGATTAAATCTTCCTATTGCATTGCTATTTGATTCGGCACAAAACCTGTTGGGGTTTCCTGTGATTTATATTTATATATTTTCGCTGTGGCTGTTTTCTGTTTTGACTTCTTTTTTAATTGTAAAACGATATAATGAATAGTGTTGCACTTTTAGTGATTCTTACCATCTATTTGGCTGTTCTTTTTTATATTGCTCATTGGGCAGAAAAAAAAGGAAATAGTAAATGGACTAATAATCCTTACATTTATACATTGTCGTTAGCGGTTTATTGTACAGCTTGGACCTATTATGGCAGTATTGGAGTAGCTGCAAACAGTGGTTTGAGTTATTTACCAATTTATTTAGGACCCGTAATTATTGCACCAGCTTGGATCATGATTTTGAAAAAGATCATCCGCATATCAAGAGTCAATAAAATATCAAGTATTGCCGATTTTATTTCGTTGCGTTACGGAAACAGTCGATTTTTAGGAGCAATAGTAACCGTTATTTGCCTTACAGGAATTATTCCTTACATTGCCTTGCAGCTCAAAGCAATAGCAGAAACCTTTCATATTGTAACACAAACCAAAACAAGTTCACTCATTTTTAATGATACTACCACTTATGTTGCTATAGCTTTAGCTTTATTCGCGTCTTATTATGGAACACGTTATGTAGATGCTTCCGAAAAACGTAAAGGAATTGTTACGGCAGTTGCAATGGAAAGCATTTTAAAACTGGTTTTCTTTGTCATCATTGGAGTTTATGTAACCTTTTTTGTGTTTAACGGTTTTGATGATATCTACCAAAAAGCATCTTTATTAGAACACTTTAAAGAAAAAAACACAATCGGTGGTTTGCCTCAAGCGATTAATTGGTTCTTATTGTGTGTTTTATCCATGTTTGCCATATTCTTGTTGCCGCGACAGTTTCAGGTTTCGGTAATTGAAAACAATCGCGAAAACCATATCAATACTGCAGTTTGGTTGTTTCCGTTGTATTTGTTGATTTTCAATTTGTTTGTCTATCCAATTGCTTGGGGTGGAAATATTTTATTTAACGGACAATCGGTAAATTCTGATGCTTACTCTTTATTAATTCCACAGTTTTTTAATAACAAAATATTGACCGTTATCGTCTTTTTAGGAGGTTTTTCTGCTGCTATTTCGATGATCGTGGTTTCGTCCATTGGGTTGTCTACCATGGTTACTAACAACATTTTAATTCCGTATAATTTAATCGGAAAATTAAAAGGTAATGAAGAAACCATAAGTACCAGAAAGATTCTAAATACCAGAAAAATTAGTATTTTTTCACTAATCATCTTATCCTATTTCATCTATCGATTCTTCGGATTAAATTATACATTAGTTTCAATTGGTATGGTGGCTTTTGTCATCATATCCCAATTGGCACCAGCATTTTTTGGCGCTCTATTTTGGCGTCGAGGTTCACGATTGGGGGCCGTTTACGGAATAATAATTGGTTTCATCATATGCATTTACACCTTACTAATTCCGTATGCTATGGGGTTAAGCAACGGCAATAATACATTTATATCTGAAGGATTAATGGGTTATTCCTTATTAAAACCATTTCAATTATTTGGTTTGGATTATTTACAACCTATTCCGCATGCTTTATTTTGGAGTTTGCTATTCAACACCATCACGTATTTCGCTGTATCTGTTAGTTTTAAAGGAAACTATCGTGAACGAAATTATGCAGAAATGTTTGTGGATATCAACAAATACATCACCAATCACGAAAATGCTTTCATTTGGAAAGGAACCGCATATAGAAATGATATTGAAAAAGTGCTAATTCGATTTTTGGGAGAAGAACGAACCAAGCGCGCCATGAACATCTTTAATGTCAAATACAACGTCGATAAAAATCAAGAATTGGCCGATGCTCGTTTAATTAAATTTTCAGAAAACCTATTAACAGGTCATATTGGTACGGCATCGGCACGAATTTTAATTGCAAGCGTAGTTAAAGAAGAAAAAATTACACTACCCGAGGTTTTAAAGATTTTAGAAGAATCGAAAGAAAACATCATAATCAATAAAAAACTGACTGAAACGTCAAATGAGTTGAAAGAAATTACCGCCAAATTACAAAACGCCAACCAATCGTTGATGCTCAAAGACAAGCAAAAAGATGAGTTTTTAGATACGGTTACTCACGAACTTAGAACTCCAATTACCGCTATTAGAGCAGCGAGTGAGATTTTACATGATGATGACGAAATTCCAGAGGATTTAAAAAAACAGTTTTTGCAAAATATCATATCTGAGTCCGATCGATTGAACCGATTGATTGATAAAATTTTGGATTTAGAAAAATTTGAAACTGGTAAACAAACCATTCATCCCGAAAAACACAATCTGATACAAACCATTGAAAAAGCCATAGAGCCTTTGCAGCAATTGATTAGAAACAAAAATATTTCGGTGTATATTGAAAGTAAAGATAAAGTCAATGCGTTTTATGATGAAGATCGAATTTTTCAAGTAATAACCAATTTATTATCCAACGCCATCAAGTTTTGTCCAGATCAAGATGGTTTGATAACTATTCAGATTTTCGAAAAAGATGACTATATTTATACCTCGGTTCAAGACAATGGAAAAGGAATCAATCCCAACGACTATGATGCTATATTTGATAAATTCTATCAATCTACTAATCAAAACATCAAAAAACCAGTAGGAAGTGGATTGGGATTGGCTATTTGCAAACAAATTATTGAACATCATAAAGGAAAAATATGGGCAGAATCGAGTATGAAAGGTGCTTGTATTTTATTTACTTTGCCAAAAAATAAGAATGTTGAAAATTTATAAAAAATGAAAAAGATATTAATAGTTGACGATGAGCCTAATATTGTAATGGCTTTAGAATATACATTCAAAAAAAACAACTATGAAGTATACATCGCTCGGGATGGGCAAGAAGCTTTAGATATTGTTAAAACCAATTTCCCGGATGTAATTATACTTGATGTGATGATGCCTATGGTTGATGGCTATGCTACGCTAGAACAAATTAGAAAAGACGATAATTTAAAACACACCAAAGTAATGTTTCTTTCGGCCAAAAATAAAGAAAGTGACATCGAAAAAGGATTGGCACTTGGAGCAGATGCTTATTTAACCAAACCTTTCTCAACTAAAAAAGTGGTTGATCAAGTAATGGAATTACTGAGCTAATTGCGTTAAAAGTATATTTATTTAAAAAAGAAACCGAATTATAATGATTCGGTTTTTTTATGCTTAAACGAAATCGATTTCGTATATATCTATTTAGCAAGAATATTTCAAAGTGTATTGTTTAAATAACTACTTTTACTATGCTAATAATACAACCACAAACTAAACATTACTAATGAATTACGAAGAATTTTACTCCAAAAGTATTCAGTTTCCTGAAGCCTTTTGGGCATCGCAAGCTGACCAAATTGAATGGTATAACAAACCATCAACTATATTATCAAAAGATAAAAATGATTACCCACTTTGGTATGAAGATGGAGAATTGAATGCTTGTTTTTTAGCACTCGATAAGCACATTCAAGATGGTTTCGGTGAGCAAACAGCCATAATATACGATTCGCCTGTTACTCAAACCATCAAACGTTATAGCTTTAATGAAGTTAAAACCGAAGTGGCTAAATTAGCTGGAGGCTTATTAGCATTGGGTTTAAAAAAAGGCGACACCACCGTTATTTATATGCCAATGATTCCACAAGCAGCTTTTGCTATGTTGGCTTGTGCTCGAATTGGAGTTACGCATTCCGTTGTTTTTGGTGGATTTGCGCCGCATGAACTCGCTATTCGCATAGACGATTGTAAACCAAGAGCCATTATTACAGCTTCTTCTGGAATTGAAATTGACCGATTAATTGCCTACAAACCTTTAGTCGATGAAGCTATTGAATTGGCAGAGCATAAACCCAAAAAAGTGATTGTTTTCAATAGAAAATTGGGTGCCAGAATTCCATTTAAAAAATACGATGTCGATTATGATGCGTTAGTTTATGGCTCAGAAGAAGCGCCGTGTGTATCGGTAAATTCAACACACCCACTATATGTTTTATATACTTCTGGAACAACCGGAAAACCAAAAGGAATTGTAAGAGATACAGGAGGTTATGCTACAGCACTTAAATTTTCAATGCAATATATTTATGGTGTTAAACAAGACGAAGTTTTTTGGGCAGCATCAGACGTGGGTTGGGTAGTAGGGCATAGCTTTATTGTATACGGACCGCTTATCAATAGAAATGCCACGATTATTTTTGAAGGAAAACCTATTAGAACACCCGATGCCAGTACGTTTTGGAGAGTTATTGATGAACATCGTGTAAGCACTATGTTTACCGCTCCAACGGCTATTCGTGCCATTAAAAAAGAAGACCCAAATGGTGAATTCATCAAACAATACGATTTGTCTTGTTTAAGAACGCAATTTTTGGCTGGTGAACGTTGTGATGTAGCAACTTTAGAATGGTATAACCAACATATTCCTGTGCCTGCAATTGATCATTGGTGGCAAACCGAATCGGGATGGCCTATGATTGCTGATATGATGGGAGTGGAGTATTTACCTGTAAAACCAGGTTCAGCAGGAAAAGCGGTTGCTGGTTATGATATCAGAATATTGGGAGAAAATGGTACCGAATTAGGTCCGAATGAAGAAGGCTATGTTGTAATAAAATTGCCATTGCCACCAGGAACCATGTTGGATTTATGGAACGATAACCATCGTTTTAAAGCGGGTTATTTGAATAAATTTCCAGGTTATTATTTTTCTGGCGATGGTGGATTTAAAGATACTGATAATTACATATTTATTACGGGTCGTGTAGACGATGTAATAAATGTAGCTGGACATCGTTTATCAACTGCCGAAATGGAAGAAATTGTATCGTCTCATCATTCGGTGGCTGAGTGTGCTGTGATTGGAATAAATGACGATTTAAAAGGTCAAGTTCCTTTAGCTTTAGTCGTTAATAAATCGGGTGAAGCTATTGAACATTTCCAATTGCAACACGAAGTAGTGCACTTGGTTCGCGATCAAATAGGTGCTGTTGCGTCGTTGCGCGATGTGGTTATTGTAGAGCGTTTACCAAAAACTCGTTCGGGTAAAATCCTTAGAAAATTATTGAGAAGTATTGCCGATGGTGAAGATTTTCAAATTCCTTCCACTATAGATGACGAAGCAATCATTGATGAAATCAGAGAAGAATTTGAAAAAGCAAAAATTGGTTCGTATAGATAATAAACTCTAATTTAATAGCTATATCTATTTAGCAATAAAAATCTTTATCACATAATTAGAATAGCTATATTTACATTATAAATAGACAAAAAAAATAGAATCACAATGAGTTACTATAAAATACAAAATTTAGAACATTATTTTAAAATGTATAAAAAATCGGTTCGCGAACCCAGAAAATTTTGGGATCGTATCGCCGATGAAAATTTTACTTGGTACCAAAAATGGGAAAAAGTATTGGAATTTGATATGCAAGAAGCCCAATTCAAATGGTTTGTTGATGCCAAAGTAAACATTACAAAGAATTGTATTGACCGTCATTTAGCCAAAAGAGGCGATAAAACAGCCATCATTTTTGAACCTAATGATCCAAAAGAAGAAGCACAACATATTTCTTACAATGAGTTATATGCTCGAGTTTCTAAAATGGCAAATGTGCTACGCGAACAAGGTGTTAAAAAAGGAGATCGTGTTTGCATCTATCTTCCTATGATACCTGAACTAGCAGTGTCTATTTTGGCTTGTGCCCGAATTGGAGCTATACATTCAGTTGTTTTCGCTGGATTTTCATCTTCTGCAGTAGCAGCACGTATCAATGATTGTGATTGTAAAATGGTTATCACGTCAGACGGAAGTTACCGCGGCAACAAAGCCATTGATTTGAAAGGAATTGTCGATGAAGCTCTAGAAAAATGTCCTAGTGTAGAAAAGGTTTTGGTAGTTAAAAGAACCAATACTGATGTTAATATGAAAGAAGGTCGTGATCAATGGCTACAACCTTTAATGGACAATGCCATTCCTAATAATGTGGCTGAAATAATTGATTCTGAAGATCCTTTATTTATTTTATATACTTCTGGCTCTACCGGAAAACCAAAAGGAATGGTACATACTACAGGAGGATATATGGTGTATACTGCTTATACTTTTAAAAATATTTTTAATTACGAAGAAAACGATGTGTATTGGTGCACGGCCGATATCGGTTGGATTACAGGACATTCATACATTCTTTACGGACCATTATTAAATGGAGCCACAACCGTAATTTTTGAAGGTGTTCCTTCGTATCCCGATTTTAGTCGTTTTTGGGAAGTGATTGAAAAACATAAAGTGAATCAATTTTATACCGCTCCAACAGCAATTCGCGCCTTAGCCAAAGAAAGTTTGGATTATGTTCAAAAATTTCCGTTGAGTTCGTTAAAAGTTATCGGATCGGTTGGTGAACCTATTAATGAAGAAGCTTGGCACTGGTATAATGACCACGTTGGAGGAAAGCGTTGTCCGTTAGTAGATACTTGGTGGCAAACCGAAACAGGAGGTATTATGATTTCGCCTGTGCCTTTTGTTACGCCAACAAAACCTACCTATGCTTCACTACCGCTACCTGGAATTCAACCAGTGTTAATGGACGAATTACGTAACGAAATTGAAGGTAATCAAGTGACAGGAAGTTTGTGTATTAAATTCCCTTGGCCATCTATGGCACGAACTATTTGGGGTGACCATCAACGATACAAAGAAACTTATTTCACGGCTTTCCCAGGAAAATATTTCACAGGTGATGGTGCTTTACGTGACGAAGTTGGATATTACAGAATTACAGGAAGGGTAGATGATGTAATTATTGTTTCTGGACACAATTTAGGTACCGCACCGATAGAAGATGCAATAAACGAACACCCAGCAGTTGCAGAAAGTGCTATCGTTGGTTTCCCACATGATATTAAAGGAAATGCCTTGTATGGTTTTGTAATCTTGAAAGAAGTTGGAGAATCTCGTAATCAAGAAAACTTGGCTAAAGAGATTAATCAAATGATTTCAGATCAAATAGGACCAATTGCTAAATTAGACAAAATACAGTTTGTAAGTGGTTTACCTAAAACACGTTCAGGTAAAATCATGCGAAGAATATTAAGAAAAATTGCCGAAGGCGACTTCTCTAACTTTGGAGATACATCAACACTTTTGAATCCGGAAATTGTTGACGAAATCAAGAACGGCAAATTGTAGTTTTTTAGATTTATTTAGTTTTGTATTGAAACTGCTTCAGAAATGGAGCAGTTTTTTTTTAATTTAGATAAATAATCTATGATGCGTGATTCAAACTTAATTCCAAACTCTAGAAACTGATTTGATTTTCAAGTTTGTTACTGGAATATTGTTTCGAGTAATGATGCTTAAATTGGTATAATTTTCTGTTGGAAAAAATAAATTTGTCATAGAATAGGTTCCACCGTTGAGTAATATTTCGACCGATGATTTGTCTAAAATTAGTTGAAATGAAGTAATTGGATCGTGCAAAGGCATTACTTGTGGTTGAGCTGCAAAAACATCGCTAAACTCTTTTCTTCCTGAATTACTTCTGTCTGTAATTAATTGATTTCCAAAAAAAGTAATACTATACACTTCACCTTTAGAATTAGATAATGAAAGAATGACTTCGGTAGGCTTATCTAAATTAAAAGTAACTTCTGTTTGTGACAAATCAATGTTTAACTTTTCAAATGGAGTTGCCGCTTTATCTAATTCAAATACAGGTTTCGTTAAAGAAGTAAACTGAGCAATCATTTTCTGTTTCAAATAATATTCGTTTTTGTCTTTTACTAATTCTAATTCTCTTGGTAAAGTCATAGCGCTGCGCCAAACTTCTGTAGGTACTTTTGTAGCATATTGCCAGTTGCTCATCCAGCCAAGTAAAATTCTTTTATTATCAGGAACATTGGAGTAGGTGACTGCTGCATAAAAATCGGTTCCATAATCTAACCATGTTGATTTTTGAGTCCCTTTAAATGTTTTACCATCAAAATCACCAACAAAATAGCGCGTTCCAGAACCACCATTTGGGGCTTTATCGCCATGATTAACAATCATTACCCATTTGATTTCACCCGAATTCACTTTCATTGAAAATAAGTCGGGACATTCCCAAACACCTAAATTTTGAAGGTCACTTTCGGGCTTAAAATCGCTTTCAAATTGCCATTGTTTTAAGTTTGCTGAAGACCATATTTTTATTCTATCACCAACTGCCAAAACCATATTCCATTTTTTAATAGATTCGTTCCAAAAGACTTTTGGATCTCTAAAATCTTGTTCACCAGAATTGTTTAGAACAGGATTTCCATTATACTTTGTCCAAGTTTTACCTTCATCCAAACTATAAGCAATTGCTTGACTTTCTGTATTTTTATTTCCTGCTTTCCAAATGGCATCATTATGATAGGTAAAAATCGAAATCATGGCATTTTTTCCAAAACCTGCTGTATTGTCTTTATCAATTACGGCACTTCCTGAGAAAATCCAACCTAATTTATCAGGATATAAGGCGATAGGTAAGTGTTCCCAATGCAATAAATCAGTGCTTACTGCGTGTCCCCAATGCATCGGTCCCCAAACGATACCATCCGGAAAGTATTGATAGAACAAGTGATACTTACCATTCAAATAGACCATTCCGTTAGGATCATTCATCCATTTAGAGGGTGGTGAAAAATGATATTGTAACCGATAAGGTTCATTGTAGTTGGAACTATTTGTTTGACCAAAAGAAAATAGTGGAAATATAGTCAGTAAGAGAATGGATAAAAATTTCATTAGTTTTAATCAAGAGTATTAAATAAAATATTCTTTAAAATTATTAAAAAAAATAAAATTAATTAAGAAATGATATTGAAATTATAAGTTTTGTAACCGAAAACCTTAAAGATAAATTAATCGTTCAAAACTTTAAGAAGCAATGATTCCATTAGTTTGTAGCCATTCAAGTTAGGATGCACGCCATCATCGCCGTATTTTTTATCTAATCCTTTAGAATCATTAACCATAGCTGTATAATAATCTACATAAGGAATTTTATTTTTATAAGCATATGCTTTTATCATTTGGTTCAGTGTTATTACCTTATCAGCAGGTTGTATGTTAGGATTCCAATTGAAAGAATTAGAAGGTAAAACGGCACACAACACTACTTTAATCTGATTAACTTTAGCCAATTCAACCATAGAAACAATATTTCCATAAATAGCTTCGATAGCTATTGGTCCTGTATTTTCGGCAATATCATTGATTCCAGCAAGAATCACTACTTTAGAGGGTTTAAGGTCGATTACGTCTTGACGAAAACGTAACAACATTTGTGGAGTAGTTTGACCGCTAATACCTCTATCGAGAAGGTTATTGGATGAAAAAAAATCAGGATCATTAGTTTTCCAAAATTCTGTTATAGAATCACCCATCAAAATAATTGGTTTTTCGATAGATTGATTTTGCAGCACTACAGTATTTTCAGCAGCGTATTTATTTAAATTGGCCCAATCTTTATTCATGGTATTTTCCTGACTTTGTGCAGTGTATGTTGAAATAAACAATACAAAACCTAACACTATTTTTCTCATCATTTACTTATTTAAATCCTAATCGAGATTTTAATTTTAAGAACAATAATGCTATGGTATAAGCATCATCTGTGGTAGAAATTCTCTCCGTTTGTCCGATTTTAAAAATATGACTTAAATCGTCTAAAGAAAAGTTTTTGTCATTAATATCGTGTAATTTTTTATACATTACTTCAATATCTAAAGCTTCGTTTTTAAGCCTACCACAGCCTAATTTCTCTAAAGCTTCATTAATCATTTCAATATCAAAGTTAATGCGATGACCAACCAAAGTAGCATTGCCCATATATTCTACCAATTTTTCAAGGGCATGAACTTCAGAAAGTTTGGGTTGTTCTGATTCTAAAAGAAAATCATTAGACAAACCATTGTCATGAAGGAATTTATATTGCGGAATGGTCGCTTCAAAAACATCACCAATAATGATATTATCATTGATTACGGCAATTGCACCCAAAGACAAAATAACATCTTTTTTAGGGTTTAACCCAGTGGTATCAACACTTAATGCAACATATCGATTTCCTTTTTTATCAAATTTCGATAAGTACGTTTTCCAAAATTCAGGATAATCTTTGTTTATATTTTTTAACCAATCGAGCATAATTATGAAAATTGGGTAAGTTGAAATCTGTCTTTAATTAATTCTTCTAAATCGCGAATAGAACTTAAAGCGTTTTTCAGTTTTTCGCGATCTACTTTATTTAATTCATCTAAATTGATGTATTGTCCAGAACTATCATTTTTTAAACCTTCTAAAACTCTAAATTTTGACAATACTAAAAAGGATTCTGCGCAATTAAGATATACTTCAGAAAATTTCGGGTCAATCATTGCTAATTGCTTGTATCGTAAGTATGTGCTATTTATACCTTTTATATTATTACTCATCACAAGCATTCGAGCTCCGTCAATAAGCGGCATTAATGCGCGAGTCTTAATATCAAACTTGCCTTTATGTTCACCTTCTTCTTCTAAATTGAATTTTTTGAAAAAATTAAGTGGGGCAGGTTTTTTAAGAGCGTCATTTCCTAAATAATCAAAGAAAAGTACGTTGTTTTTGGCGTTTTTAAAAATAACTTCGGTTATAGCATCTTCAATTTTTTGTTCCCCAAAAGCTATTTCATAATCAAAGAAAACACTGCTAATTTCATTAGATTTCTCTCCTGGAGTATTCATCCAAGTATTGTATTGTTTCGTCCAATCTGTCAATGACTTACACCATAACATATTACTAGCCATGTGACCTTGAGGACAAAATGAAAAACCTACTTTTTCCAACGTTACAGTTGCTTTTTTTGCTAATTTCAAAAAGTAATCTTTTACGTCACGATATTTGTCTGCTGTAACATCTTCAAATACCAAAATACTATCTTGATCTGTTAACAACAATTGTTCTTTTCTACCTTGACTTCCAATACTTAACCAAGCAAACCGGGCAGGAGGTGAGCCTAAGTCTAAAATAGCTTGCTCAACGGCTCTTTTAATGATTGCCAAAGTAATTTCACCCGCAATACTATTGATGTGGGTTAAAGGAATGTTTTTATTGAGAGAAGATTGAATAATTTCATTGAGTTTGTCACGTACTAATTTCAACTCTTTAGCACTTTGTGAACGTTTTATTTCCTTAAGAAGAACACCAGGATTATTAGCTTGAGCGACCACTAAATCGTGTTCCGAGATAATTCCTTTTACATCCGATTTATCTGTGCCATCGTATGTAACACAAAGGTGAGTAACGCTGTGTTTTAACATTATCAATTGTGCCTCGGCTACAGAAATATTTTCGGTGACAGTAATTACTGGAGAAGCCATTATTTTATTAATGGTATTGGTATAAGCAATTCTTCCTGTAGCAACTTTCGAACGAAAATCTTTGTCTGTAACGATTCCTACAGGACATCCGTCTTCAGTAATCAAAGCACTATCCAACATGTTGTCGGTAACCAGTTGCGCTGCATCTTTTATCATGGTTTCAACACCAATCTTTAAAGGAGTTTTGTTGTATGTAAGCGATTGAAAATACAACATATCCGATTGATTATCAGAATAGGATACATTATCTGAAATCAAACCGTGATTATTATCTAGCGAGCCAGTTTTGGTATTGGCAGCAAAACTTTCTAATAAGAAATTCAAAACCTCTGAATTTTGTGCCACAAATGGCTTGAAAGTCGCAATAGGAATAGCATATACAATACTTTCTTCACGAGCTTTTGCTGTCATTTGGTAATTGTTTTTGGCAAAAAATGGTCGTAATCCAAAAATATCACCAGCATAGCATTTGTTTAACAAAGATTCTTCGGCATCAGAAATCACAGTCAAATGTATAACTCCTGAGGCGACAACGTAAAATGAATCGTGTAAAGAATCATTAATTTGAAATAAAGTTTTGTGTTTTTCTAAATTTATGACACGAATGGTGTTAGCAATTTTAACTAAATCTTCATACGAAAGATAATTAAAAGGCTCGTGTTCTTTCAAAAAATCTGCTATACGTTGTGTGATGGCGTTGCTCATAATAAGTGTTAACTTTATAAAAATATAAAAATTGTATCACAATGCAAAAGTAATAAAGATAAAGATTGGTTATTTAACAATTATAATCAATTTAAGACTTAAATAATACAAGTTGGGAGGCAATTCTGAAATATTCTATTTTACATAATATAAATTATAGTTCAATTAACAATTACTAATAAAATAGTCAAATGCTAGTAATTACAACTCATTCATGACTTTTATACGGTATATTCTACCAATTGCAATAGTTAGTTTTTGAATATAATCTTCGGTGAGCCAACTGCGATAATTTTTTGTCACATTTCCTAAACAAATACAATATTGTTTGATACGATATTCAATATCATCATTCAATTCTTTTGAAAGTTTTCGGGCTTCCAATAAATCTTCCGTATTTTCAACACACATCGTTGCATGTTGTTCTAACGATTTTTCAATAATTGTTTTTGCTTTTAGGTTATTTTTTACCGTTAATTTAAACTCTTCATGAATATCCATAAAAACATTTTCTGTTTTACTGAATTTTTTTCGAAGTTCATCAGGCATAACATATTTGAAATTACTTTCAATTTCGGCATCATCACGAAGGCTTTCTAAATAATATTCGGGTGATTTAAAAATATGTTGCCAATCTACTGGATTGTTCCATAAACCAAAACGCAATGCATTGTTTCCCAAATCAATAACGATAAAACTGTCTTTATGAGGTAAACGTCTCGAACCGCGTCCAATCATCTGAAAATAAAGTGTTAACGACTTGGTGGCTCGATTCAAAATAATGCTTTCAACGGTTGGCTCGTCAAATCCGGTAGTTAAAATTCCTACCGAAGTTAATATAGCGTCTGGAGTTTTTTTGAACCAATGTAAAATGTCTTTTCGATCTTCGTTAGATGTAGTATTATCAAGATGTCTGATGTTATAACCCGCATGTTTAAAACTTTCGTAAACGTGTAAAGACGTATTAATTCCGTTATTAAAAATCAACGTTTTTTTACCAAGAGATTTTTCGGTATAAGCATGCAATAATTTCTCTTGCATTACCATATTGCTATACAAATCATCAGATGATTTTACAGTATAATCGCCATTAATTCCGACTTTTAACGAAGTCAATCCAACATCATAACTATAGGTAGTTGCTTTGGCTAAGAATCCTTTATCGATAAGGTTTTGAATGGTATCACCTACAATCAATTCGCTGTAATTTTCATACATCGGAAGCTTGATATTCGAACTCAAAGGCGTAGCAGTAACACCCAAAATAAAAGCATTTTCAAAGGCACTAAATAACTTTCTAAAAGAATTGAAGTGAGCTTCGTCAATTATCACTAAACCAACATCTTGTATTTCTAATTTTTCATCATTAAGACGATTTTTTAATGTCTCAATCATGGCTACAAAACACGAATATTCTTCTTGATCTGGAAGCTCTTTTATCGCACTATTGATGATTTTATTTTTTACATCAAAAGCTTTTAGCATTTTAGAAGTTTGCTTACAAAGCTCTATACGGTGAGTTAGTACAACCACTTTTTTATTGTGTTGTTCTAAATACCGTCTTGTGATTTCTGAAAAAATAACTGTTTTTCCACCGCCAGTTGGCAATTGATACAATAAATGGTAGTTGTGAGGCGCGTTATCTAATCGTTCAAAAATTTTGTCGATGTCACCTTTTTGGTAGCCGTACAGCTCCTTTTTATCTTCAATTTCGGCAAGTAAATCCTTTTTTGGCATAGTGATTTTTACAATTTTGCAAAAATACACCTAAAAAAGAGTTTCAGCACAATTATTTTTAAAAATAATAATTAATTAATAATCAAATCGTTCTACGATGGCATTGAATTCGAATTTATTCATCCAGTTTTGTTTGATCGTTTCGTCTTTGATCACCACTACTCTACTTTTAAATTCTTCTAAAATTCCCTTTTCAATCATAAAACTTATGGCTTGTTCAAATGAATTGAGCATACTTTTGTAAAAAGATTCATTATTAATTTGTTTTTCTGAAGATAAAGCTTGAGCTATTTCTATGTTGTACAACATAACATCGGCAATAATAAAAGCGTCTACACCCAACGTAATAAAGTGTTTGATGAATTTTTGAGCCAATGATCGTCGCATTTTAGGTTTTTTCCCTCTTATGGGAAAATACTCATTCGAAATTTTGAGTTTAGCGTCTTTTACTAGATTTCGTTCATTAGGATTGAATACAAAATCATAATATACCTTAACGTCTTTAAACTTATCGTACAACTCAATTAATTGTTCTTCAAGTTGGTTTTTGTCTAATTCTGATAAATACTTTTTTAAATCACGTTTGCTCATAGAAATACTAAATTATTGCAAAAGTAACGCAGATTGTAGGTTTATTATTAAGGTTATTACTTAATTTTGCACACTTAAATACAATGCTATGACTAAGATTTTCAAAATTACTGCTGTTTTAGAAGGATTTTCTTTCTTAATTTTACTTTCAAACATGTTATTTATCAAGCCAAATGATTTGGTTTTGTATAAAACATTGCTTTTTCCTGTAGGTATGACACACGGAGTTCTTTTTATTGCTTATCTTTATTTGGCATTTATGATTAAAGAGAAACAAAATTGGAGCACAAAAGATTTATTAATCGTTATTTTGGGTTCGTTGATTCCATTTGGTGCCTTTTTTATTGAAAAAAAATATTTGAAAAATGCATAATTTTTTAGAGAAACTATTCGGATGGTTGTATCCGTTACTGCGTAAAATTCATTTAGGTGACACACTTTCTTCTTATGTTAGTTTAACACTAAACATCGTAATTCTGTGTTTTTTATCCTATTTTATTTACGTAGTTTTTAGATTGGTTTTAGTAACCATTTTAGCTGTTGTTGCCAAAAAAACCAAAACCAATTTCGACGATTTATTAGTTTCCAACCAAACTGCAAAATACATTGCTCATCTGATTCCGTTTGTATTCATCTACAAATCAGTTCCCGTTATTTTAGAGCATTATGTCTATTGGGAATCAATGTTTGGCAAATTAGTTGGTATTTACATCATCTTACTTTCACTATGGATTATTAGAAGTGTTTTAAATGCTATTAAAGATTATTTAAAAGACCAACCTCGATTCAGCGACAAACCCATAGATAGCTATATTCAAGTAATTATGATTGTGCTTTGGATATATGGTGTAGGTGTGATTATTTCTAAGATTTTTGATATTGACAAAAATACTTTACTAGGAACTTTAGGAGCTATTTCGGCGATTGTGATTTTGATTTTTAGAGACACCATTTTAGGATTTGTAGCTAGTGTTCAAGTTTCGTTAAATGATATGGTGCGCATTGGTGATTGGATCACGTTTGATAAATATGGTGCAGATGGAGATGTTATTGAAATTAATTTAGCCACTGTAAAAGTTCGAAATTTTGACAACACCACCACTACTATTCCAACGTATAGTTTGATTTCTGATTCGTTTAGAAACTGGCGAGGTATGCTGGATTCTGATGGTAGACGAATAAAAAGGCATATTTTAGTCAAAGCCAAAAGTATTCGTTTTTTGACCGATGACGAACTTCAAAAAATGAAACGAATTCAATTAATATCAGATTATATTGATATTAGACAGACCGAAATTACTAAGTATAACAAAACATACAATGTAGACAAATCGCTGTCAATTAATGGTAGAAATATGACCAATTTTGGTTTGTTTAGAAAATACATCACCAATTACTTAGAGCATTACCCTGGATTGAATAAGAATATGATCTTGCTTTGCCGACAATTGCAACCTACGGCACAGGGAATTCCATTGGAAATTTATACTTTTTCAAAAGACCAACGATTTGAACAATATGAATACATTATGGCAGACATTTTTGATCATATCATTGCTTCTATCGTTTATTTTGATTTAGAAATTTATGAAATGCCCACCGATAAAAGTAGTTTTGTAGTTTAACGTTTTCCTAAACGATCTTCTACATATTCTATTTTTGTTTTTCCGTGTGGCTGAGGCTTTCCGTCTAAATCAACACTCACCATAGTAATGGTATCAATTGTAATGATAGTTTCTTTGGTCATCATGTTACGAACTTCACACATTAAGGTCAAAGAAGTGGTTCCAAATTTAATAACATCAATTCCAATTTCAACAATATCGCCTTGTTTGGCAGAGCTTCTAAAATTGATTTCCGACATGTGCTTGGTTACAATTCTCGGGCTTTCTAGCTGAATGATAGCATAAAGAGCAATTTCTTCATCAATCCAAGCTAATAATCGACCTCCAAATAAAGTGCTATTCGGATTTAAATCTTCGGGTTTAACCCATTTTCTAGTATGAAATCTCATTTTGCGGTAGTTTTTGATAAAGCAAATTTAATGATTTCATCGTGGTCGAAAGCTAATTTTGGCAAATCGTTAACCGAAAACCATTTCGCTTCTTTTGCATCGTCACTTGCTTTAGCAATAGTATTTTCTGGAACACAACCCATAAATGCAACAGTTACAACATGACTTCTTGGATCTCGAAATGGTTTTCCAAAAGCTTGAAGCTGTTCTAAATCTTTGATTTGAATTTGTGTTTCTTCAAAAAGCTCTCTAACGGCAGCATCCACCAAATCTTCGTTTTCATCAACAAAACCGCCGGGTAAAGCCCAATCATCTTTGAAAGGTGCGTTCTTGCGTTTGATTAATAAAATTTCAGAATTAGAATTGTTCAACCTAAATAGTACAACGTCTACGGTAACAAAAATTTTAGAGATTCTCATATTCTCATACATTTTACAAATAAGATGTCAAAAATAAAGCATTTTAGGCATTAAATAGTTGGTAATTTATTGTAATCTATTATATTTGCAATTGATTATAAAAAATTTAACCTATTTATTATAAAATGAAAAAAATTACAGTATTGTCTTTATTGTTGGTTTCAGCAGCCTCTGTTAATGCCCAAGATAACAAAGTACAGAAAGACACCACATCCTCAGAGTTCAATAAATGGACCATTGAAGCAACAGTTGGACAAGCAAAAGGAGTAAAACCCTACGCACCTGGATATTTTTCAAGCGACCCCAATACTTTTTTAGGAAAACCTCAAGCTAACAGTTTTAGTCTTGGTGCAAGATATATGATAAGTCCAAAATTTGGATTTAAAGGAGCCTTGCATTACGACGATTTAAAAAACATTAAAAACAATGGTAGTATTCCGTTTGAAATGCAACAAATAGGAATTTCGATGGAAGGTGTTGTTAACGTTAGTCGATTGTTTGGAATTGAAGAATCGTTGGATCGTTTTGGACTTTTGTTTCATGGTGGTATTAGAATTGACCGCATGACTTCTAAAACAGCTAATGTAATTGAACACGATCATAATAATGGTGTTTCTGAATATAATGGAGGTTTAGTTATAGGAATTACACCGCAATTCCGTTTTTCAAAAAAAATGTCTGTAATGTTAGATATTGCTATTCAAAATAACTACAGACAGCATTTTAACTGGGACGGAAGTTATTCGGATAACTTAAACAACCTTAACGGTCAGTTGATTACTACATCATTAGGATTATCGTATTCATTTGGTCCAAATGATATTCATGGTGATTGGGCTACTATCAGGGATAAAAACTTAGATAAAATTGATGCTCTAGATAAGAGAGTTGGCGATATGGAAACTCTTATGAACGATACCGATAAAGATGGTGTTCCAGATTATTTAGATCAAGAAAACAATTCAGTTGCTGGTGTTGCAGTTGATACTAGAGGTAAAATGGTTGATTTAAACAGAAATGGTGTACCTGATGAATTGGAGCGTTATGTTGATAAAACAACTAAAGAAAGTACTGAAAAATCTAATGGTGACATGATTAAACGTCTTGTTAATGAAGGTTATGTTACTACTTATTTTGATACTGGTAAAGTAAATCCAACAAACGTTTCTACAGAAGGTATCGACTTCATTAGAACCTACTTAAAAAACAACCCAAAAGCATCTGTTGATATCTTAGGTCACGCAGATGAAATTGGTTCAAGTGCTAAAAATGATGCTTTATCAAAAGGACGTGCTGAAGCTGTAAAAGCTATCTTAGTTAAAGCAGGTATTGATCCTTCTAGATTAAACGTAGTTCCAGTTGGTGAAGATGCATCTGTAGCAATTGATTCTGAAGGTGCAAGAAAATTAGTAAGAAGAGTTACTTTCAAAATCAAAGAATAATTAACAATTCTATCTTAATAAATAAAAAAAACCTCTGTTTAACGACAGAGGTTTTTTTATAACTTTAAATAAAAAATGGAAACAAGAGATATCGTTTTATTGCAATTACGAGGAGAAAGCATCGGTACCATTACGAATCAATCTTCATCTGAAGAATTATTCCAAAATAAAACCCTTCGCCCTATTCTTAAACTACAAAATGATTTGTTTATTGAAGTGTTTCAAAATTATGTTATAAAGCAAAAAAGTGTTTTCTTCACCCTATCACCCGAAAAAAAAATGGGTTATATTGAAAACGTCATTCAGCGTGATATAAAGTTTAGAAACTCACTAAAAGGAATGATCATTGGGCTGTTTACCGTTGAAGAGTATAAAGAGTATATTAAAAACTCTTCAAACCTCAATAAACGCATGATGAATATGCTTATTGAAAGATTGAAGAGTCAAGTATTATTATTAGAAAAGATTGCGGTTTAACTGCTGTTAATCTTCTTCGTGTTCTAACGAATTGTTTTTATCTAAATTATTTGAATTGTTAGATCTGATTTCGGTATGTCTAATTTCACCACCTGTAGTTCCAGTTTGTTGTGCTAAAAACATTCCGATGGCCGCAATGGTTAGAATTGCAAATGAAATGATTCTTTCTTTTGGATTATTTTTACGGTTAAAAAACAAACTTACTATAGAGGTCAATCCCAAAAGATATAACACAATAGCTAGTTTTTCTGCAATCTCTTCATGTTCATGAATTATTTGACGTCCAATGTTAGGCATATCTTCTACCATCTCCTCTGCCCCATCACCTGTAGCCATGCTAACAGCTGCAAATAATGCAGCAATAACAAATATAAAATAAGAAACATTTCTTATAGTAATATCCTTTCTAATTAAACCAACGATTAAGATTCCAAATCCAAAAATAGTTCCGATAATTGGAAAATGGTTTACAACCATATGCAAGTGCGCTTCATTCATGATTTTTAAGTATTAAAAGGTTACTATTACTATATCATGCAATACTTGAATATCACATGTTTTTAGATGCTACATTCATGTTTTGGTAGATAAGTGCTGATATTTGATTGATCACATCAGGCAGCTTTTTCATATCATTACCTTTAGTCATAATCGTTAAAAGGTAAGGATTGTTGTCTAAATATATAATTGCTGATTCATGCAATTGCTTTTCATTGGCATCACCAGCTTCTCCAAATTTGTGCACAATTCTAGTTGACTTAGGCAAACTTTTTAAAATACCATCTTTAAAATCAGACTCACTAAGTAATTTTGTTGCAAATTCTGAATCGGCAATTGTAAGGTAAGATGCATTAAAAAGCGCTCTGACAAATAACGAGAAATCTGGTGCTGTCAAAGGATAATCACTAGCATTCCAGTCTGGCGCAGGAAGTCCTAAATCGGTAAATACTTTCTTAAATACCGATACATCAATAATATTGTTTAGCATTAAAGTCGCATTATTATCCGAGTAAGCAATCATATATTTTAACAATTCTCTTACTTTATATTTATGACCTAATTGAATAGATTTAGAGACAAACTCAGGTTTTTTATTGATTTCAAATGGCCTGTCAAATAAGTATTCTTTATCTAAAAGACCAGGTTTTAATTCATTCATCTTTAAGAAAGCAATCAATTCAGGAACTTTTAGGAGTGAACCTGGTTTGAATTTTTCGTCTGGATTAATAGAAGTCCAATCGTTGGTATTATAACTTTTTAAATAAATAGATGCCGATGAGATAACATTACTTTTTTTATAATTATCAATCAATTGATTGACACTTTGTTTTATAGAAGATAAATTTTCTGATTCACATTCGTTATCCACAAATAACAATGGTTTAGTATAGCTAAATCCATCCAACCTTTTAACTCTGTAACTACATGAACTTTGATTAGATTCTGGATTTTGAGTAACATCATTATTGTTTTGGTCTATCTTGACTGTAGTAACATAAGTTACCGCTACTGATAAAATAATTATTGCAAAAACGTATGGAAGAGAAATTCTTTTAAAAAAAATATATTTCATAAGTTGTATTAAAGCTAAATTTTAAATAATTACAAATTTAATCTTTTTATTCTTAAAAATAGCTTAAAATTAGCACCTCTATACTGTTAAATATTCAATATTCATCAATTTTTATAAGATATCATATTATCAGTAATTTAAACCTGAAAAAAGAATATTGAGGGTTATTATATCAAAAAAAAACTACCAATTTTATATATTTTTTATACTTATTTCGTTATACAAATATTAAATTGCAACAAAATAAAGACATGGATAAAATCAAAATACTTTGGGTTGACGACGAGATTGATTTATTAAAACCTCATATCCTCTTTCTAGAGAAGAAAAATTACGAAATAACCACTTGTAATAATGGTAGAGATGCTGTCGATGTGTTTTCTGAAAACAACTTTGATATCGTTTTTCTTGATGAAAATATGCCTGGTATGAGCGGTCTTGAAACTCTTGCCGAGATCAAAGAAAAAAAATCTTCTACACCAGTTATTATGATTACCAAAAGTGAAGAAGAATATATTATGGAAGAAGCTATTGGTTCTAAAATAGCCGATTACCTTATTAAACCTGTCAATCCGAATCAGATATTGTTGAGTTTGAAAAAAAACCTAGATCATTCAAGACTTATTTCCGAAAAGACAACTTTGGATTATCAAAAAGAATTTAGAAAAATAGCCATGGAATTATCGATGGTGAATTCGTTTGAAGATTGGGTTGAATTATACAAAAAACTTCTTTTTTGGGAATTGGAATTAGAAAATATTGAAGACACCAATCTAATAGAAATATTGGAATCTCAAAAAGTGGAAGCTAATTCACAATTTGGAAAGTTTATTGAACGAAATTATGAAGATTGGTTCGATCCAAAAACCGATAAATCTGATAAACCCATTCAGTCGCATACTTTGTTTAGAGAATTGGTTGTTCCAGAATTAGTAAAAAAAGACAAACCTATTTTATTTGTCGTAATCGACAATTTGCGTTACGACCAATGGAAAGCCATGGAAAAAACCATAAATAATCATTATAAATTAGAAAAAGAAATTCCATACTATGCCAGCTTGCCAACGGCGACACAATATGCGCGAAATTCTATTTTTTCTGGATTGACACCTTTAGAAATGGAAAAACAATTTCCACAATATTGGAAAAACGATGTCGATGATGGAGGAAAAAATTTATACGAAGCAGAGTTTCTCACCGCTCATTTAAAACGATTAGGTATTAACATCAAACAAGATTATTTTAAAATTACCAATTTAGCTGGTGGTAAAAAACTATTAGACAATTTTAAAACACTAAAAGACAACAATTTGGTGACAGTAGTATATAATTTTGTTGATATGTTATCGCATGCCAAAACAGAAATGGATGTAGTTAAAGAATTAGCTTCCGATGACAAAGCGTATCGATCGCTGACTTTAAGTTGGTTTAAAAATTCACCATTATTGGAAATTATTCAACAAGCCCAAAAATTAGGGTTCAAATTAATTATTACAACCGATCACGGAACAATAAATGTTAAAAATCCATCTAAAGTTATTGGTGATAAAAACACAAGTTTAAATCTTAGGTATAAAACAGGACGTAGTCTAACCTATGAAGAGAAAGATGTTTATGCAGTTAAAGAACCGAAAAAAATTGGATTGCCAGCTATTAACATGAGTAGTTCTTATATTTTTGCAAAAAACGATTATTTCTTGGCTTATGTAAATAATTACAATCATTATGTAAGCTACTATAGAAACACCTACCAACACGGAGGAATATCGTTGGAAGAAATGATTGTACCTTTTTTAGTTTTTAATCCAAGATAGTTACTTATGGAAATTATTTTTTCATTATCTGAAATTGCATCTGTTGCACAGAAAATACTTTCTGAAAAACCCAAAAAAGTTATTCTTTTTTACGGAAATATGGGTGCTGGAAAAACGACATTAATAAAATCTTTGGCTCAAGAATTGGGTATTAAAGACGCAACTAATAGTCCAACTTTTTCTTTAGTTAATGAGTATCAAATCAATGAAAATCAATATCTTTATCATTTCGACATGTATCGTTTAAAATCTGAAACAGAAGCTTTAGATATGGGAATTGATGAGTACTTATATTCAGATAATTGGTGTTTTATTGAATGGCCCGAAAATATTCAAAATTTATTGCCCGATGAATATTCAACCATTAAAATTGAACAACTTCCCGATGGTAAAAGACATTTAACATTAACGTAAGGTCTATACAAATTTAAAACAGGGTTGTCTTTGCAATTTTATTTTTTGTAACTTGTGCCATAATTCATTTGTAACTATGTCACTTACACCTTTTACAAAACAACAACTACTTCCGCAAGAAGAAAAATTAGAAATTACTCGTCAGAAAAGTGAACTTTATATTGGAATTCCTAAGGAAACTAGTTACCAAGAACGCCGTATTTGTTTAACTCCAGATGCGGTTCATTCTTTAACAGCACATGGGCATCGAATTTTAATTGAGTCTGGAGCTGGAGAAAGTTCAAGTTACACCGATAAAGAGTATAGTGATGCTGGTGCCGAAATTACAAATGACACCAAAAAAGTATTGTCTTGTCCAATGCTCTTAAAAGTTGAGCCGCCTACAATGGCTGAGATTGAAATGATGAACTCCAATTCTGTAATCATTTCGGCGATACAACTCAAAACTCGTAAAAAAGAATATTTTGAAGCTCTAACCAAAAAGAAAATTACAGCTTTAGCATTCGAGTACATAAAAGATGAAGATGGCTCGTATCCAGCAGTAAAATCATTGAGTGAAATTGCAGGAACGGCTTCTATTCTTATTGCTGCCGAATTGATGATCAACAATCAATTTGGTAAAGGATTATTGTTTGGAAATATTACAGGCGTCCCTCCTACTGATGTAGTTATTATTGGTGCTGGAACAGTGGGTGAATTTGCTGCCAAAACCGCTTTAGGTTTGGGCGCAAATGTTAAAGTATTCGACAATTCTATCACCAAATTACGCCGTTTACAAAACAATTTAAATCAGAGGGTTTTTACTTCTACCATTCAACCTAAATCTTTATTAAAAGCATTACGTCGTTCTGATGTTGCTATTGGCGCCATGAGAGGAAAAGACAGATGTCCTGTTGTTGTAACAGAAACAATGGTAGAACACATGAAGAAAGGTGCGGTTATCGTTGATGTAAGTATTGATACTGGAGGTTGTTTCGAATCTTCTGAAATCACAACACACGAAAAACCTACTTTTATCAAAAATGATGTAATTCATTATTGTGTTCCTAATATTCCTTCTCGCTATTCTAAAACAGCATCGCTTTCTATCAGTAACATTATAACGCCATATTTATTGCAAATTGCTGAAGATGGCGGACTAGAAAGTGCTTTAAGATGTAATAAAGGTTTGAAAAACGGTGTTTATTTATATCATGGAATACTGACTAATAAAGCAATAGGCGATTGGTTTAACTTGCCAGATAGCGATATAAATTTAATAGTTTTTTAAATATTTAGATTTGCTAATATTCCTAGCTTTAGTTTACATTTGCAAAAAAGATTGTAATGAAATTTTATCAACGTTTTGCTTATTATTTAGTTGGGTTTGTAATTGGAATGTTTTTCGTAGCATTAGTGCTTAGTGGTAAAGATACTCGTTGCAATTATTTTCCTAATGCGAGAGTTTTAAACGATTTGCGCAATAAACCTTTCAACTATAGTATTGAAGCTTCTAGAAAATTAGCAGAAGATTGGATAGATACTATTGATATTAAAAATACCCTAACCTATGGCGATGTAGATTTTGATAAAAGTAACATTTCTTATCAAAAAGGAAAATTGTACATTATTGAAGGACAAACTACTAAAAAAGACACTATAATTCTACGCGTAATTAATTACCCGAGTAAAGCTGTTCTTGAAGATATTATTAGAAAAAAGTAGCAATAAATACAAAATAAAAAACTCCGAATTGCTTCGGAGTTTTTTTATGTTTGAAAGTATAGTTACTTAATAAATTCAATTTTCTGAGCTTCTTCAGCATTAACACTGTCAAAGAAACCTTGCTCATTCATCCAGTCATCGCTAAATACTTTGCTCATGTAACGCGAACCGTGATCAGGAAAAATAATAATTACGTTACTTTCTGGCGTAAACTCTCCTTCTTCAGCAAATTGTTTTACTGCTTGAAAAGCGGCACCTGAAGTATATCCTACAAATAATCCTTCTGATTTAGCTATTTCCCTTGCTGTATGGGCACTTTCTTCATCCGTAACTTTCATGAATTTGTCAATCGACTCAAAATCAGTAGCGGTAGGAATAAGATTTTTACCTAAACCTTCAATTCTGTATGGATAGATTTCGTTATTATCAAACTCTTTAGTTTCGTGATATTTTTTTAAAACAGAACCGAAAGCATCAACTCCAAGGATTCTAATATTTGGATTTTTCTCTTTTAAAAATTTAGCTATTCCAGATATGGTTCCTCCAGTTCCACTACAAGCAACAAGATGCGTGATTTTACCTGATGTTTGTTCCCAAATTTCTGGACCTGTAGTCAAATAATGTGCATCAATATTGAGTTGATTAAAATACTGATTGATATAAACAGAACCTTTAGTTTCCTCATGAAGACGTTTAGCAACATTGTAGTAAGAACGTTCATCATCTGCAGATACATGAGCAGGACAAACATATACTTTTGCTCCTAAACTGCGTAACATATCAATTTTATCTTTAGACGACTTAGAGCTAACAGCCAAGATGCAATTATATCCTTTTATAATGCTTACCATTGCTAAACTAAAACCAGTATTTCCAGAAGTAGTTTCAATGATAGTATCGCCAGGTGTTAAAATTCCTTTTCGTTCAGCTTCTTCAATGATGTATAACGCAATTCTATCTTTTGAGGAGTGTCCTGGATTGAAAGCTTCTACCTTTGCATAAAAGTTTCCTTCTAAGTTTTTGGTTATTCTGTTCAGCTTAATAAGAGGTGTATTTCCTATTAATTCCAAAACATTATTGTAGGCTTTTATTTCTTCTTTCATAAATAAAAAATTAGTGTCGAGGCAAATATTAAAAATAATGATGCCACAAAACCTTGCAAATTTAATAAATTATTTTAAACTATCTTTCAATTTTTTCTAAATCTAGTAAAAAAGAGAATTCTTTAGCAATCTCTTTCAATGCTTCAAATCGTCCGGAAGCGCCACCATGACCAGCATCCATATTCGTATCTAAATACAAAGAATTTTTATCTGTTTTAAACATCCTAAGCTTTGCAACCCATTTAGCTGGTTCCCAATACTGTACTTGTGAATCGTGTAAACCCGTAGAGATATACATATTAGGATACTCTTGTTTTTTCACATTGTCATAAGGCGAATACGACAACATATAATCATAGTATTTTTTCTTGTTTGGATTTCCCCATTCATCGTATTCTCCTGTGGTAAGCGGAATCGTCTCATCCAACATTGTCGTAACCACATCTACAAAAGGAACTTGTGCAATTACACCATGATACAATTCGGGATTACTATTTACAATTACTCCCATCAATAATCCGCCAGCGGAGCCACCCTCAGCATATAAATGTTCTGGAGAAGTATATTTTTCTTTGATTACATGTTTCGAACAATCAATAAAATCGGTAAACGTATTTTTCTTTTTTAATAATTTTCCATCTTCATACCATTGTCTTCCTAAATCTTCGCCACCACGAACATGTGCGATGGCATAAATAAAACCTCGATCTAACAAGCTCAAACGAGTGGTGGAAAAATAAGGCTCCATCGTCATTCCATAAGATCCATAAGCATATAGTAGGAATGGATTTTTACCATTTGGTTTAATTCCATTTTTATAAACCATAGAAATTGGAACTTTAGTACCATCTGTTGCGGTTGCCCAAATGCGTTCTTCGGTATAATTATTTTTATCAAAAGATCCGCCCAAAACTTCTTGTTCTTTAAGAATTGTCTTTTCTTGGGTTCTCATATTGAAATCAATTACCGACGATGGTGTAGCCATAGATTGATAACCATAACGCAATATTTCTGTGTCAAAATCGATATTAGTGGTAGTATAAGCGGTATACGTTTCTAATTCAAAAGGTAAATAATATTCTCCTGCCCCATTCCACGGCATGATTCGAATTTTATTCAAACCATCAAAACGTTCGGAAACCACCAAATAATCTTTAAAGATGTCGATGCCTTCTATCAAAACATCTTCACGATGCGGAATCAAATCAACCCAATGCTCTTTAGAAGTCTTGTCTTCTGGAGTTTTCATTATTTTGAAGTTGGTCGCATCATCTTTATTGGTTACAATATAAAAGCTGTCTTCATAATGCGAAATCGAATATTCTAACTCACGTGTTCGTTTTTGAAATATCTTAAATTTTTCATCTGGCGTAGTCGATAACAAAATTTGATACTCAGAAGTCAAAGTGCTTTCGGAAGTTATGATTAAATATTTTTTAGATTTTGATTTATAAATAGAAACATTAAAAGTATCGTCTTTTTCAAAATAAACCACCACATCTTCACTAGGATCAGTTCCTAATTTGTGCTTAAAAATGCGATCCGGACGCAAGGTAACTTCATCTTTTCTAGAATAAAAAATAGTTTGATTATCACTTGCCCAAGTAGCGCCACCAGTGGTATTTTCTATTTTTAAAGGTAAAACTTCACCTGTTTCGAGATTCTTGATTTGAATGGTATATTGCCTTCTTGAAACGGTATCAACTCCAAAAGAAACCCATTTGTTATCTTCGCTTATGCTAATTCCTGTTAAGTTAAAATAACTATGTCCTTGCGCCATTTCGTTGCAATTGAACATGATTTCTTCAGCGGCATCCAACGAACCCTTTTTTCTGGAATAAATAGGATAATCTTGCCCTTTTTCATAACGTGTAATATAAAAATATCCATTATAAAAATAAGGAACCGATTGATCGTCTTCCTTTATTCGAGCTTTCATTTCTTCAAATAATTCTTTCTGAAATGCTTTGGTATGTGCAGTAGATTTTTCGTAATATTCATTTTCTTTATTTAGATAATCAATTACTTCTGGATTTTCTCTGTCGTTTAACCAATAGTAATTATCTATTCGAATGTGCTTATGCTTCTCTAATTCGTGAGGAATAATTTTCGCTATCGGCGGTTGTAGTTCTTTCATGCTGCGTTTATTCTGATTTATAACAAATGTAAAATAAAGAACTCTTTATTAAATGTTAACTATTGAGATTCTTATTGACATTGTTATTGACATAGAATTTTTTCTACTTTTGCATCAATAAAATTTTAAAATTATGTTTGGAGACCTAATGGGAATGATGGGTAAACTGAAAGAAACCCAACAAAAAATAGAAGAAACCAAAAAAAGATTGGATTCGGTTTTGATTGACGAACAAAGTAATGATGGCTTGTTAAAAGTGACTTTAACGGCTAACCGAAAAATCAAATCCATCGAAGTTGATGATAGTTTGTTATCTGATAAAGAACAATTGGAAGATTATTTAGTTTTAGTTTTAAATAAAGCTATCGAAAAAGCTACCAATGTTAACGAAGCCGAATTAGAAGCCGTTGCCAAAGACGGTATGCCTAGTATTCCAGGAATGGATTTATTTAAATAAAACTAGAAAGCAAATAGGATGTCTCTATTTGCTTTTTGACTAGAACTTCATTTTTTCTAGGGCTTCCATCACATAATTGTGCATCACTTCTTTATAATCTAAATGGGTTACAATTCGCAGTTTGCCCTGCCCCATCGAACTGATAAAGATGCTTTTTTGTTTCAGTTTTTCGATGACCCATTTATCTTCTAGTGAAGGTCGAACTGAGAATATCAAAATATTCGTTTCCACAGGTTCTACTTTTTCAACCCAAGTCAAAGTAGAAAGGAGTTCGCCCAATTCTTTCGCTCTGCGATGATCTTCTTCCAAACGCAAGATGTTATTTTGCAAAGCATACATTCCAGCGGCAGCCAAATAACCCGATTGACGCATACCACCACCAAATATTTTTCGAATTCGTAGTGCACGTTTCATATCGTCTTTGCTACCAATCAACAAAGAACCAATTGGCGCACCCAAACCTTTAGACAAGCAAACTGATATGGTATCAAATAATTCACCAAACTGTTTAGGATGTTGTTTTTTGGCTACCATTGCATTCCACAATCTAGCGCCATCCAAGTGGTATTTCAAATTATGGTCAATACAAACTTGCTTTATTTTTTTCAATTCAGCAATATCATAACAAGCACCACCACCTTTGTTAGTTGTGTTTTCAATGCTTACAAGTGAAGTTAATGGCGAATGATAAAATTCGGGATCATTGATGGCATTTTTAACCAAATCTGCTGTAATCATACCGCGTTTTCCATCCACTAAACAACACGAAACACCGCTATTGAATGATGCTCCACCACCTTCATAATGATAGATATGCGAATATTTATCACAAATCACTTGTTCACCAGGATTGGTATGTAGTTTAATTGCTGTTTGATTAGCCATAGTACCACTCGGAAAAAACAATGCTGCTTCTTTACCAAATAATTGAGCTACCGCAGCTTCAAGTTCGTTAACCGTTGGGTCTTGTTTATATACGTCGTCACCTACTTTTGCTTTAAACATAAATTGCAACATTTCGTTGCTCGGTTTAGTTACGGTGTCGCTGATTAAATTTATTTCCATATAAAATTAGGATGCCTTACATTTGCGTTTACAAAATTACATTATTTATGACAAATACCGAACAAATAAAAGGTATTGTAGAACGTCTTGGTGCGTTAAGGAGGTATCTTTGACATCGATGCCAAACTTATCGAAATTTCTAACGAAGAAGAAAAGACGTATGCGCCTGATTTTTGGAACAATGCCAAAGAAGCCGAACTGATTGTAAAAAACCTTCGCTCTAAGAAAAAATGGGTGGAAGATTTTGAAAAGGCCAACAATTTAGCAGAAGAACTTCAAATTACCTATGAGTTTTTTAAAGAAGGTGATGCTTCCGAAGAAGAATTAGACCATCAGTTTGATATTACCAACGATTTTATTGAAGATTTAGAGTTTAGAAACATGCTTTCTGATGAAGGCGATAGCATGAGTGCAGTACTACAAATTACGGCTGGCGCAGGCGGAACCGAAAGCTGTGACTGGGCGTCGATGTTGATGCGCATGTACATGATGTGGGCAGAAAAACAGAAATATAAAATCAAAGAATTGAACTTTCAAGAAGGTGATGTAGCCGGAATTAAAACCGTAACATTAGAAATTGAAGGCGATTATGCTTTTGGATATTTAAAAGGTGAAAATGGTGTGCACAGATTGGTGCGTATTTCTCCATTTGATAGTAATGCCAAACGCCATACTTCTTTTGCTTCGGTTTATGTATATCCGTTGGTTGATGATACGATAGAAATTGAAATTAATCCAGCCGATATCGAAATTACAACGGCTCGTTCAAGTGGCGCAGGTGGACAAAATGTAAATAAAGTGGAAACCAAAGTACAATTGGTTCACAAACCTACTGGAATTCAAATTCAATGTTCGGAAACTAGATCGCAACATGACAACAGACAACGTGCCTTACAAATGTTGAAATCGCAGTTGTATGAAATTGAATTGAAAAAGCAACAAGAACAGCGTAATGATATTGAAGCTGGTAAAATGAAAATTGAATGGGGTTCACAAATTAGAAATTACGTAATGCAACCCTATAAATTGGTTAAAGACGTTAGAACCGGAAAAGAAACCAGTGATGTGGACGCAGTTATGAACGGAAATATTGACGCTTTCTTAAAAGCCTATTTAATGATGATGGGACAAAAAGAAGAATAACAAATTTTAAAATAATTCATAATTATTAATTCGTAATTCATAATTTCAACTTATATTTGCACCGAGGATTCCGAAAGGAAGTTACACCTCACCTCAATAGCCGGTCGCTCCAGACTGGCTTTTGTATTTTATATCAATATATTTTTTCTATATTTGGAATTCTAAACCATTAAAAAAACAAATATGAAAAAATTGATTACCTGTCTATTACTTGTATCTGCAGCTTGTTTCAGCCAAAAGAATTTTTTAAAAGGATATTATATTGATAATTCTGGAAAAAAAATTGACTGCTTTATTAAAAATTCTGATTGGAAATACAATCCCGATATTTTTGAGGTAAAAATTAATTCTGATGAAACTCCTCGAGAAATTTCAATATCTGAAGCTAAAGAGTTTGCTATTGAAGGATTTTCAAAATATATTCGAGAAACTGTTGAAATTGACGATTCTAAAGGTGAGCCTTATTACAGTTCCTCAAAAGAGCCTAATTTTATTAAAAGTACAATATTTTTAAAAGTATTAATTGAGGGCAAAAACAGTCTTTATAGATATGAAAACAATGAATTTCCTGAAAGGTTTTTCTACAGATTTGATAGTCAAGACATAAAACAGTTAATATATAAAAAATACTTCAAAGATAATTTTAGTGACCTATATCTTAATGATTCATATAAAAGACAATTAGCATTAAATGCACAATGTGAAACTGAAAACTCAAAAATTGAAAGTTTGAATTATAGAGATGGTGAATTAATGGATTATTTTAAAAAAATTAATGCGTGTCAAGGAGACAATAGTTATAAAGAAATTTCAAAAAGAGAAAAAGGAGAAATAAAATTTAAAGCAGTTGTAAATTTATCATCAAATAATTTAAACTTAAATTTTCAAAATGGAAACATAGCCGGAAATTATGATATGGAACACAAAATGACTTTTGGTTTTGGTTTCGAGATTGAAGCAATTCTTGCTTTTAATAATAAGAATTGGGCTGTTTTTGCTGAACCTACTTATAATAATAGTTACACAAGCTCAATTGATATTTATAAACCAATGTATGTATATCCTAATTATTTGGTTTCCGCTAAGTATAGTTATATTCAAATACCTATTGGCTTGAAAAGAAATATTTCTTTTAAAAACAATTCTAAATTATATGTTAGTTCTGGTTTAAATATTCAAATTTCAAATAAATCTAGTTTGGATGTTTTGAATAGAGGAATTATAACTAATACCTTTAATTTAAAAGGGACAAGATATAACTTTTTAATTGGTGTTGGTTACCAGTTTAAAAAAATGGTTATAGAACTCAGACAATATACAAATACAAATTTAAATCCATTAGTAAACTCAGACAAGTATTCTTTCAAAAATCTTAGTTTACAATTAAAATATCAAATTAATTAGAAAAAAGCCCTGAAACATATTCGATTCAGGGCTTTTTTGTTTTGTACATAACTAAAATACTTCTTTTAAAAATTGTAACAAAGCTTTCCATGAGCGTTGATCTGCTTTTTCATTGTAAGCAGCTCCTTTGCTATTATCATTTCCTGCATTTTTATCGGTAAATGAATGTACCGCATTGGCATAATACACCATTTCCCAATCGGCTTTGGCAGTTCGCATTTCGTTTTGAAAAGCTTTGATTTCGGCTTCACTTTCATACGGATCGTCTGCACCATGTAAGACTAAAACTCGAGCCGAAATTGGTTCAATGGTTCTTGCTTCATCTCTAGCTAATCCGCCGTGAAAAGATACAATTCCTTTTACTTTCATATTAGTTCTAGCCGCTTCAATAGCACCAGTTCCACCAAAACAATAGCCCATTACAACAATCTCATCTGGATTGGCACCTTGTTTTATCAATTGTTCAAGTGCCAATTGAATGCGTTTCTGATATTCTTGAATGTTCTTCTTATAATAGCCTGCTTTTTGTCCCGCTTCACTATAATTTGTAGGCTTGTTCCCTACTCCATAGATGTCGGCTACAAAAGTATAATATCCTAATTTTGATAATGCTTCAGCACTTTCTTTAGCATGATCGTCTATGCCCATCCATGCTGGCAGAATCAATACACCAGCTTTATTTTTAGACGCTTTTGCTGGTTTGGAAACGAAACCACTTAACTTTTGATTTCCATCTGAATAATCAACAGGTTTTAATTGCGCATAAGAAAAAACGCTACTCATAATCACCAATAAAAATAATTTTGTTTTCATGTTTCTATTTTTCTTTAAAATTACATACTTATAGTAAAAACAATTGTTAAAATTTAAATAAAAAAAATCCGCTACATTGCTGCAGCGGACTAAACAAAAAATGAAATGTTATCTAACTCGACTTAGATGTGGTATTTTTATCGGTAGTAGAAACCACTTGCGACTGTGATTCTGTTTCTTTTTTTCGAACCAAAATAGGTTTTGGCAAGTCATTATCTCCTAACGAAAGTTGTAAACCTGATTTAGAAAATTTTTCAATAGTTTCACCTTTAACTTCAATTTTAAATGGACCACCAACGTCAAGATTGTCTAGACTAAATCTTCCTTTTTTATCGGTTATTGTTTCATAAACCGAATTGGTAGGCAAATAAATTAGAGTTATAGAAGCATTTGCAACTGGTTGTTCTCCATCGGTTACTTTGCCGTTAATAGTGGCTGATGTTATTTGAGCTGAAGCAACTCCGAAGAAAAATAAAAATGCTAGTACTACTACTGATTTGAATCTTAACATGGTCTTATCAAAATTTAATTAAAATGAATATCGAATTCCGAATTGTGCTTGATATCTCGAAGCAAACTGATCAACAGTATATGGAGTCGAAGTTGGTGTTTTGAATGTATATACTGGATCGCCATTATTTGGTCCACCAACTAAATTAGATGTTTTTGTTAAACCAATGTTGGCTGTTGAATTAAATGTGTTTGGTACAAAATAACTTCTACCCCAATCTTTATTTATCATGTTTCCAACATTGATAATACTGATGGAGAATTGAATAGATTGTCCGTCTTTAATTTTAAACTCGTCCATTATTCTCATATCCGTTTGGATATTCCAAGGTGTAAAAGCTCCATTTCTTTCCGTGAATTTACCTCTTCTACTGCTCAAGTATTCATTACTGTTTACGAAGTTTTCATAATCGGCAATTTGTTGTAAATTCGGAGTAAATACACCTCCTGAAACAGTTCCAATATATTTAGCAGCTTCTGCAGCATCTTTAAAAATATAAGCTAAACCAGCTGCTTGACCTGTACCTGCAATAGTTGAGTTAACAAATCCCCATGTATAAGGATTTCCAGATTGCGCATTGAAAAATACATTTGCAGAAAGCGTATTATTTTTTGAAAGATTTACGGCATAACCTACATTCGAAACAATACGGTGTTTGATATTAAAGTTAGAAGTTGCTAATTGAGGATTGTTTGGCGTTAACGATTGATTCATTTGCCAGTTACTTTCCATTGAGTTTCTAACACCATTAGTAATATCTTTTGCATCTCCGTAGGTATAAGCTAGCGTAAAATTAAATCCGAAGTTATACGTTTTAGAAACCATCCCAGTTAAACTGTATCGGTACCCTTTATTAGTATTCGACAACATATAGGCATTTGAAAAAGATGAATTTATGTTAGTTGAATAAATTGGCATTTCATGGTTAACATCATAAGAAAAGTAAGTTGGATTATCCGTTTTGTTCACTTGTTGGAATAACAAATCTCTAATTACTTTAGTATAAATACCTTCGAAAGTAAATTTGTAACCTTTAAGAGTATAATCTACGGCTAATGAGTTTCTTAAGATTTGTGGCATTTTAAATTTGTTGTCAACTAAATCTGCTTGTACTTTAGGAGTTGCATCATGGTAACCAGTTAAACCACCTGTGCTTTGATTTAATGGATCACCATAAGTAGCTACTTGAGCTGCAGTTAGGTTGTTTTTATCAAAACTTCCGTAACCAACACCATCATTATAATAAGCATAACCCAACCAAGCAAATGGAATTCTACCTGTAAACACTCCAGAACCACCTCTAATTACTAATGATTTGTCTTCAAAAACATTGTAATTAAATCCGAATCTTGGGGATAATAATGCTGATGTAAAGAAGTTATTTTTGATTTGATTTAAAGGCGTATAGTTATATGTTGTTCCATAGTTTGGATCATTCGGAGAGTTTTGTACTTGATTACTCAAATTTGGTTTGTTTGGCAAATCTGTATAATCTACTCTAATACCTGGAGTAATTTTTAATTTGTCACCAATTTTGATTTCGTCTTGTACGTAAGCACTGTACATGTTTACTTTAAATTTAGCATACGGATTGTTGAAAATATCATCTCTAGTTGATCCGTCGAAGGCATAAGTTCCTCTAACTCTAATTGGTGTTGAAGGAGCAAGTGGATTAGCAGTATTAAAATCTTGAGGATCAAAATCAGCTAATGATTTATAAGAAACTCTACCATTTAAAGCATTTACAAATCCGTAGTTAATGTCGTATAACTCGTTGTGTGTACCAAATGTCCAAGTATGGTTTCCACTTTTGTATGTTAAATTATCGGTGATTTCAGTCGTATTTTGTTTCATGTTGAAAACAGTAGCTTCTCTATCATTTCCTAAGAAAATTGTTCCGCCATTGTAACCAATTTCTACTTGTGGAAACATATAATTTCCTGATTGTGGATCACGGTAATCTTTAATCGTTGAATAGCCAACCATGAATGAGTTAGACCACTTATTATTGAAATGACTTTTAAACTCTAAAACAGTACTGATTGATTTGTTGTGTTGCACAAAATCCATACTTGAAAATCGGAAGTTAGCAGCATCACGTTCTAAGTTGGAAGCTTCAGAAAAAACGGTATTGTTACGAAGCGACAAGGAATGCTTTTGGTTAATTTTCCAATCAATTTTATTGAAGAATTTTTTACTTTCAGAATGGTTGTTGAAGGCATTGTATGAACCAACATCAAAACCGTATTTCGTTTTTACATAATTAGAAATCGTAGTAGCTGTGGCATTATCAACTAAAGAAGTTACATTACCATTAGCATCTACATCTCCTGCATTGTAAAAAATAGGATCGGTACGTTTAGTATATTCTTCGTTTGTAAAAAAGAATAATTTATCTTTAATAATTGGAAATCCAACTCTAAAACCTAATTGATAATCTTCAAATTCTTTTGGCATTTTAGAACCATCACCAACATTATTTGGACCCGTTAAAGCAGCATTTCTACCATAAGAATATACCGAACCCGAAACTTTATTCGTTCCGCTTCTTGTTACAGCATTAACACTACCTCCAAGAAAGTTACCTAACTTTACATCGTAAGGAGCGATATACACTTGAACGTCTTGAATAGCATCCAAACTGATTGAGTTGGTTCTAGTACTGCTTCCTGGCATTCCAGAGGTTCCAGATTGACCTCCTAAAGAAGGACTAAATCCGATAGCATCGTTATTAATCGATCCATCAATTGTTACGTTGTTATATCTAAAATTGGTTCCAGCAAAAGAGTTATTGGCACTTTGAGGAACTAATTTAGTTACATCTTGAATACCTCTATTGATGTTTGGCAATCCGTTAATTTGCATTTGACTAATGTTGGTACCTCCATTTCTTGAAGAAGGTTTTTTACCCGCTACAACTACTTCTTGTAAAACATTATCGTTTCTTTGAACTTTAATAACCGGAATATCATTATCTCCTAATGATAACTGAATTTGAGAGCTGGTATACTCTTTAATATCCATACTTTTTACGGTAACTTTGTATGGACCACCCACATTAAGGTTTTCTAAATTAAACCTACCTTGCTTGTCGGTTGATGTTTCATAAGTGGTATTGGTTGGCATGTGAGTCAGAATAACTGTTGCATCAACAACAGGAGACGAACCATCCGTTACTTTACCTGAAACAGAAGAAGATGTAATTTGAGCCGAAACGACGCTAATTACAAACAGCATTGCAATTGTGAAAAGTGATTTTAGTTTTAACATAGTTGTGTTATTTTGTTTGGTGCAAATTAACAGCGCCTAGTTAAAGTTGAAGTTACTTACTCTTTATGGTTATGTTTTTAAATTATTTCTAAAATGTTAAGATGTTATCTTAGTGTTAACTTTAAACCTAATCCCTAAAACGTGAAAAGACTCATAAGCTATATTTATGAGTCTTTTTACATGTAAAATGAAATGAAATTAAATTCCCATTTCTATCTGAAATCTTATGTACCAATTGTTTTTTGTAGTGCCATCATAATTATCTAATTTGTCAAAACTTGCCTCAGCCTGAAGCTTGAAAGCGTGCTCCCAAATATATTTGTTAATCCCAAAACTAAACTCATTGGTATTTGGATAATATTTAAAAACTTCATTATCCATCTTTTGGATTGAGTAACGAGTCATGAATTCGTAATTAGATTTAAACACGTAACTCAATTGAAAATCTGTTCCGTATCCATTGAAAATTACCTTAGTTTGTGTAGCATCTGTTGGATTTACCGTAATAGGATCATTAGACATACGGTTCATGTAAGTAGCCATAAATGCCCAACCATTATATTTTGCAATTGCGTCTACAAGTAACGACTTCATATCGTGTGCAGAATATAATAAATCGCCTGTTTGACCGAGTGTTTTTCTTGCTTTTTGATTATAAGAATAAGCTCCAGAAATCATAAATTTTGGCTTTGATTCTCTTAAAATATCACCTTCAAAATATTGGCCATCTCTTTTAAAAGTTCCTAAGGGTAATAGTTCTATTTTTCCTGTAAAACACAAACCATTATTGTCTTTAATAGGTGTGTTAGGATTGTTAGTTGTCCAGTTTCTTCCTTCGCCTAGAGTAATAGCTCCTTTAAAATCATAAGAGAATTGATTTGGTTTTTCGTGTAAATTCACAAAATGAAATCCAAAATCACGGTCTATTCCAAATTTAAAATTATTAATCGAACGATCTGTAAACTGAATGGCTCCAGACGAATTTACCGTTTGACGCGTGCCTGGTAATTTAGTAACTCCAAACCCCAATTGCCATTGTTTATTTGGTCGATAATAAACCATTACATCTCGAATTACATTCAGGTTTTCACCCGTTTTTTCAACACCAACATCGCCAGCACCAAAAGAAAGTTGCATTACATACAAAAACTTTGGATTACCCACAAAACCATCAAATCGCAAACGTAAACGCCTTACTTGTCCTTCATAGTATGGATCAACTCCTTCAGTATCATAATAAGACAATCTGTTTTGAATACGAAATCTAATATTGAATTGATACAAACTATCAGGTGAAGTGATGCCAATTCCTTTACCATAACTAAAATAAGGTAACGAACTAATTTTTAAATCATTATCGTGCTTTATTTTTTCATTGTTTATCTGACCATAAAATGAAATTGACAGCAATAATGTTACTAATAGAATCTTTTTTTTCATTGTAAAGTTGTAGTTGTTTGTGTGTTAGTAGTTTAATTGTTTTATTATTGTATTAAAGTTAGTAAATCTTTAAATTAAAATCATGTATTAAAAATCTTTATAGGTTTCGTAACAATTTCTTAACCTTTAGCAAAAAGTTGAAAAAAAACTGCCAATTACGGCAGTCTTAATTTGATTATCATTTATTTTATAAAAACATTCTTAAAATAGAATATACCAAAGCGGCTAAAATGGCTGAAACAGGAATTGTTAATATCCATGCCCATAAAAGTTTGATGGTTACGCCCCATCGAACTGCAGAAACTCTTTTGGTTACTCCTACTCCAATGATAGAACCAGTAATGGTATGTGTTGTAGAAACTGGAATTTTGAAATGTTCTGTAGTGAACAACGTTAAAGCTCCAGCCGATTCGGCAACAACACCCTCAAATGCAGTTACTTTGGTAATCTTAGACCCCATTGTTTTTACAATTTTCCATCCACCACTTAAGGTTCCTAATGCTATAACGGTGTAACACGTTAGCGGAATCCAACTAGGCATATTAGCTTTAATTCCTTTATCTTCATCGGGAAGAATAACATTCAAATCCAACCAACCTGCTGACATATTAACATGTGGATTCATTCTTAAATAAACGGCAACAGCAGCAGCAATGATACCCATTACTTTCTGTGAGTCGTTACCACCATGTCCTAAACTAAAAGCAGCCGATGATAATAACTGCATTTTTCGCAATACTTTTTCTGCTTTAGCGGTAGAAAAACTACTAAAAAATAAGTTAAAAATAGCCAAACTATAAAAGATAAAAGCTACTAAAAACCATTTAATATTGGAAGGTTCGCTGATGAAATACCAAAAAGAATTATTAAACAAATATTTTTTGGAAGATTCTGGAGAAATGTCGAATTTCAATACGGATGATAAAAACCAAACAACCAACCCCATCAATACTACTGTAAATAATTTAGGATAAATGCTTTTTTTGGAAGAATACATCAACCATAAAGAAATGAAATAAGAAATAATCATTCCCAATAAGGGTGCAAGCACTATAAATAGTATCACAATAACAACACCTGAAGGTAATAATTCACCTTCTTTTGCTGCTTTAAACCAGTTTACAATTTTGAAACCTGCATGCTCAGGATCGGTCACACTCGAAAGTCCGTGAGCAATTGCTGCACCAGCAAAACCTCCAATTAAGGTATGCGATGATGAAGACGGAATTCCTTTCCACCAAGTAATTAAATTCCAAATGATTGCTGCTATAATTCCAGCTAAAATGGTTACCAAATCAATACTACTAGAGTGTGCCGTTTTGGCAACCGTATCGGCTACTCCAAAACCGAAAACCCAATAGGCTAAAAAGTTAAAAAATGCAGCCCAAATTACCGCTTGAAAAGGTGTTAAAACCTTAGTTGCTACAATGGTTGCAATTGAATTAGCCGCATCATGAAAACCATTGATGTAATCAAAGATTAAAGCTAAAACTATAATTATTATAAGTACAGAAAAATCCATAAATATCGATTTTAAATAAAACTATTTATGAATGTTTAACTGAAATTTGCTCCATTACGTTAGAAACGCTCTTACATTTATCGGATGCCGATTCTAATGCAGAAAGTACTTCTTTATATTTAATGATATTTTTAGCATCACTTTCATTTTCAAAGATATCTGCAACCGCTTTATCAAAAACTGAATCTGCTTTACTTTCCAGTTTATTAATTTTTTTGCACGTATCTTTAATGGCTTTGTGGTTCTTCATGTCTTTCAATTCTTTGATACCAACACCAATCAATTGACATGCTTCTAAGTTGATTTCGGTTAATTTACGAATGGATTTAGTAATTTTTTCTACTTGATACAATCTCATTTTACTAGCAGCACCATGCATAAAATCGGCTACATTATCAATAGCTTTAATCAAAGAGTGAATGTCTTCTCTGTCAAACGGAGTAATAAAATTTCTACTCAATTCCAAATGAGTTTTATGTGTAATTTCTTCGATAGTAGCTTCTAGTTCTTCAATTTTTTTGAAATAATTATCACGCTCCGATTTTGGTGCGTTAACGCCTTCGTGTAAAGTTTCTGCCAAAGAAATTAAATTAGCTGAAGCTTGTTCAAATAATGGAAAGAACTTGGTATCTTTCGGAACTAAAAACTGGAAAATACTGTTTAATGACATTGTTTCAATTTTAAATTTTATGCAAAAGTAAGTGGTTAATGTTAAATTAACATTAAATTAACAACAATATGGCGTTATCAATTTTAACATTTACATAACATTAAAATAATATTGATTTTAAAATTACTGAAGCATATTTCAAACGTTTTCGTATTTTAGCGACACAAAATTAAGCAACTCATTTATGGACATTAACTTCAACAAAAACGAAGATTACAATAAACTTTTACTATCTGATTTAAAACAAAAATTTGCCAAAGTAAAACTTGGTGGTGGTGAAAAACGCATCGAAAAGTTACATGCTGAAGGCAAAATGACCGCACGCGAACGTATTGATTATTTATTGGATGAAAAAGCTAAAAGTATTGAAATTGGAGCTTTTGCAGGTGACGGAATGTATGCCGAGCATGGCGGTTGTCCGTCTGGTGGTGTTGTCGTTAAAATAGGTTACATCAAAGGAAAACAATGTATTGTTGTAGCCAACGATGCTACTGTTAAAGCTGGCGCTTGGTTTCCTATTACAGGGAAAAAGAATCTTCGTGCTCAAGAAATTGCTATAGAAAATCGCCTACCTATTATTTATTTGGTCGATTCTGCCGGAGTTTATTTACCAATGCAAGACGAAATTTTTCCTGACAAAGAACATTTTGGTAGAATTTTTAGAAATAATGCGGTCATGAGCAGTATGGGGATTACCCAAATTGCTGCAGTAATGGGAAGTTGTGTTGCCGGTGGCGCTTATTTGCCTATCATGAGTGATGAAGCGATGATTGTCGATAAAACAGGAAGTATTTTCTTGGCAGGCAGTTACTTAGTAAAAGCTGCCATCGGTGAAAATATTGATAATGAAACGCTTGGTGGTGCGACAACGCATTGCGAAATATCGGGTGTAACCGATTATAAAGCCAAAGATGATAAAGATGCTTTAGATCGAATTAAAAGCATTGTAGGTAAAATTGGCGATTACGACAAAGCGGGTTTTAACCGAGAAAAACCACAAAAACCAGCTTTGAAGGAAGAAGATATTTATGGAATCATTCCTAAATCGCGTTCCGATCAATATGATATGATGGAAGTGATTAAGCGATTAGTCGATAATTCGGAAATGGATATGTACAAACCCGACTATGGGCAATCTATTATTACATGTTATGCCCGAATTGACGGTTGGGCCGTTGGAATTGTTGCCAATCAAAGAACGGTTTCAAAAACAAAAAAAGGTGAAATCCAATTTGGTGGCGTAATTTATTCTGATTCGGCTGATAAAGCCACTCGTTTTATTGCGAATTGTAATCAAAAGAAAATTCCGTTGGTATTTTTACAAGATGTAACTGGGTTTATGGTGGGTTCCAAATCGGAACACGGCGGAATTATTAAAGATGGTGCCAAAATGGTGAATGCTGTTTCTAATTCGGTGGTACCAAAATTTACAGTGGTAGTCGGAAATTCTTATGGAGCCGGAAATTATGCTATGTGTGGAAAAGCTTACGACCCAAGATTAATATTTGCGTGGCCAAGTGCAGAATTAGCCGTTATGGGTGGAACTCAAGCTGCCAAAGTATTAGCACAAATCGAAGCTTCTTCTTTGAAAGCCAAAGGCGAAATTGTTGATGAAACTAAAGAAAAAGAATTGTTTGATAAAATCAAAGCGCGTTATGATGCACAAGTTTCTCCTTATTATGCAGCATCTCGACTTTGGACCGATGCTATCATTGATCCATTAGAAACTAGAACTTGGATTTCTATGGGAATTGAAGCTGCAAATCATTCTCCTATTGAGAAGAAGTTTAATTTAGGGGTAATTCAAGTTTAGTAACAATTCCATTTCGTAAAATACACATGAAACATTTCATTCTTTTTTTAGTACTATTATTCAGTCATTTCATTCATGCTCAGAATATATTCCCTGAAAAATACAAGGGCTGCAATACCGATCATTTTACTTTAGAAAAAGATAGTTTGAAAACCACAATAGATTCTAAATATTTGGTAAAAACTATTTTGTCAGGAATGAGTTTGGAAACAAAATCATCTATTAAAGGTACCTTAAAATTGCAAATAATTGTTGATTTAGAAGGGAATTCATGCTTAATTAGCATTGATAACAAAACCAATATAGAATCGTCTGACTTGCAGTTGAAAAATGCAATCGATACCAATTTGAAATGGAATATTATCGAAAAGGTAAAAGTATCTCCACTAATAATTTTGAAATTCAAAAAAAAATCTGTGGCTATTTCTAGAATTGGAGTAAGTGGTAATTTTGAAATGAATGAAATATTTAATGACGAAATAGTAATCGAATAATTGTTACCTTGCCTAATTCCCTTTTTCAACCTTTTCGACAAGACATTTCAGCAATTGCAATTCCTGAAAAATTCACCTTTCCATTTTATTATGAGCCGCACGAATTAAGTATCATTGCAGCAAAAGAATTGCAAAATTATCTTGAAAACCAAACCGATTTCGAACACAACTTCGGATTGGATAAAGATCAAAACGGATTGGTAATTGGTAAAATGTTTGGTGTTTTGGTGGTTCAAAATCAGCAGCATGAATTGGGTTACTTGTGGGCTTTTTCCGGAAAACTGGCCGATAAAAATCATCACGATTATTTTGTTCCAACGGTTTTTGACATGTTAGAAGAAAATAGTTTTTTTAAACAAGAAGAAGCTATCTTAAATGAATACAATTCAAAAATAGTAATCTTAGAAAATTCAGAAGATTACTTAGTTTGCAAAGAAAAGCAAGAAACGATAAAACTTCAAGCAGAAACAGAAATAAAAGAATTCAAACAGCAGATAAAATTAGCCAAAAAGCAAAGAGAAATCGACAGAAATAAAGCATCGATAGAATTATCTTCAGCGGCATTTGAGCAACTGAAAAATGAATTAATTGCTGTAAGTCAACAAGAAAGTATTCATTTAAAAAAAATGATGTTTTATTGGAAGAAATCTATCGAAGTTGCCACTCAAGAATTGAATAAATACGTTGAAGAATTAAATCAATTAAAAGAACAAAGACGCCAAAAATCGGCTGCATTACAACAACAATTATTTGAGAAATATTCTTTTTTAAATCAATATGGAAACTTAAAAAGTTTAGGTAAAATATTCAATGGAAATCCACCTGCTGGTGCCGGAGAATGTGCTGCACCAAAACTATTGCATTATGCTTTTCAACATCAATTAAAACCAATAGCAATGGCTGAATTTTGGTGGGGACAATCGCCAAAATCAGAAGTTAGGAAACATCAGCAATTTTATCCTGCTTGTACTGGAAAATGCGAACCTATCTTAAATCATATGCTGGAAGGTATTACTCTCGAAGCAAATCCGTTTCAAATCAATACCGCTAGTGGTAAAGATTTAGAAATTATTTATGAAGATGATTATTTATTAATTGTAAATAAACCTGCTGAATTACTATCTGTTCCTGGTAAACAAATTTCTGATTCGGTTTACGCTAGAATAAAATTCAATTATCCAAATGCCACTGGTCCATTAGTTGTGCATAGATTAGACATGTCAACTTCGGGTTTACTTTTGGTGGCAAAATCAAGTGAAATTCACAAAAAACTACAATCGCAATTCATTAAGCGACAAATTAAAAAGCGTTATGTGGCGTTATTAGATGGAATTATTTCTGAAGATAAAGGTTATATTGATTTACCCTTGCGCGTTGATTTGGATAATCGTCCCAACCAATTAGTTTGTTACGAACACGGAAAAGCAGCGCAAACGGAATGGGAAGTTATCAATAGAGTTGAAGGAAAAACCTTGGTGTACTTCTATCCTATTACTGGGCGAACGCATCAATTACGAGTGCATGCGGCACATCCACTTGGTTTGAATACGCCTATAGTTGGTGATGATTTGTATGGAAACAAAAGTAATCGTTTGCATTTGCATGCCGAAAGTATTACTTTTCAGCATCCGATTTCTAGAGAAATGATGACGATTTCAGTTGAAGCAGATTTTTAACCTTACTCAAAAAGCCCAACACATTGTAAGACTTAATAATTTCGTTACTCTTTCAAAAACTTACCACTACTACTACCTTTATCTGTAATTACTTTTACAAAATAACTACCAGCCGTTAAGCTAGAAACATCTATAGAATTACTTGGATTAGAGGTTACTAAAACAACTTGACCTAAGGTGTTGTAAATGCTTATTGATGATATGACAATGTCTTGTTTTGTGTTAATATTTAATACTCCCTTTGTCGGTATTGGTGTTAACGTAAAGTAATCACTAAACACAAACTCAGGGTTTGCCAATGCTGCTATAGTTGTAGTTGCTGTATTAGTAACTATCGGTGCATTGTAATCAAAATAGATATTAGCCGTATTGCTAAAATTATTTCCTAAAACCAAGGTTGGTTTGGTCTTAATTTTAAACGCTACATACCCTTGATTGCTTCCTGATGCGAAAGGCAAGTTGATATTTTGAAAGATAAACTCCACTTGATTGGTGTTGATAATTCTTGTTGTAAAAGGTGCACTACCTTTTATTGGGACTAGAGTAGTTATATCATATTTACTTGTGTCAATCATATCTTTTACGACAATGTTTTCTGCATTAGCAGTACCATCATTTTCAAAGCCAATTATATAATGAACGTACTTACCAACCTCACTTGGAGCTAAAGTTGTTCCTTCTGTACAGGTTTTATAATTAGGATCGAATGCATTCAAAACATATTGATTTAATATTGATACATTATCTGTGGAATTTTCATCTGATAAACCATATATAGACGCGGTATAATTTAAAATATCTCCTGAATTCAATGGAGGAAATTCTGTTGGTGAGTTTAAGCTTAAATTAATTAGAATAACCCTAGTTTCTAATGGAGCTAGATTACTAAAATTCCATATCAAATTGTTTAATATTTGATTATCAGCACTTGGAGTAGCCGAAACATAATCTATAACTGCATCATTGAACATTAAGTTTATACTGCCGTTTTGGGTATTTGTACCTTTGTTTTTAAATACTATTTGATATTGAACATCAAACCCAGGTCTAGCATTACCTATTGGCAACAGTGTCACTTCTAAATCATTGTGTATCCCATTTGCAGTAATACAAAAATCTTGATTGTAAGGACTTGCTACAGCTGGAAAATTAATTGTTATTGATGTTGGAGAAATGTTAAAATAAGTCGGGTTCTCTAATGTCGGTGTGATAGTATGTGCACCTGATTGAACCGGAATTGAATAATTACCTGTATTATTAGCCCAAATACTACCAGAATTAGTTCCATTTGTTATTGCTAATTGTAAATTAGGATAATTAATATCTAATGAATTACATCCATCATTATTTTCATCATAACGATTATTACCTTGTATAGTATAAAATACTCCACCTGGAGTAAAACTACAATAACTATTTACAAAGCAGTTGACATAACCATATTGAGCAATTAAATTTTGAAAGGTTGGTATTTGCGAATTATTAGTACAAACATATTGTAAATTTGGGTTTCCACTAAAGTTTATATTTATATCGTCTCTTCCACTCTTTATAAATAAGCTTTGTAAATTATTGTTAGATATATTTAGAGAAGCAGGACAACCTTCATAACATCCTAATTGAGGGGTCAAATCATTAAAATTCAATGTAGTTATTAAATTATTTGAACAATTTAAGTATTGTAAATTTACACAACCATTTAAATTTAATTGAGTAATTTGATTATTTGAACAATATAAATATGATAAATGGTTCATATTGCTCAAATCTAATGTATTAAAGTGATTATAAGAACAATTAAAATTATTAAAATTTAAGCCTGCTAAGTTAAGAGTAGATAACTGATTATTCGCACAATTAAATTGCGATAAATGCAAGCCTGTTAAGTCTAAATTATTTAATAAGTTATTAGAGCAATCAAGAATATATAGAGTTGAATGCCCTAAAAGATTTAAAGAACTAAAATGATTATTAGAACAATATAATTGTTGCAAATTCATTAAATTGACAATGTCTAAAGAATTCAAATCGTTTGAAATACAAGATAAATATGATATGTTTGAATTATCATTTAAATCTAGAGTTGAAAGATGGTTGTTATTGCATTCCAAGTATTCTAAATTTATTAAGCCAGACAAATTAAGATTTGTAATGTTGTTATTGGAACATAAAAGCTGGTGCAGATTTGATAAACCTGTTAAGTCTAAATTTATAACATTAGTACTTTCACATCTTAAATAATTTAAATTAGTAAAAAATGTGATTTGAGATATTGAATTAATATTTGATCCAGTGATAGTTAAAAAACTTACTTGTAAAGCCTCGTTAACATCTATTTCACCATCATTATTACTATCAATTTTAAACCAAACTCCTGATAAGTCTTTTGCAATTGTTGCTGTTGCACTCGACTGCATTAAATATGATTTAAAATTATAATCAGAAAAATTAATAATCTGTGCCTTAACACTACCAATTACTAAAAATGCAAATAAAATAAAGTATAGTTTCTTCATAACAAATGGTTTATGTTTCAAATATATACAATTAATTAACATCCACAATAAACGGATAAAATAATTATTTGTTTGCATTTGCATGCCGAAAGTATTACTTTTCAGCATCCGATTTCTAGAGAAATGATGACGATTGCTGTAGATCCACAATTTTAGTAACAAATTAATGTATTAGACTACTAACCTACTATATACAATTCATTTATGAAAAAAACACTTCTTTTTAGCTTAGTTGTTATCGGTTTTCAAAACCTATTGGCTCAAGAAACTTTCACCCGAAAAGATTCGTTACAAGGTGGCTTGCGTCCCGAAAGAACTTGTTTTGATGTGCAACATTACGATTTGAATATTAAAATCAATATTGATGAAAAATCAATTGTGGGTTATAACGATATTTCATTTAAAGTAGTGGATAAAACCAAAAAAATCCAAATTGATTTGTTTGAAAACATGCAAATCGATTCTATAGTTTATAATTCAAAAAAGCTACAGTATAAAAGAGATTTCAATGCTGTTTTCATTGATTTCCCGAATGAATTGAATGTAAATACTACTGAAAAAATTCGTTTTTATTATTCGGGAAAACCATTAGTAGCCAAAAACGCACCTTGGGATGGCGGTTTTGTGTTCAAGAAAGATAAAGAAGGACGACCATGGGTAGGTGTGGCAGTACAAGGAACTGGTGCGAGTTTGTGGTATCCGGTAAAAGATTCTCAAAGTGATGAGCCGGACAATGGAGCAACCATCAAAGTTGCTGTCCCTAATGGTTTGACAGAGGTTTCTAATGGTAGATTGACAGGAACTGAGGATTTAAAAAATGGTTACACACGTTGGGATTGGGAAGTTAAAAGTCCGATTAATACTTATGATATAACAGTTAATATTGCTAATTATGCTCATATTCACGACAATTTAGAGGGTTTGGATATCGATTATTATGTTTTAAGTTATAACGAAGAACGAGCCAAAAAACATTTTGATGCCGATGTGAAACCAATGCTTACTTGTTTTCAAAGTAAATTTGGAAAGTATCCGTTTACAGAAGATGGTTATAAATTGGTTGAAACTTCTTATTTAGGTATGGAACACCAAAGTGCTGTAGCTTACGGAAATAAATATCTGAAAGGTTATTTGGGTTCTGATTTATCAATGACTGGAGTTGGACTCACATTCGATTACATTATCGTCCACGAAAGTGGTCACGAATGGTTTGGAAACAGCATTACCTCTAAAGACATTGCTGATATGTGGATTCACGAAGGATTTACTCAATACACTGAAATCGTTTTTATTGAATGTCAAAATGGTTATGAAAAAGCCATGAAATATGCCAAAGGATTGCAACGAAATGTTAGAAACGACCAACCTATTATTGGAAATTATGGAGTAAATAATGAGGGTTCTGGAGATATGTATCCCAAAGGAGCTTTAATGCTAAACACTTTGCGTCATGTAATTAATAATGACGAATTATGGTGGAAAATAATTCTGAAATACTCTGAAACTTTCCGACATAAAATTATTGATACAGAAACCGTAATTAGTTTTTTCAACCAAGAAAGCGGAATGGATTTAACTTCAATATTCAATCAATACCTACGATACACAACCATACCTGTTATGAATTTGAAAATTGAGAAAAACAAGTTGTATTGTAGTTGGACCGCTTCTGAAGAAAATTTCAAAATGCCAGTAGACATTAAAATTAATGGTGAAGAAATCAGACTTAATCCATCTAATAAATGGAGTAAAACTAAAATTAAAATAAAATCACTTAACGATGTAGAAGTTTTGAATAATGAATTTTATGTATTGACAAACAAACAATAAAAAAAAGCGTCTCTTGATTGAGACGCTTTTTTTTATTATTTAAAACTTTCTTTTCGAAGTACTTTACCATTTTCTGTTTCTTTAAACTTGGATACAAATACAATTTCTTTTGGACGTTCGTATTTTTCTAATGTTTCAAATACCGATTTGTTAATATCAAAAGAATCACCTTCAACTACCAAAACGACTTTTTCTCCTAATTCTTTATCTTCTTTAGAAGCGATGAAAAAGCGTCTATTTATTTTTCCATCTAACTTTTGTTCAACTTGTTCGGGCATAATTTTTACTCCACCACTATTGATTACATTGTCAATTCTACCCAGAAAAACAAACTGGTTTTCGTTAATTAATTCCACCAAATCATTAGTTACAATAGCATCTTCCGCAATAATGTGAGGTGCATGAATGACCAAACAATTTCTATCGTCATACGAAATAGTTACGTGTGGTAAAACAGTAAACGCTTTCTCACCTACTCTTTTGGCAGCAATATGTGTAATCGTTTCTGTCATTCCGTAGGTTTCGTAAACTTCGGTTGGTAATTTCATTAATTCTTTCTCTAAAGAAGCACTAATTCGAGCTCCACCAACAATAAGTTTTCTAACATTATGCAGCTCTTTTAATGAATTTTGAGCCTGCATCGGAACCATCGCTACAAAATCATATTTTTGATCGTCTAAATCTTTCATCGGATGGGAACTCGGCGCAACATAATCTAAATCTAACCCCAATATAATGGCACGAATAAGCATCATTTTTCCGGCTACATACTTAACTGGTAAACATTGCAACGCGCGGTTTCCTGAACGCAAATCAAAGAAATCACCTGTAGCCATTGCCGAATTGACCATAGCTTGTTTATCCACTCGAATTACTTTTGGTGTTCCGGTAGAACCTGAAGTTTGCATTTCTATATAGGATTTATTATCAAACCAATCTAAAAGAAAATCTCCAACTGGTTTTTCAAAATCTTCACCCTCTTTTATAAAACTATAAGCTACACGGCATAAATCTTCTCTGTCAAGATGAAAACCATTCAATTTAAAATGGTTGTGTACATTTTCGTAAGTTGGATTAATCATGATATTCTGCATTTAAATTAGTAGTCGTTGTTGTATGTATATCTCCAGTAAGTTTTTCTTTCCAATTATTCCAATGGTATTTTTTACTAAAAATGATGATTAAAACAGGAAAAATAACAAAAACTGGAATAAAAATTTGAAATCCAGCAGAAGGTGAAGAAACATCTCTAAAAACCGAATTGGTTTGAAAAGCAGTCCAATCAGAGGTAACTAACAATGCTCCTATTAAATTATTAGCAGCATGAAATCCTAATGCTAATTCCATTCCTTCATCCATCAGCGTAATTATTCCTAAAAACAATCCTGTGCCGATATAATAGATTAAAATACTGTAACCCATTTTGTCCACTTCTGGATTTAAAATATGCATGCTTCCAAAAATAACAGAAGTCATTACCAATGGGAACCATTTATTTTTAGCAAGATTAGCAAAACCTTGCATCAAATATCCTCTAAAAATATATTCTTCTGTGCTGGTTTGAATTGGAATTAATAAAGTGGCAATGACAAATAAAATAAAAAAAGGAATTGGCTTAAAGTTCCAAACTAATTCGCCTGGACTAGTATAATAGGTTATCATGGTGGTAACAATGGTAAAAACAGCCCATAAACCAAATGAAAAAAACACTCTTTTCCAATCTACTTTTTTTCTAGATGTTGTGACTTCTAAAAGCGTTTGTTTGTGAAAATATTTTACTACTAAAACAATACCTGCAAATGCAAAAACAAATGAAATTAACATCAAAAACAATGATAAATTAGAATCTAATAAATTTAGAATTTCCATGTTGTTTTTTGGAGTTTTGCCAGAGGCATACATCTTAATAGCTACGGCAATCGCTAGAGGGATTTGTCCTATAAATGACGAGAATATAATAACTACTGAACCTAAGAGGTACCTCGAAAATTCATTTCCTTTTTTAACTCCTTGTTCTAAAAACATTTTTCAAATTTATTTTACTAAAATAGTACAATAATTGTAATTTTTATTTAATTTTCAGAAAAAAAATGATTACCATATACCATAATCCACGATGCGGAAAATCGAGAGAATGTTTAGCTTTTTTAGAAACTTCTAAACACGAATTTGAAATTGTAAAATATCTTGAAAACCCATTATCATTCAATGAGTTAAAAGTTATTATACAAAAATTAAATATCGCACCAATTGAACTAATCAGAACAAAAGAACCTATTTGGATAGAACTATTTAAAGGAAAAAAGCTCACCGACCAAGAAATAATTCAAAGCATGGTAGATTATCCCATTTTGATGGAAAGACCAATTGCTGTTTATGGTGAAAAAGCTGTAATAGCAAGACCTTTGGAACGAATAAACACTATCCTTTAACTTTTGACGACACACTTTTAACAAACCTTTGTGATTTGATGGTTAAACGATTGTTTAATTTTGCCGTCATACAAGACGTATGACAAAAAAACATCTAATCATGAAAAACATTAAATTCTTTTTAACGCTAGCTTTGTTAATGAGTTCATTTTTAAATTATTCTCAACAAAGACCAGAAGGAAAAAAAGTAAAAGTTAGCGGTAAAGTAATTGAAAAAGGTACCAATCAACCTTTAGAATACAGTACCATTTCATTAATTAACACTACGACTAACAAAGTTACGGCAGGTGGAATTACCGATGCTAAAGGAGATTTTAGCTTTGATGCGACTCCAGGTATTTATAACGTAAAAGTTGAATTCATTTCTTTTAAACCAACCGAATTAAAAGCAAAATCTATCAAAGAAAACACCAATTTAGGTACTATTCAATTGGAAGATGATGCAACACAATTAAAAGAAGTAGTTATCCGTGCTGAAAAAACAACTGTTGACATCAAATTAGATAAGAAAGTTTATAATGTAGGTCAAGATTTAATGGTAAAAGGCGGAACAGTGAGTGATGTTTTAGACAACATACCTTCTGTTGCTGTTGATGTGGAAGGAAATATCAGTTTAAGAGGAAACGACAATGTAAAAATTTTAATCGATGGAAAACCTTCAAGTGCCATCAATATTAATGATGCTTTACGTCAAATTCCTGCTGATGCCATTGATAAAGTTGAAGTAATTACTAATCCATCCGCGCGTTACGATGCTGAAGGCGGTGGTGGTTTATTGAATATTATACTTAAAAAAGGAAAAACAAATGGTTTAAACGGAACTGTTATTGCTACAGGTGGTTATCCTGCCAACCAAGGATTGAGTGCTAATGTAAATTTTAAATCGGATAACTTCAATATTTTTACTACACAAGGTTATAATTATAGAAATAACCCTGGATCAACGAAAACCAATTCTCAATATTTAACAACTCCCGGATATATTGATGAATACCGTGATAACGAAAGAATTAATAAAGGTTATAACGGAAATTTTGGAATTGATTGGTATTTAGATAAATCAACTACTTGGACCAACATTGTTAATTACAGAAGAAGTGTAAGTAATAATGAAGAAAACGTTTTTTCAAACAATTATGATTCAAACTACAATTTTATCTATTTGAGAAATCGTGATAATCTAGATAATGCCAAAAGTGAAAACATAGAATACAGTACCAATTTGACTAAAAATTTTAAAAAACAAGGGCACAAATTAACTTTTGACGGCGTTTTTTCAATGAATAATGACAAAGATATTGCTAGAATTACAGATATTGCCAGCAATACTAGCCAAGTTCATTTTGATGACACAAAAAATAATCAGAAACAAAATCGTAACTTGTTGCAAACCGATTATGTATTACCTATTGGTAAAAACAGTCAATTTGAAGCAGGCTATAGAGGAAGTTTTACTTCGCAAACAACCGATTATGGTGTGACAAACGATGGTGTTCCAAATATTGGATTTACTAATGTTTTGGAATACAAAGAAAAAATCAATGCTTTATACTCTCAATTCGGGACTAAAATCAACAAGTTATCGATGCTTTACGGCATGCGTTATGAAGATTCTAATATCGACATCAACCAATTGACTTCTGAAATTTATAAAAATAAAAAATACAATAATTTCTTTCCAAGTGCCTTTTTTACATACGAAATCAATGATAAAACCAGCATTTCTTTAAATTATAGTAAAAGAATCAACCGTCCAAGAGGAAGAGAAATTAACCCTTTTAGCAGCTATTCAAGTAGCATTAATATTTTTAGAGGTAATCCTGATTTAGATCCATCAAGAACAGATTCTTATGATTTAGGTTTCTTAAAACGTTGGGACAAATTAACACTGAGCACGTCGGCTTATTATAATTATACGGCTAATTCATCACAAATGGTTCGATATATTTCGGGCTATAGTGGAGCTATCCCAGTAACAAATTCGACGTTTTACAATATTGGTAGTGAAGCGAGATCGGGTTTTGAATTTACACTAAATTATACTCCTTACAAATGGTTGAAATTAAACTCTAATTTTAACTTTTTTAGAAGTGATATTAAAGGTGATTATACTTACACTTACATTGATCAAAATAATTTAAGCACTACAAAATACCAAGATTTGACAAAAAGTGCTAATAGTTGGTCAGCTCGATTCAGCTCTAAAGTAACATTACCTAATAAAATAGATTGGCAAACTAACATGACCTATAATGGTCCGCAATACAACGCTCAAACTACCGTAAAATCTATTTTCGCAATGAATTTAGCTTTCAGTAAAGACGTATTAAAAGACAAAGCTACTGTTGCTTTAAATGTAAATGATGTTTTTAATTCTAGAAAAAGAAGAATGGAAACATTTACTACTGATTTGAATTCCTATTCTGAAATGCAATGGAGAAAAAGACAAATCACACTTTCTTTCACCTATCGTTTCAACAAACAGAAAAACGAAAAAGAAAAACAACCTAAAAAAGATTCTGATGGCGGTGATAACGGAGACTTCCCAGGATAATAGAACTTAAAGAAGAATAAAAAAAGCCCCAAATTGGGGCTTTTTTATTTTAAAACAAAACTAATTAAGCTTGTTCTAATTCTCTTTTTTCTCTTCTTTCTTTTAACAATTCTCTTGTTGCACCAAATATCCAATAGAATACGAAGTTAATCAAGAAAATCATCAACCAAAAACCGATGGTTAAAATGGTTAAGAAAAGTAAGAAACCTAAATACTGTTGAAATTCAAACATGTTTTCCGGAATTATTTGTGAATTCGTTTCAAAGGTAATTCATATATTTTTATTGACCAATAAAACTGAAATAATTATTAACTACTTTTTTAACAATGCTAATACCATTTCTTCTTTTTGAAATAATAAATCATCACTATGAGCAAAACTAACATGCACCCCATAACGGTAAAATAACCATGTTCCCAATGCAGTTCTGGCATGTTGTCAAAATTCATACCGTATACTCCTACTATAAATGTTAAAGGCATAAAGAAAACAGAAACTACCGTTAAGGTTTTCATTACTTCATTCATCTTATGACTTTGGGTAGAAAAAAAGAAGTTAGAAGCACTGTCTAACGTGGTTAAATCGTATTCAATTTGCTCTAATAGCTCCAAACATTTTTGATGCAATCGTTCAAAAAAAGTATAATTATTAGATTCTATAGCATTAAAAACATTGTCATCTTTGATACTTTTAATAGAATACAAAGAATCACGTAACGGAATAATCGAACGTTTTAAAAAATTATAATTATCCCGATGTTTTTCAATCTGTTCCAAAATAGTCAAATCGGTGCTATGTTTAGACAAATTAATAAGTTCTTCTACCTTATCTTCTTCATTTTCGATGGTTATGTAGAAGTTTTCCATAATCGCATCGAGCAACAAAAACAATAAATAATCTGCTTTTTTGGTTCTAACAATTCCTGAATGTGTTCGAATACGTTCCCGAATGTGAGTAAAAAAATCACTTCGCTTTTCTTGAAAAGAAACCAAAATTCCGTTTTTTAACAAAAAACTAATTTGCTCTACTTTTATATTATTGGAATCTTCTTCGGGCAATAACGATTTAATATTAAAAAATAAAGTGTCGTGATATTCGTCTAGTTTGGTGCGCTTGGTAGTATTCAAAATATCAGAAAGCATGAAATTATCGACATTCAAATAATCCCCAATTTTCTTGATAAATTCGGGATCATTCAATCCGTGAACATTCAACCAATTGATTTTGGTATAATCAACGTGTTTTTCCATTTCATCGACATCAATTTCATGAAATTCAGCCAAATCAGTATCATTATATACAAATAATTGACTTTCTGTCTGGGTGTATTTATGAATTCCTGTGTACTCCAAAAGTGTCGGTTGTACCTTTCTTCCTTTTTTATATTTTATTTTTCTCACGGAAACAAATTTTGTCTAAATTTAGAAATAATTCTTTTTTAAAAAGTAATTTTACGAAAATTTAATCCATGAAGACACTCATCATAAATATACAAGAATTACTTCAAATTAGAGAACCGTCTATTCGAAAGGTTTCGGGTGCCGAAATGGCCATTTTACCTTCCATAAAAAATGCGTTTTTGTTGATTGAAAACGATAAAATTGCTGCTTTTGGTTCTATGGAAGATTGCCCGAAAATTAGCGTTGATACAACTATCGATGCCGCAGGAAAAGTGGCACTTCCAACGTGGTGTGACAGCCACACACATATTGTGTATGCTGGCAATCGCGTGCAAGAATTTGTAGATCGAATTAACGGATTGAGTTATGAAGAAATTGCCAATAGAGGTGGCGGCATTTTAAATTCGGCCAAAAAATTGAATGCTACTTCAGAAGACGAACTTTACAACCAATCCAAACTTCGTTTAGAAGAAGTGATGCAGCATGGAACTGGTGCTGTCGAAATCAAATCGGGTTATGGCTTAACGGTAGATGGTGAGCTCAAAATGCTTCGAGTTATTAAGAAACTTTCTCAAAATTATCCTATCAAAATAAAAGCAACTTTTTTGGGGGCTCATGCCTTTCCAATCGAATTTAAAGAAAATCATTCAGGTTATATTGATTTGATTATAGACGAAATGCTGCCAAAAATTGCAGCAGAAAATCTAGCCGATTACATCGATGCCTTTTGTGAGTCGGGATATTTTTCTGTTGAAGAAACAGAACGCATCATGGAAGCTGGAAAAAAATATGGTTTGATTCCTAAAATTCATGTCAATCAGTTTAATGCTATTAACGGAATTGCAGCTTGTGTAAAACATAAAGCTATTTCTGTTGATCATCTTGAAGTGGTGACCGATGACGATATTGAAGCTTTAAAAAATACCGATACCATGCCTGTTGCACTACCATCGTGTTCTTATTTTATTAGCATTCCATACACGCCTGCTCGCAAAATGATGAATGCTGGTTTACCACTAGCTTTGGCAACTGATTTCAATCCGGGTACTACTCCATCAGGCAACATGAATTTTGTTGTTGCTACTGCTTGTATTAAAATGAAAATGACACCCGAAGAAGCGATCAATGCAGCTACAATTAATGGTGCTTATGCTATGGGAATTTCAGAAACGCATGGAAGTATTACTATAGGTAAAAAAGCGAATATTATTATTAGTAAGGAAGTTAACTCATTTTATCAACTTCCTTATGCTTTTGGAACAAACCTAATTGATATGGTTTTTATTGATGGTAAAAAGATATAAAAAAAGGCACGAAATTCGTGCCTTTTATGTTTTGTATTACATAGTTTATCTTAAAGAGAAACTCGATTTTGAAACCAATTCTGATTTGTCAAATACATTCACAAAGTAAGTACCTTTTTCAAAGTTTTTACCTGGCAAATCTTGAGATACTTGAACCGTTTTATTTTCATATTTTACAGTAGTTGTAAAACTATAAGTCAGTGATTGTGAACCAAAATTCATTGTAGCTTTATCGCCAAGAACATTATTTTTACTATCAATAACTTGAACATAATAGGTTTTATCACCCGATTTAGCAATGCTGTTTTCAGCAATAGTAAAACTAATTTTCAAAATATCAACTCTACTCGCTTTGTCAGTTTCGATTTGTTTTCCAGAGCTTTTCAATTTGTAAGCTCCAGTTTTTAAATTCAATACTGATAATTTAGAACCTTTTTCAACCGTTTTAGAAAGTTCTTCATTTTGTCCAACTAAAACTTGATTGTAATTTTTAGAATCTGCTAATACTACTTTAGTACTATCTAAATTTGTAGTTAATGTTTTGTTTTCTTTTTTCAAAACTTCAACTTCTTGCATTAGCGAATTCATTTTAGTTTGAAGCGCCATGTATTGTTGTTTATATTTTGCCATTGAAGCAGCATCACCTTTAGACTTTTCTAATTGAGCCATCAAGCCAACCACTTTTTCTCTTTCGGCAATTAATTCGTCCGACATAGACGTATTTTCAGCAATAGCTGCATCGTAAGTTGCTTTGAGTTCTTGTAAATCTTTTAAAACATTTTCTTTTTCTGTTTTTGTTGAAGCTACTTCTGTTTGCAATGTTTTAGTGTCGGTAGTCAACTTAAAAATGTAAAACAAACTTCCTAACAATAGTATAGAAAGCACCATTATTATGGCTTTTAGCGAAGAATTACTTTTTTGATTTTCCATTTGGGCTGTTTTTTAATTTTAACAAATTTAATAAATTTTATTTGTATAACGATAGTTTCTATAATTATATTATTTTTGGAGGCAAAGATTTACTCCATGGAAAAACTGATTCGTTTTAAAGCTACTAATTTGTCTAAAATTACTAACCATAGAAGTGGCGAAGTAAAATTTGGAGAAAAAATGGTCACGATACCTGCCGATCAAGACGCTTTTCGCTTCCTAAAAGATTGTGAACAAAAGTTTGTTTTATTCGGAATTCCAGAAGACATCGGTATTCGTGCTAATTATGGTCGTCCTGGAGCTGATTCTGCTTGGGATAGCGCCATTAAAAGCATTGCCAATATCCAACATAATCGCTTTTGCAAAGGCTCACAGATTGTTGTTTTAGGACATTTGGATGTAGCCGAAGAAATGGAATTGGTTAAAAATCTTGATTTTCATGTAACAGCCGACAGAAAAAAGTTGAGCGAATTGGTGGTAAAAATCGACAAAGAAGTCTCACACATCATTGCTAATATTGTAAAAGCTGGTAAAATTCCAATTGTAATTGGTGGCGGTCACAACAACGCCTACGGCAATATAAAAGGAACAGCATTAGCCAAAGGAAAACCAATCAATGCCATTAACTTTGATGCGCATTCCGATTTTAGAATTTTAGAAGGTCGTCATAGCGGTAACGGATTTTCGTATGCTTTTGAAGAAGGGTTTCTTAAAAAATATTTCATTTTTGGCCTGCACCATAGTTATACCTCAAAAAGCGTTTTAGACAAACTAAAAACCCTAAAAGATCGTGTTTTGTACAACACCTATGATAGCATGAAAATCAAGCGAACCAAAGATTTTAACATCGAAATGCAGTTTGCTTTAGATTTCATTAAAAATGATTATTACGGTATAGAAATCGACTTAGATTCAATTCCAAACATTCCTTGTAGCGCCATGACTTTAAGCGGATTTTCGGTCGAAGAATTGCGTCAGTTCATCTACTTCTTTGGCAAACATCAAAACGCTTCATACATCCATATTTGCGAGGGCGCACCAAGCCTAGATCACGAAAAAAACACTCATTTAGTGGGCAAATTAATTGGGTATTTAGTAACCGATTTTATCAAAGCCAAAACAGAAATTAGTTTAGGTTAGTTTATTATTAGAAGCGAAAGGTTCGGGCGTTTTTGGTTACCCTATTCCTGCTATCCGCGTTACCTTTACTTCGTAGGTAACTTGCTGCTATCAGGGCTATAAAGCAATGGTATTGCATAAAAATAATCCTACAAAGGAATACTATCTTTAACAATTTCGTAAAGCGCTATTTCGTTCCTAAATCATAGCTTTAATAAATATAACCTATCTTTGCAATCACTTGAAATAATTCAAGACGTTTATATTTATGACATTCAGCGATTTAAATTTATTAAAAAACATACAACAAGCATTAGTAGAAGAAGGCTATGAATCGCCTACTCCTATTCAGCAACAAGCTATACCGGTTATTTTAGAAGGAACTGATTTAGTGGGTTGTGCACAAACTGGTACCGGAAAAACAGCAGCATTTGCGATTCCAATCATCAACTCATTACACCGCATTGTCGGTTCATCTGCCAAGAGAAAATTAATTCGAACTCTAGTCGTTACGCCTACTCGCGAATTGGCTATCCAAATTGACGAAAGCTTCAATACTTACGGAAAATATACTAACATTAGATCGATGGTAATTTTTGGAGGCGTAAGTCAAGTACCACAAGTAGACCAATTGAAAAAAGGTGTCGATATTCTTATTGCAACACCAGGTCGTTTATTAGACTTGCACAAACAAGGTTTTATCGATTTAGATCATTTACATTTTTTAGTACTTGATGAAGCCGATCAAATGCTAGACATGGGTTTTATAAACGACGTCAAAAAAATTGTAAAATTAACTCCAGACAACAGACAAACGCTTTTGTTTTCGGCAACTATGCCCATGGCAATTCGTGAATTGGCAGATACCTTTTTAACCAAACCTAAATATGTTTCGGTAGATCCTGTATCGTCTACTGCAGAAAAAGTAAATCAAAAGGTTTATTTTGTTGGTAAAGAAGACAAACGAAAATTGTTATATCACATCATTAGAAACGATAAAATTGAAAACGTATTGGTTTTTACTAGAACTAAACATGGTGCTGACAATGTGGTGAAAGCTCTAAAGAAAAATGGTGTAACGGCTGAAGCGATTCACGGAGATAAATCACAAAATGCTAGACAACGTGTTTTGGATGCTTTTAAAAACAAAGAAATTTCGGTTTTGGTGGCAACCGATATTGCAGCTCGAGGCATCGATATTGAGAGTTTGCCTTATGTCATCAACTTTGATATCCCAAATATTTCAGAAACTTATGTGCACCGAATTGGAAGAACTGGTCGTGCCGGAAATACAGGTTTGGCCATTTCTTTTTGTGCAAAAGACGAACAAACCTATTGGAAAGATATCGAGAAGTTAATCCGAATGAACGTAAAAGTGGTTTCAGATCATCCTTATCCTTATACCGATGAAGTTCCAAATCCAGATGCAAAACCAGATTTGAGAAATAAAAATAAAGACAAAAAAGCATCCAATTCAAGAAAATCGGATGCTTCTAAAAAGAATAAAAAACGTTGGTATTAATCAACGTTTTTTTTGTTTATAAGATTATTGATTACCTGAAAAAGTTTGGCTTGCTCAAACGGCTTGATGATAATATCATTCATGCCACAAGACAACGCTTGTTCTGTAATTTCTTGCTTATCAAAAGCTGTTAAAGCAATAACCGGTATGGTAATTCCTTTTTTTCTGATGAGTTTAGTAGTTTCAAATCCATTGATAATTGGCATATTGATATCCATCAAAATCACATCAAATGTTTCGGTATCCAACAAGTTAATGGCAGCATAGCCATCTTCCATAATGGTACATTTAAAGTTATTGGTTTCCAATATCTTTTTGGTAACAATTTGATTGATTTTATTATCCTCAACTACTAAAATTTTATAAAAGTGATTGAGTGATAAATCAACTACAATATTATTGATAATCTCATTCTTTTTGGATTCATCCGCGTCAAATCCGATGGTAAATGAAAATGTAGTTCCAACTCCTTCTTGACTTTCAAGGTGAATTTTACTTCCAAAAAGTTCGGTAAGCTTTTGCACAATAGACAAACCAAGTCCGGTTCCTTGATAATCGCCTTCTTTGCGTTCTATCTGTACAAATTTTTCAAAAATCTTTTCTTGATCTTCTTTGGCAATTCCTACTCCATTATCTTTTACACTAAAAAAGATGTAATGCTTAGTTCCTTCAACTCGGTCTTGTTTTGCAGTGACTTTTACTTCACCATCTTTAGTGAATTTTAAAGCATTACTCACCAAATTCATGAATACTTGCGAAAGACGTAGTTTATCTCCAATTAAAAATTCTGGAATAGAAGGATCAATATCGCAAAGTAATTTATTATTGTTTTTAACGGCAATGAATTCTAATGAATCGACTATGGTTTTAATTTCATCGGTTACATTAAAAATCATGTTTTCTAAGGTGATTTTGTTTTCTTCAATTTTATTGATTTGAAGCAAATCGTTCACCAATGAAAGTAAATAACGCGCCGAAAATTTTAAGGAATTTAGATGCGGACTATTAGACAATTCTTTATGTTCGTCAATAATGATGTTGGTAATTCCGACTACACCATATAAAGGTGTTCGCAACTCATGACTAATTGTAGAAACAAATTGAGTTTTTAATTGAGACGCTTCTTCGGCCTTTTCTTTGGCTATTTTTAATTCTTCATTAGCCAATTTCAATTCTCTATTAGACTGTTCTCTAAAATTATTGTTTTTGTATAATGAATACAATAACAGTAATAAAATAAATAGAATGATAACAAAAAGAAGTACGATTAATTTTGACTCTTTCAAGTCTTTAGATTGGGCGTGTTTTTCGCCTTCAATCTTATTGATTTGACGCTGGTATTCGTCAATTTCTATTTCATTACCCGCTAATTTTACTTTTTTGGTTCGTTCTTCGTTATAAACTTTTTCTTTCAAATCTTTGTAAAGATCTAAGTAATAAAAAGCCTTTTCGTAATTTTTATTCTTTTTGTAATAGGCCGAAAAATCATTATAAACTTCACACAAATTAGAATCTAATAGTAGTGCTTTGTTTTGCTTTCCATAGTTAATGGCTTGATTAAAATATAATTCCGCTTTATTATTTTGATTGTAAAAGCTATAATAAGAACCATACATGGTGCACATACTCATTTTAGCTTCAATTTCATCACTTTTAATCACGAAGTTTTTTACACTTTCTAAAAAAGGAATACCGTTTTTATAGTCTTTTATAGCAAAATAAGCCGAACAAATGTTCAGCTTAGTATACATTATTTCAATGGAATCATTGATTTTTTCGGCATAAAACAAACCACGTTTATAGTAAATAATACTCTGTTTGAAATTGTTTTTTCGATACGAAAAGTAGTTTCCTAAATTATTATTTACCCAATCTCTAATGGAATCATTGGCTGCTCTATTGGCATGATACAAGGCTTTTTTGTAATAAACAATACCTTTATCGGGATTGTAGAATTCTTCAAAATTCAAACCTATGATGTTGTAGGCTTTAGCCATCAAAGCATCATCTTTTAATTCGTAAGCACTATTAAGTGCATTTTTCGACAATTTTAGAGATGTATCTACATCTAAATTGGCAAATGCCACTCCAGCTTCTGAAAGCATTTTCTCAATTTGTTTTTTTGATACAGACTGAGAATAAGCTAACTGAATAAAAGTCAACGTAAGTAATAAAAATATGTTTTTATTAAATTTCAAATTTGCTATAAAATAAACTTAAAAAAAATCCCAAACTCAATTGGGATTTAAACAAAGATAACTAATTTCTAATTAACTTTTTATATTTAAGTCGTTTTGGAGTTAAATCACCTCCAAGTCGTTTTTTCTTATTTTCTTCATAGTCAGAGAAACTACCTTCAAAGAAATATACTTGAGATTCACCTTCAAAAGCCAAAATGTGGGTACATATTCTATCCAAGAACCATCGGTCGTGAGAAATTACCACCGCACATCCTGCAAAGTTTTCCAAACCTTCTTCTAAAGCTCTTAATGTATTTACATCTAAATCGTTAGTAGGCTCATCTAAAAGCAATACATTCCCTTCTTCTTTCAAAGTCATAGCTAAGTGTAAACGATTTCTTTCTCCACCCGATAAAGCAGCAACTTTTTTATTCTGCTCGCTTCCACCAAAGTTAAATCGAGATAAATAAGCTCTTGAATTTACTTGTCTTCCTCCCATCATGATCAACTCTTGACCATCACAAAAGTTTTCCCATATAGATTTATTTGGATCTATATTGGAGTGAGATTGGTCTACATAGGCAATTTTTACAGTATCTCCAATAGAAAAACTACCCGAGTCTGGAGTTTGTTCTCCCATAATCATTTTAAAGATTGTAGATTTTCCGGCACCATTCGGACCAATTATTCCAACAATTCCAGCTTGTGGTAAGGTAAAATTTAAATCATCGTATAATAATTTATCTCCAAAAGCTTTAGCAACATGTTTTGCTTCAATAACATTGGTTCCCAAACGCGGTCCATTCGGAATGTAGATTTCTAATTTTTCATCCAATTCTTTTTGATCTTCGTTCAATAATTTATCATAGTTCTGAAGACGTGCTTTTTGTTTGGTTTGACGCCCTTTTGCTCCTTGTCGAACCCAATCCAACTCACGTTCAAGCGTTTTTCTACGTTTAGAAGCTACTTTTTCTTCTTGCTCCATACGTTTTGATTTTTGATCCAACCAAGAAGAATAATTTCCTTTCCACGGAATACCTTCTCCTCTATCCAACTCTAAAATCCACCCTGCTACATTATCTAAAAAGTATCTATCGTGAGTAACTGCAATAACAGTTCCAGCATATTGTGCCAAATGTTGCTCTAACCAAAGGACACTTTCTGCATCTAAGTGGTTGGTCGGCTCATCCAATAATAACACATCTGGTTGTTGCAATAACAATCTGCATAAAGCAACACGACGTTTTTCACCACCAGACAACACACTAATTGGCATGTCACCATCTGGAGTACGCAGTGCATCCATTGCAATTTCTAGTTTAGTATCTATTTCCCATGCCCCACAAGCATCAATACGATCTTGTAATTCGCCTTGGCGATCCATAAGTTTTTGCATTTTATCTGCATCTTCATAAACTTCTGGCAAACCAAACATATCATTGATTTTATTGAACTCGTCTAAAAGCGACATGATTTCTGAAACACCTTCTCGAACGACTTCAATTACCGTTTTGGTTTCATCTAATTTTGGCTCTTGTTCTAAATAACCTACGGTATATCCTGGTTGAAAAACCACATCACCTTGATAGTTTTTATCAACTCCAGCAATAATTTTTAACAAAGTTGATTTACCAGAACCATTCAATCCTAGAATACCAATTTTAGCTCCGTAGAAAAAACTTAAATAAATATTTTTTAAAACTTGTTTATCACTTCCTTGATACGATTTACTCAATCGTTGCATCGAAAATATTACCTTTTTATCGTCTGACATTTTTTATTTTTTTATAATTAAACTCTTCCTTTCAATGCGTTAAACACCCAAGCATTGGCCAAAAATCCAACACCTACAGCACTAAATCCCCAACCAGCAACGTCGGCATAGCGATAAACGCCTAACCCAATTAAGATTAACCCCATAAGTACCATTATTAATGTTGCCCATCCTAAAACGGTATTTTTATTCATTCCCATATTCTTTAAATTTAAATTCGAGGATGACAAATATCGGTAATATTGATGAATTTTTAAAGTAATTTTTGTTTTTGATAATTATTAGTTCAATTACAAAAATTAATAGTTTGAAATGATTAACTGAAAATTTTGACCAACATTTCTTTTAGCAAATCGTGATTGGATAATGAATTAGCGCCAACACCTTTGCTTTTGACATCAATATCTCGAAGTGCCGCCACAATAGCGCTCACTTTTTTCATAGGATAATTGCGTAATGCTACATCATAATCCTTTAAAAAATAAGGACTAATTCCTAGTGCTGGAGCTACTGTTTTAGGATTTTTATCTTTTAATCCGTGGTATTTTAAAAGCTTTACAAAAAATCCAAAAACCAAACTTGTAGTAACTACCATAGGATTATCCTTGGGATTGTCGGCAAAATATTGAGCAATTTGATATGCTTTTAATTGGTTTCTAGCACCTAATGCATTTTGCAATTCAAAGACATTAAAATCTTTACTGAAACCAATATTTTCTTCAATATCTTTCGGACTGATGGTGTGTCCTTTGGGCAATATGATTTGTAATTTATCTAATTCGTTGCTAATTCGACTTAAATCATTCCCTAAAAACTCAACCAACATGGCGTTGGCTTTGGGTTCTATTGCATATCCTCGGCCTTGTAGCACGCGCTGAATCCAAGTTCCAACTTGATTGTCATACATTTTTTTACTTTCAAAAAGCACACCATGTTTGTCGATCATTTTTACCAATTTCTTCCTTTTATCGAGCGTTTTGTACTTGTAGGCAATTACTAAAACGGTCGTAGGTTGAGGATTCTCGGCATAACTTTCTAATTTATCTATAGTTCTAGACAACTCTTGTGCTTCTCTTACAATAACCACTTGTCGATCGGCCATCATCGGATAACGTTTGGCATTTGAAACTACATCTTCAACCGTAGTATCACGCCCATAAATCACCATTTGATTGAAACCTTTTTCATCCTCAGACAAAATGTTATTTTCAATATATTCGGTCAATTTATCAATATAATAAGGTTCTTCTCCCATTAAAAAATAAATGGGTTTAATATTTCCTGCTTTTATATCGTTGATGATTTTTACAACTTCATCCATTTTTTCTATACGCTTTTAACTATGGTCTAAAAGTATTACTTTTGTTTTATGCAAAGACTCGTTTTTCCAACCTATTCGTTTCGGTTCAAAAATAGTGAAAATAAAGTAGCTATCTTCGATGAAATTAGGAAAAAATTCATCATCCTTACCCCAGAAGAATGGGTTAGACAACACGTAGTTCAGTATTTGTTACAAGATAAAAACTACCCCAAATCATATATCAACGTAGAAAAATTAATCAAGATTAATGATTTAAGTAAAAGATACGATATAATTGTATATCAGCCTAATGGAGAAATATTTTTACTAATTGAATGCAAAGCGCCAGAAGTAACTATAACGCAACAAACTTTTGATCAGATAGCTCGTTATAACTTGGTTTTAAATGCCAAATACTTAATGGTAACCAACGGACTAAATCATTACTTTTGCCAAATGGATTTTGAAAACGAGAAATATGTTTTCTTAAAAGAACTTCCAGATTTTATAACCTAGATAAATGTTAGAAAAAAAAATAGCCGTAGTCATTTTAAACTGGAACGGAGCTACATTATTAGAGCAATTTTTACCTTCAGTAATTTCTTTTTCTGATGAAGCTACCATTTATGTTGCTGATAATGCCTCTACAGATCATTCTATTCAAGTAATTAAAGATCAATTTCCTTCTGTCAAGATAATTCAAAACGACGGAAACTACGGATTTGCTAATGGTTACAACAAAGCTTTACGGCATGTTGAAGAAGAATATTATGCCTTAGTGAATTCGGATATTGAAGTGACCAAAAATTGGCTGGTTCCTATTCTTTCTATTTTTGAAAACGAACCTAACATCGGAATCATACAACCCAAAATTTTAGATTTTAAAAACAAGGAATATTTTGAATATGCTGGTGCTGCTGGTGGTTTTATCGATAAATATGGTTTTCCATTTTGTAGAGGAAGAATTTTTGAAACCATAGAAAAAAATATCCATCAATACGATGATGAAATTGAAATTTTTTGGGCAACTGGCGCTTGTTTCTTCATTAGAAAAGATGTCTATCGAAAACTAAATGGTTTTGATGGCGATTTTTTTGCCCACCAAGAAGAAATTGATTTGTGTTGGCGAGCTTTCAATTTGGGTTACCTTATTAAATACACGCACAAATCGGTAGTGTATCATGTTGGCGGTGCCACTTTAAATAAATCAAATCCTCAGAAAACGTACCTCAACTTTAGAAATTCTTTGTTGATGTTGGTTAAAAATTTACCTGAAAAAAAGTTAATTCCCATTATTTTTACGCGTCTTTGCTTGGATGGAATTGCTGGAATAAAATTTATTTTCGAAGGAAATTTCAAACATTGTTATGCCATAATTAGAGCTCATTTTGCTTTTTATGGTTTGATATCCAAAAACTTAAAAAAAAGAACTGCTTTTCAAAAAGAAAATTACTACCATACTAAAAGTATCATCTATCGTTATTTTGTCAAAGGCGGCAAGGTTTTTGAATAAAAAACTTAACAATACTTTATAGTTTTTCTACGTTTAAACAAGTAAGAAATTGTAATTTTGTAAAAATTAAAATCAGAAATTTATGAGAAAAGTAATTTTTATGTTTTCATTGGCTGCCTTGACATTAACTTCGTGTGGTGCCAAAAAGAAAATTGCCGATTTAGAGCAAAAAAACAAAGAATGTCAAGATTTATTAAATTCGACTACTGTAAAGTTGAACATGTGTTTATCTGAAAAAGATGCTCTAACCAAACAAAACGATTATCTTAAACAAAACAATTCTGATTTGATTAATAGTTCTAAAGAATTGACTGTTTTAACCACTAAAGGCGCACAAAATCTTGAAAAATCATTAGAAAGTTTAAAAGAGAAAGATTTAAAAATTTCTCGTTTACAAGATGCTTTGACTAAAAAAGACAGCGTTACATTGGCTTTGGTTACTAGTTTAAAAAGTTCTGTTGGAATTAGCGATCCAGATATTGAAGTTAATGTTGACAAAGGTGTTGTATTTATCTCAATATCAGATAAATTATTGTTCAAAAGCGGAAGCTATGTAGTGAGCGATAAAGCCAAAGAAGTATTGGCAAAAGTGGCTAAAGTAATCAATGACAAACCAACATTTGAGTGTATGGTAGAAGGTCATACCGATAATGTTCCGTTTACAGGAAATGCTATTTTGTTAGACAACTGGGATTTGAGTGTAAAACGTTCTACTGCTATAATTAGAGTATTAACTAAAGATTTAGGTGTAAAACCATCTCAGTTAATTGCGGCTGGAAGAAGCGAGTACATTCCGTTAGTAGATAATAAAACCGCTGAAAACAGAGCAATCAATAGAAGAACTCGAATTGTGGTATTGCCAAAAATTGATGAGTTTTATGACATGATTGAAAAAGAAATGAAAAATCAGAAGAAATAATTTTGATAAACAGTATACAAACGCTTCAAGAAATTGAGGCGTTTTTTTTATTCTATACCATAGTTCATAGGAAGCAATTCACCCACTTTTTGTTGGGCAATATATCCCGAAAATATAATGCTTTCAATATTCGAATTGTTTCCAAATTTGTCGACATAAAAAGTATCGGTTTCAAAAATAATCTTCGATTGCTTACTTTTCTTAAATAACAAATTAAACTCGGCAACAAAGTTTTTGGGAGCTAAATCTTTTTGCTGTTTTCTAACTTCTACTTTCTTAGAATCACCCAAGTCGGTTATCGTAAAATAATCGTTGGGATTGTCTTGATAACTTCCTTTGAAAAGTAAAAAATTATCTTTATTCCAAACGTTATTCACTAAGTTTCTAAAGAAATGCAATTGAGAACCTTCATAACATTTTTTTCGTTGTTTTAGGATTTTTTCATTAGAACTTATTTCTTCAAATCGGGTTAAACCGGAGTAAAAACTACGAAAAACATCAGAAGATTGAATACTTGTCGTATGAAAATCGACTTCAAAATTGACCATTTCATAGGTTAATTTATAACCTAACGAAGCATTGTTAATAATCAATGGATTATTAGAATAGGCTTTGAATACATTTTGACTTTCATCATATTCAAAATACAAATCATCTTCATTTTCAATAACTGCCTTTTTTGCAATGGCTGTTGTTCCTAAAAATTGTTCTCTAAAAAGTTGTAATTTTTGCTTTCTTGTAAAACGATCTTTTTTGATAACAACTTCGTTTAAAGTATTAGTTGTTTCTTTTAAAACAACCAACAATTCTTTATCTGCATCGAAAGAAGTAATAAATTGAGTTTGGTATCCTATAAAACTTACCGCTAAAACGCTATTCAGTTTAGCACCATAAGTCAAGCTAAAATTCCCGTTTTCATCGGCTATTGTAGCGATAGTAGTTCCATCAAAGTAAATGTTGGCTCCAGGTAGCGGTAATTTTTTATCGTCAACAACTTTTCCTTTTATCGTTTGAGAAAATGATAAAGTAACTGTAAAAAGTAAAAAAGCGGCTAATACTTGCTTCATCTGATGGCTAAATAATATCTAAACTTCCTTTGCCTTCTCTCACCACTTCTGGCTCGTAACCCGATAAATCAATAATGGTTGAAGGTGTATTGTCGCCATAACCACCATCAATAACCATATCGACAAGGTTTTGCCATTTTTCAAAAATCAATTCTGGATCGGTAGAATATTCCAAAACAGCATCTTCATCATAAATAGAAGTCGACACAATTGGGTTTCCTAACATTCGTACGATTTCTAAGATAATATTGTTGTCTGGCACACGAATTCCGACAGTTTTTTTCTTTCTAAATTCTTTAGGAAGATCGTTATTCCCTGGTAAGATAAACGTATATGGTCCAGGCAAAGCGCGTTTTAAAATTTTGAAAGTAGCCGTATCTATTTGTTTCACATAATCGGAAAGATTACTCAAATCACAGCATATAAAAGAGAAATTAGCTTTTTCTAATTTGATGCCTTTTATTTTTGCCACGCGTTCCAACGCTTTAGTATTGGTAATGTCGCAACCCAATCCATATACCGTATCGGTTGGATAGATTACCAATCCGCCATTGCGCAAAACATCAACTACTTTTTTAATAGCTGCTTCGTTGGGTTTGTCTTCGTATATTTTAATGAATTGTGACATATTTTTTTTCTTAATCAATTAACCAACAATATCCAATTTGGCGAAACGTAACAACAACTTTTTGATGCCACCAACTTCGAAACGAATTTCTGCCTTTTTATCGGCGCCAACGCCTTCCAAATTAATTACTTCTCCTTTACCAAAGCGTTCATGCATCACCACATTTCCTATGGTGAGCTTACTATCGAATAAATTAGCCGATGAACTGCTCGGTGCATTACTCGAAACAGGCTTCAATTTACGAATATTTGCCGAAGAAACGGGCTCATCACCATATTTTTTTGGAGGTGTTCCTGCTGTTGGTTTTGCTAATCGTAATTTAGATTTATCGATGTCTCCAAAAATATCAATATCCATCATCGGTTTGTAGCGATAACCGCCTGTTTCACTCGGATTGATGTATTCTAAATACTCGTCTTTTATTTCTTCGATAAATCGAGACGGTTCACTATCGGTCAGTTTTCCCCAACGGTAACGCGATTGTGCATATGTTAGATAGGCTTGATGTTCGGCTCGAGTCAAAGCCACGTAAAACAAGCGACGTTCTTCCTCTAATTCACTTCGTGTATTCATACTCATAGCACTCGGAAACAAATCCTCTTCCATTCCGACCACAAACACATACGGAAATTCCAACCCTTTGGCCAAGTGAATCGTCATCAACGCCACTCGATCATCATCGCCAGTATCATTATCTAAATCGGTTGCCAAAGCTACATCTTCTAAAAATTCGGACAAAGCACCGCGAGCACCGTCAATTTCTTTCTGACCTTCAATAAAATCTTTGATACCGCCCATTAAGGTTTCGATATTTTCTATTCGGGCAATACCTTCAGGTGTACCGTCTTTTTTAAGTTCTTGAACCAAACCTGTTTTTTTAGTCACATGATCGGTCAAATAGAAAGCGTCTTGACTTTCATTAATGACTTGAAAACTTTTAATCATGGTAACAAAATCTTGTAACTTGGCTTTGGTTCCCGAATTCAATTTTAAATCAATTTTATCGATATGCTCCATGACTTCAAAAATGGAACGCTTGTAATGATTGGCGGCAACGGTAAGTTTTTCGACGGTAGTATCTCCAATTCCTCTGTGCGGATAATTGATGACACGAATTAACGCTTCTTCATCTTTCGGATTGATGACTAATCGAAGGTAACACAAAACGTCTTTAATTTCTTTGCGCTGGTAGAAAGATAACCCACCATAAATTCGATACGGAATATCGCGTTTGCGCAAAGCATCTTCCATAGCACGAGATTGCGCATTGGTACGGTATAAAATGGCAAACTGACCATTGTGTAACTGGTTGCACATTTTTTGTTCGAAGATTTCTCCGGCTACAAATCGGCCTTCTTCGCCATCGGTTAAGCTACGATGTACTTTAATCTTCGGACCAAAATCGTTGGCAGTCCAAACCACTTTGTCCAATTTGGTTTTATTTTTATCGATGATGGAATTGGCCGCTTCTACAATATTTTTAGTAGAACGGTAATTTTGTTCCAAACGATACATTTTTACATTATCATAATCTTTTTGAAAATTCAAAATATTGTTGATGTTAGCCCCACGAAACGCATAAATACTTTGCGCATCATCACCCACCACACAAATATTTTGAAAACGATCGGATAAAGCTCTCACAATTAAATACTGCGAATGGTTGGTATCTTGGTACTCATCTACCATGATGTATCGAAAACGGTCTTGATATTTGGCCAAAACATCTGGAAAACGATTTAACAACTCATTGGTTTTTAACAACAAATCATCAAAATCCATCGCACCTGCTTTGAAACAACGGTCGACATAATTGGCATAGATTTCACCCAAACGCGGTTTTTTAGACATCGCATCTTGCTCCTGCAATTCGGGATTATTCATATAGGCTTTAACTGTTATTAAAGAGTTTTTATACGATGAAATTCTGCCTAAAACTTGTTTGGGTTTGTATACATCTTTATCGAGTTGCATTTCTTTGATGATAGCCGATATTAACCGAACCGAATCTTGAGTGTCGTAAATGGTAAAATTCGAAGGATAACCCAACTTCTCAGATTCACTGCGAAGAATACGCGCAAAAACCGAGTGAAAGGTTCCCATCCAAAGGTTTTTAGCTTCGTTATTACCTACAATATCGGCGATACGCTTTTTCATTTCGCGTGCCGCTTTGTTGGTAAATGTAAGTGCCAAAATATTAAAAGCATCTACACCCAAACTCATCAAGTAAGCAATACGCATGGTGAGTACACGTGTTTTTCCAGAACCGGCACCTGCAATAATAATCATAGGTCCGTCTTTTTGTAAAACAGGTTGTTGTTGCGCTTCGTTAAGTTGGCTTATATAGTGTTGCATTTTTATAAATCTTAAAATACAAAAATAGGTTTACTAACTATTAATAACAATATTTTAACTCTCGAATTATTAACTATTTTTTGCAATCAAAATAAAAATTCTATTCCTTTGTAGAGAATCTAATTTTAGAGTTATGAAAGCAAAAATGGTATTGGCTAGTATTTTATTTTTGACTCTGTCTAAAGGTTTTTCACAATTAAAAAATTTTAAAACTACGTTCAACGAATCCACCGAAGGAATGGTTGTTGGAACGATATGTATTGAAAACAAATCGTATAGTTCGTATACTTTTGTTTATACAGATGCCGTCAATGCTGTAGCCGATTATGCTAACATGAGTGATTCATTTGTGTTTAAAAATGCTCCAGGTGATTTCAAAGAAAAAGGCAAAACCTATTATTTGTTTACTGTTGTAAAACCTGAAGGAAATTATAAATTTGCAAAGATTAAAATATTTGACAATTCGGGTGAAAGTCGGGTGGAATTTGAAGTTCCTATAGATTTAAAATTTTCCATTGAAAAAGGAAAAACTACCTATTTGGGTCAAATAACCGTAAATATTAAAGACAAAAAATTTCTCATAGAAAATAAATTAGATCGTGACAAAACGTGGTTTAGCCAAAAAGCACCACAAATTCAATTTTAAAACCGTTATGAATACAGACAAACTTATCGAATTAGCCTTTTACACCCTACCCGGAATTGTAACTGGAGTTGTGGCATTATATGCCTTTAAAACATTTTCTAAAAATGATGAACACCGCCGTCGTATGGCGTTAATGCGCGAAAATCAAAAGCAAGCCTTACCGCTAAAATTGCAAGCCTATGAGCGTTTGGCGTTGTTATTAGAACGAGTTAGTCCGTCAAAATTATTAATTCGTGTGGCACCTTTGAACAATGACAAACACGATTATCAAAATTTATTAATTCATCATATCGAACAAGAATTTGACCACAATTTAACCCAACAAATTTATGTTTCTGACGAATGTTGGACGATGATTATAACGGCAAAAAACACCATCATTCAAAACATTAGAAAAACCACTTTAAGCAATGAAGTGGCTAATGCTGACAAATTAAGAGAAACCATTTTGAGCACGCTTTACGAAAGCGAATCGGCTACAGACATAGCCTTGAGTTATTTAAAATCGGAAGTAAAAGAGTTTTTATAAAAAAATCCTTCTCAAACGAGAAGGATTTTTTTATTTTATTTCATCCAACAATCGTTGTAATTGAAATTTTTCTGGCTCAGATAAATCAGGTAAAAGTGATGTAAATAATTCTTTGAAACCTTCTTTTTTGAGTAAGTTTCGAATAGCATCACGACTGTATTTTACAAATTGCCATTTGTGGTGGGTTGTTCCGTTGACTAAATTCTTTAAAGCTTTGGGATTGGTTGGAGCAATTAACAAAACGTATTCTAGCGCATTTTGACGGATGGAACTTTCGTATTTTGGTGACGTATACTCTAACAATTCGTTTAGATAATTGGTAATTGTTGAATTATTCTCATCATTAGAATGAAAATCGATATAAGAAGTCAAGTATAAAATTCGCAATTCTTTATCGTTTTTACCCACCCAATTTTGGGCGATATCTAAATATCTTTCACGACTTTCTGGAAAAGATTTATACAAGTTTGAAAATGCCATTTGCTTCGTATCATACGATTTATCCTCTAATAAAGATTCATATTCTGTTTGAAACGAAACAGGAATCGTCGTAATCGTTTCGGCAACGGATTGTCGCACTTCAACCTCATTAGTCTGCATCGCCAATCGAATTAAAGGCGCTTTTTCTTCAAAAGGCACATTGGCAATTTGATATATGATTTCTTTTTTTAAAGCATAAAAACCATTCGATTTCATTATTTCTGTGAAATAGGCTTCTTTCTCTTTAAAGGGTTTGTTTTTTTGCGCTTGAATTTCAAATAAGGTTCTGATGAATTCATTTTTCTTTAACAATGTATTGGCTTGTTCGGTTTGAAAATGGTAATCTTCCAACCATTCTTTTTGAAATTTTACAATATCAAAATCGGATACTTTGGCAATTTCGTTTAAAAAATCTGCGGTTTCTACATTTTTAAATTGATATTTTTTTAGATAGGTTTTTATCGCTTTTTGAAACTTTTTTTCTCCGATAGTTTCACGAATAACGTGCAATGCCCAAGCACCTTTTTGATAAAAAGAATAAAAACTGGCCTTTTCATTGAGAATCGGAATGGTATCGGTTTTGGCTTCTTTTCTCAGTAATAAAGAATTTCGGTACAAGGCATTGTAAAAATAATCGTCCCCAAATACTTTACGCTCAGCCAACAAAGCATAATAAGTCGCAAAACCTTCTTGTAACCAATGATGCTTACTCGATTTAGCCGTAATCATATCGCCAAACCACTGATGCGCCAACTCGTGAGCATTAACATTGATATAGTTTCTATCGTTAAATCCGCTTTCATCCACTACAAAATCTTGTGCAAAAAGGGTTGAAGATGTGTTTTCCATACCAGCATACAAGAAATCTTCTACCGGAATTTGACGGTAAATTCGCCATGGATACTTCACTCCTATTTCTTTTTCCAGAAAATCAAAAATCGTTTTAGAATCTTTGTAAGTGTATGGGTATTTATCGGCATCAATCGGTTTATAATAATTCTCTAAAGGTATTCCCGATTGTGAGATTTCGGTTTGATGCTCAAAGTTTCCAATGGCTAACATCACTAAATAGGATGACATTGGTTTTTTCATTGTATAATTCCAAGTTCTATTATTATAATTGGATATACCATTGTACTTGTTATCAATACCCGATTTCATTCCGTTTGAAATAGCTGTAAATTTTTGATTGTAAGAGATACTTATATTAAAGATTACTTTTTCATTCACATCGTCAAAACTGGGTAACCAATAACTTGTATAGCGTCCTTGTACTTGTGTCCATATTTGTTGTCCGTCACCAATTCCGGTGAAATACATCGTTTGTTTTGGAGTGGCTTTATAAACAAATTTCAATTGGTTTTTTCCTTTTTTAAATCCTTCAAAAAGAATTAGTTCTTTCTTATTGTTTTTAAAATGAACCGATTTTCCATTGATGGTAACTTCTGAAAACTCCATGTTTTTAGCATCAATTCTAATAGAATCAATAGGTAAAAGTACTTTAAAATCATATGACACTACTCCATCCACAATTCTAGTTTCAAAATTGGGTAATACCGAAGCATCACACTTTATAAAATCAACTTTGTCTATTTGTTGTGCAAATGAAAGAATAGGAAATAATAGGACTAAAATCTTTTTCATATAAAAATTTAAATCACAAACATACAAATTTTAAAATCTGATTTGAAAAAACTACCTTCGCAATACTAATTTGATTGTTGAATGATCCATATTGAATTAGGAATTTTGAAATTTTAAAATGACAAATCCGTTACAAACTCCTATAGAATATTTAAAAGGTATTGGTCCGTCGCGAGGAGAATTGCTTCGCAAAGAGCTCCATATCCATTCTTATGGTGATTTGATGAATTTGTTTCCTAATCGGTATATTGACCGAACGCGGTATTATAAAATCAATCAATTGCAAGGTACCACCACCGAAGTACAGGTTATTGGTAAAATCATCCATATTAAAACCGTCGAATTTGGTAAAAACCAAAAGCGTTTAGTAGCTACTTTTATTGATGATACTGGTCAAATGGAACTCACTTGGTTTCAAGGCATCAAATGGATTCGTGAGAGTTTAAAACTGAATGAAGTCTATGTGATATTTGGTAAAGCAGCCGATTTTAAAGGTCAATTTTCGATGGCGCATCCCGAAATGGAACTGCTTGAAGAACACAAAACGAGTTTGCGAAGTGCCATGCAACCGGTTTATCCAAGTACGGAAAAGCTTACCCAGCGTGGTGTGACCAATCGAGTAATCAATAAAGCCATGCAACAATTGTTTATTGAAACCAAGTCGCGGTTTATTGAAACTATTCCGATTGCTATTATCGAACAATTGAAACTCATTCCGAAGAATGAAGCGATGTTCAACATCCATTTTCCTAAAAGTCAGGAGCTTTTGGCGAAAGCACAATTCCGATTGAAATTTGAAGAACTGTTCTTCATTCAATTGCAATTGATTACTAAAAATTTAATTCGAAAACATAAAATAAAAGGCCATCCGTTTGATAAAGTCGGCACCAATTTTACCGATTTTTACAACAATCACTTACCATTTGAATTGACTAATGCTCAAAAAAGAGTGATTAAAGAAATTCGAAACGACATGGGAAGCAACGCCCAAATGAATCGTTTGTTGCAAGGCGACGTAGGTTCTGGAAAAACCATTGTGGCATTGATGTGTATGCTTTTGGCAAAAGATAATGGCTTTCAAAGTTGTTTGATGGCGCCTACTGAAATCTTAGCTACGCAACATTTCAATGGTTTAACTGAATTAGCTAATAATATCAATGTCAGCATAAAACTACTTACTGGTTCAACCAAAACTTCAGAACGAAAAATCATTCATGAAGCATTAGAAAATGGCAGTTTGGATATTATTATTGGAACGCATGCTTTGCTAGAAGACAAAGTACAATTTCAAAATTTAGGCTTAGCTGTGATTGACGAACAACATCGTTTTGGTGTGGAACAACGATCTAAATTGTGGAAGAAAAATGAAATTCCACCACACGTTTTGGTGATGACGGCTACTCCTATTCCGCGCACCCTAGCGATGAGTTTGTATGGCGATTTGGACATTTCTGTAATTGATGAATTACCTCCGGGAAGAAAAGCTATTCATACCGTACATCGCTTCGATTCCAATCGCTTGAAAGTATGGAAATTTCTGAAAGATGAAATTGCCAAAGGCCGACAAGTGTATATAGTTTATCCGCTTATTAACGAAAGTTCGACCCAAGATTATAAAGATTTGATGGACGGTTACGAAAGCATTTCGAGAGATTTTCCGTTACCTCAATATTCAATCTCCATCGTTCACGGACAAATGAAACCAGCCGAAAAAGAAGCCGAAATGCAACGATTTGTAGCAGGTAAAACGAACATTATGGTAGCCACAACCGTTATTGAAGTCGGTGTAAACGTACCGAACGCCAGTGTAATGGTCATTGAAAGTGCCGAACGTTTTGGATTGTCTCAACTACACCAATTACGTGGTCGTGTGGGGCGTGGTGCCGAACAAAGTTACTGTATTTTAATGACGGGTTTTAAATTGAGTAACGATAGTAAAATTCGATTGGAAACCATGTGTCGCACCAACGATGGATTTGAAATTGCAGAAGTCGATTTAAAACTACGTGGTCCGGGCGATATTCTTGGAACACAACAAAGCGGTGTTTTAAATTTAAAAATTGCCGATTTGGTAAAAGACCGAGATATATTGATGACGGCTCGAGAATATGCCATCAAACTTCTAAAAGAAGATGCTGCTATGGAAAAACCTGAACATCAAAAGATGCGTGAGGTTTTTATAGAAATGAGCAAGAAAAAGAACATTTGGAATTACATTAGTTAGACAATCTCTTCACTAGTACAAAAGTTAAAAAAAAACTAACTATTAAAACTATCTCAATACTTAGAGTTATTTTTGCTTCTTAAACAAACGTTTAATTATTAAGAACTATTAATAATACATTTGCTATGAAAGTGAAAAATATCTTCATCATTACACTCATACTTTTACTTGGTGGATTAATTGCCTACAGAATTACAAAAAACAACAAAGAAGGTGATAAAGGAAAAGATAAAGGAGGCAAAAAAGAAATCATCTCTGTTAACGGAATGGTCGTAAAAGAGCAAACATTTGACAATAATCTTTCTCTTTCTGGTTCTATCGAAGCTAATGAACAAGTCGAAATTCGAAGTGAAATCTCTGGTATTGTAGAAGCTATCAATTTTCAAGAAGGTAGTACTGTTTCTAAAGGTCAAGTTTTATTGAAAATAAACGATGTCGAATTGAGAGCTCAACTAGCTCAAGCCAAAACCAAAGAAAATCTTGCTTCTGAAAATGAAAGAAGAGCCAAATTATTACTTCAAAAAGAAGCCATCAGCCAAGAAGAATATGATATTGCAAGTGCCGATTATCGTTCGGCGAAAGCTCAAACACAACTTATCAGTGCACAAATTGGAAAAACATCCGTAAAAGCTCCTTTCTCTGGAAAAATTGGGTTGCGAAATATTTCACCTGGAACGTATGTAACGCCAACGGTTTTAATTGCTAATTTGGTTAATGTGGGTAAACTCAAAATTACCTTTTCTATTCCAGAAAAATATGCCACTCAAATCAAAGTCAATTCTACTTTAAATTTTACGGCCACCAATGCTACCGAAAAATATACCGCTAAAGTCTATGCTATTGAACCTGGAGTTGATATCAACACTCGAACACTTCAAGTAAGAGCTTTGGCAGACAACTCTAATGGAAAATTACTGCCAGGAACATTTGCCAACATCGACTTACCACTTGATGTTATTAAAGATGCTATTGTTGTTCCATCGCAAGCTATTGTACCCGTGCAAAGTGGTAAAAAAGTATATGTAGCCAATAACGGTCAAGCCAAAGAAGTAAAAGTAGAAACCGCTACGAGAACAGATGCTTCTATTTTGGTGCTTTCTGGATTAAAAGCCGGCGACACACTTATTACATCTGGTGTGATGTCACTAAAAGATGAAGCGCCTATTAAAGTGAAAATTACGAAGGAGTAATGAATTTTCCTTTTGTAATTTCTAATTTTTAATACTACAAAAATGAGTTTATCAACCTTAAGTATAAGAAGACCCGTATTAACCATAGTACTGAACCTTACCATTATTTTGTTCGGTATAATTGGCTATACTTTCTTGGGAATTAGAGAGTTTCCTTCTATTGATCCGGCACAAATTTCGATTCGAACCGATTATGCTGGAGCTAATTCCGATATCATCGAATCGCAAATTACCGAACCTATTGAAAAAGCAATCAACTCAATAGACGGAATTAAAAACATCACCTCGTCTAGCGTTCAAGGGACTAGCACTATTACCGTTGAATTTAATTTAGATAAAGATTTAGAAACAGCCGCTAATGACGTTCGTGATAAAGTAGCCATTGCGGCCAAAAGTTTACCGAAAGATATTGATGCTCCTCCAGTGGTTTCTAAAGCAGATGCCAATGCCGATGCCATTATTTCGATGACGATACAGAGTGACAGTCGCGATCAATTGGAATTGAGTGATTTAGCCGAAAATACCATTGGACCACGATTAGAAACGATTCCGGGAGTGAGTGGAATTCAAATTTGGGGACAAAAAAAATACGCCATGCGTTTGTGGATTGATCCTGTAAAATTGAGTTCGTATGGAGTAACTGTTTCTGATGTTCGCGATGCATTAAATCAGCAAAATGTTGAATTACCTTCTGGAAAACTGACTGGAAATAGCACCGAGCTTACTGTAAAAACGGTTGGAAATCTTTCTAAACCCGAAGAATTCAACAACATCATCATCAAAACGGCTACCAATAAAATAGTTAAGTTTAGTGATGTCGGTTCTGCCGAATTAGGTCCGGAAGTAATTGAAACCAAAATGGCACAATCGGGAACGCCTCTTGTTGGTGTGGCTATTGTTCCGCTTCCGGGAGCCAATTATTTGGATATTTCTAAAGAATTTTACAAGAAATTCGATAAGCTAAAAAAAGATTTACCTAAAGATATCCAACTCAATATTGCCATTGACAATACCGTATTTGTAAAGAAATCTGTTGAAGAAGTTGCCGAAACATTAGGAATTTCTATCATTTTAGTAATCTTAATCATCTATTTATTCTTTAGAGATTGGGCTATTGCATTTCGACCGCTTATTGATATTCCAGTGTCGTTAATTGCAACATTCTTTATCATGTGGATGTTTGGGTTTTCCATCAATGTGTTGACTTTGTTAGCCATTGTTCTAGCTACTGGTTTGGTGGTTGACGACGGAATTGTAGTAACCGAAAACATCTTCAAAAAAGTCGAAGAAGGCATGTCGCCAATCGAAGCAGCCATCAAAGGTTCTAACGAAATTTTCTTTGCGGTTATTTCCATTTCAATCACACTAGCGGCCGTGTTTTTACCCGTAATCTTTTTAGAAGGTTTTGTCGGACGTTTGTTTCGGGAATTTGGTGTGGTTATTGGTGCTGCTGTTTTAATATCAGCCTTTGTATCATTAACCTTAACACCGATGTTGAATGCCTATTTGATGAAAGGTGGTGAGCAAAAAAAATCAAAATTTTATAATGCAACAGAACCTATTTTTCAAAAAATAAACAGTGGTTATGCTTCCAATTTAAAAGGTTTTTTAAAACGCAAATGGATTAGTTTTCCAATTTTAATAGCTTGTTTCGGATTGATTTATTTATTTTTTACTATTCTTAAAAAAGAAACAGCGCCTTATGACGATCGAAGTGCTTTGGTCATGTCTGTAACTACTGCCGAAGGTTCGTCTTATGAATATACCGATCGATTTATGCAAGAATTGTCACAATTAATAGACGATTCTATTCCTGAGAAAAAAGTAAGCTTGGTGATTACAGCACCAGGATTTAATGCATCAGCAACCAATAGCGGACGTATTAGAATAGCTTTGGTTGATCCAGACAAACGAAAACGCAGTCAAAAAGAATTGGGCGAAAAGTTAACCAAATGGACCAAAAAATATTCGGATGCCAAAACATCGGTAACCGAACAACCAACGATTGCGGTAAATAAAAGAGGTGGTTTGCCGATTCAATACATTATTCAAGCCCCAACATTTGAAAAATTGAGAGAGAAAATTCCTGTTTTTATGGATGAAGTAAGTAAAGATCTTACTTTTTCTGTAACCGATGTGAATTTGAAATTCAACAAACCCGAAATTAACGTCAGCATCGATAGAGAAAAAGCAGAAAGTTTGGGCGTTTCAGTGTTGGATATTGCACAAACCTTGCAGTTATCTTTAAGTGGTCAACGTTTTGGTTATTTTCTTAAAAATGGCAGACAGTATCAAGTCATTGGGCAATTCGACCAAAAAGATCGTTCTAAACCATTAGATTTAACTTCGATGTTTGTAAAAAATAATAAAGGTGAATTGATTCAAATGGACAATGTGGTTAAGATTGACGAAAAAAGTAATCCGCCACAATTGTATCACAACAACAGAAACATGTCGGCAACGGTTATGGCTGGATTAGCCCCAGGAAAAAGTATTGGCGACGGAATTGATGCGATGAATCGTATAAGAGCCAAAGTTTTAGACGACACCTTTACTACCGATTTGGGCGGTGAATCTAGAGATTTTGTAGAAAGTGGTTCTAATACCTCTTTCGCATTTGGATTGGCTTTGTTGCTAATATTTCTAATCTTAGCAGCACAATTTGAAAGTTTTATCGATCCGCTAATTATTATCTTAACCGTACCTATGGCGGTGGCTGGAGCATTATTTTCGTTGTGGCTATTTGGCCAAACATGGAATATTTTCAGCCAAATTGGAACTGTAATGTTGATTGGATTAGTAACCAAAAACGGAATTCTTATTGTAGAATTTGCGAATCAATTGCGAGAACAAGGAAAATCAAAATACGATGCTATTGTAGAAGCTGCCGAAGCACGTTTGCGCCCAATTTTAATGACTAGTTTAGCCATTTCATTAGGTGCCTTACCAATTGCCCTATCGCTTGGTGCCGCTGCTACGAGTAGAATTGGAATGGGTGTTGTCATTGTAGGCGGAACAATTTTTTCGTTAATTCTGACTTTGTTTGTAATCCCGGCAATCTATTTAATGTGGTCAAAAGCAAGAAAACACCATCCAGAATTTGATCATTTAGAAGAATTTGAAAAATAAAAAGATGAAATCAAAACTGTATATATTAGTACTATTGATAAGTTTTCAATTACAAGCACAAGATGTTTTGAAATTGGAGGATGCCGTTAAAATTGCTTTAGAAAACAATTTCGACATCAAATTAGCTACGAATGATTTAAAGATTGCAGAAGCCAATTCGAGTGCTGGAAATGCTGGAATGTTACCCAACATTAGTGCAACGATTACCAATTCTAATAGTATTCAAAACATTACCCAAACCCAAGCGGATGGTTCGCAAAAATCTTTAAACGGAGCTAAAAACTTGAGTTTAAATTATGGTGTGGGCTTAGATTGGACAGTTTTTGACGGAATGAAAATGTTTGCCAAACGCGAACAATTAAAAGTATTGCAAAAGCAAGGTGAAGCAACGCTTAAAATGATGATTTTCTCTAAGATTAGCGACGTGTATACCACCTATTATGATTTGGTGCAACAACAACAGCAATTGGCCGCTTTAGATACTGCTATCGTAATTTCAAAGCAACGATTAACCACAGCGCAAAATCGTTATACTATTGGTAAAGCATCTAAATTGGAAGTTTTAAATGCTCAAGTCGATTTAAATACCGATACCAGTTCGCAACTGAAACAATTGGAAACCTATCAAAATACCAAAATAAAACTGAACGAAATTTTGGCTAGAGACATCGAAACAAAATTTAAAGTATCTAATGATATATCTGTAGATAAATTGCTTTCTTTTAACGAATTAAAAGAATTATCCGAAAAACAAAATCCGCAATTGCAAGCTCAAGTATTGGCTAAAAACAGTGCCGAATTACAATTAAAGCAAATCAAAGCTGGTCGTTATCCTACAGTAAAAATTAACTCTGGATACAATTTTAGCCATACCGAAGCTTCGCTTGGATTTGTGACACAATCACAAGGAAGAGGATTGGTATACGGATTTTCTGCAGCCGTTCCTATCTTTAATGGATTTTATCAAAGTAGAAATGAAAAAATTGCTAAAATTCAAGTCAATACCGCTGACATTCAATTGCAACAACAAAAAACAGCTTTAGCTTCTCAATTGAGTTCTGCCTTTCAAAGTTATCAAACCAATTTACAGTTGGTTACCGTAGAAGAAAAAAATGTGGCTATCGCTAAAGAAAATCTGGATATAACGCTGGCAAAATTCAAAATTGGAACCATCACTCCTATTGAATACCGCACCGCACAATTGAATTATGTAAATGCCGTGGTACGTTATAGCAATGCTCAATTTCAAACCAAACTGAATGAAATAAGCCTTAAATCGCTTGCTGGAAGTTTGAGTTTTTAAATCATGTATAGCAACTAAGCAAATTTTAAAATTATTGAAGTGCTATTCATTGATATTTTGCCTACTTTAGTGTTTTAAAATTAGCATTAATGTCAATTAAAACATTATTACATAAACCGGCACTTACTCACGAAAAGTCATTAAAAACTTTGGTAGAAAATCGCACTATATTTTCTTTAAACCATTGTGAATTGAATATTTTTGAAACCTATCAAAAATCCGATTTAGTTCCGTTAAAGTTTAATGATTTAGTGGTAACCAGTATGTTGCGAGGCAAAAAGATCATGCACTTATTTGACGAACCTCAATTTGAATATTTGCCTGGAGAAACCGTTATTGTTCCTTCCAACGTAGAGATGAAAATTGATTTTCCAGAAGCATCCAAAGAAAATCCAACCCAATGCATTGCCTTGGCTATCGATAATAATATTATCGGCAATACTTTAGATTTTTTAAACGAAAAATATCCAAAAGAAGGTAAAAACAACGTGTGGAAATTAGACCACGAAAACTACTTCTTTTACAATAATGTAGAACTAGCCGTTACCATCAATAAATTGATTAAAGAATGTATGGGAGATACCATTACCAAAGATGCTTTAGCCGATTTAACCCTACAAGAATTAATCATTAGAATTATTCAAACTCAAACTACTAAACGTTTTGAGAACGAAAAATACATTGATATCAATAGCCCAATCACACCTGCTATCGATTTTATTAAAAAGAATATTAGAGAATCGATTAATTTGAAAGACTTGAGCGATAAAGCTTGTATGAGCACAACTTCTTTTTATCGCTATTTTAAAAGAGAATTGGGTATGAGTCCGATTGAGTATATTTTGAACGAAAAAATAAAATATGCCAAAAAACTATTGAGCAATCCCAACATTCAAGTAAATGAAGTTTCGTATGCCACTGGATTTGAAGATTGTAATTATTTTATTCGATTGTTTAAAAAATACGAAGGCGTAACTCCAAAACAATACCAATTAATGAATTACAATGGATAATTATTCGTTGAATCGAATCTCGTCCAAATTTTGTAATTCTTCATCCGTAAACAATCGATAATTTACTTTAAAAGTTTTGCCAAAAGGTGTTTCCAATGAGAAACCTCCTGCTCCTATTCCATCGGTTACATCAAGCGTAAAATGGGCATGTTTCCAATATTCAAACAAATCTTTATCGAGCCAAAATTCGTAGTCGTTTATCGTTCCTATGCACACATCGCCATAGCGTAAATAAAAACCACCTTTTTCAAAACATTGAGGTTGTGTTCCTTCGCAACAGCCGCCTGCTTGATAAAACATCAAATCACCAAACTTTTCCGAAAGTATATCGATTAATTCTAAGGCTTTAGGTGTTGCTTCCAATCGTTTAATTTTGTTCATTTTACTGCAATTAAAAAGCCACGAATTCTATTGTATTCGTGAATTCGTGGCTTAAAATTAATGGTTTATCTACTAAAAAAATCCTAATTTGTTTTTATTATAAGAAATCAACATGTTTTTAGATTGACGATAATGTCCTAACATCATTTTGTGATTTTCTCTACCAATACCCGATTGTTTGTAACCTCCAAATGGCGCTCCTGCCGGATACGCATGGTATTGATTTACCCAAACTCTACCTGCTTGAATTGCTCTTGGCACTTGATACAATTCGTGTGCATCTCTAGTCCAAACACCAGCTCCTAAACCATACATGGTGTCGTTAGCAATTGCAATAGCTTCTTCGGTAGTTTTGAACGTAGTTACCGCTAATACTGGTCCGAAGATTTCTTCTTGGAAAATACGCATTTTGTTGTGGCCTTTAAACAACGTTGGTTGGATGTAATAACCACCTTCTAAATCACCACCTAAATGATTGACATCACCACCACAAAGCAATTCGGCACCTTCCTCTTTTCCTAATTTAATGTACGAAAGAATTTTATCCTTTTGAATTTGAGAAGCCTGAGCACCCATCATTACAGTTGGATCAAATGGATTTCCTGTTTTAATAGCAGCAACTCTAGCTAGTACTTTTTCGATGAATGCATCATAAATCGATTCATGAATCAATAATCGTGACGGACAAGTACACACTTCTCCTTGATTTAGGGCAAAAAGGGCTACTCCTTCTAGGGCTTTATCTAGAAATTCATCATCAGCATCCATAACCGATGGAAAGAAAATATTAGGCGATTTTCCCCCTAACTCCAAAGTTACCGGAATGATATTCTCTGTAGCATATTGCATTACCATTCTACCGGTAGCGGTAGAACCGGTGAAAGCTGCTTTAGACACTTTCGGATTAGTTACCAACGTTCTACCCAACTCTGCACCAAAACCATTCACCACATTTATCACCCCTGCTGGAAGTAAATCACCAATCAATTCCATTAAAACCATAATGGAAATCGGTGTGCTTTCGGCTGGTTTCAATACCACACAGTTTCCTGCTGCCAATGCTGGAGCCAGTTTCCAAACGGCCATAAGAATTGGGAAATTCCACGGAATAATTTGTGCAATTACCCCAATAGGTTCGTGAATAATAATCGAAACGGTATCTTTATCTAATTCTGAAATAGAACCTTCTTCGGCACGAATCACACCTGCAAAATATCTAAAGTGATCAATCGCCAATGGTAAATCGGCAGCCATCGTTTCACGGATTGCTTTTCCGTTATCTAGCGTTTCAACAGCAGCCAAATGGGCTAAGTTGGCTTCCATTCTGTCTGCAATTTTATTTAAAATAATACTTCTCTCTGTTGCCGATGTGGTACCCCAAGTTTTGAAGGCTTCGTATGCCGCATCAACCGCATTTTCGATATCTAATTTTGCCGAATGTGCCGCTTTGGCCATAGGCTTTCCATCAACTGGTGAAAGCACTTCAAAATACTGTCCTGTAGAAGGTGCGGTCCACTTTCCGTTAATATAGTTATCATACTTTTCTTTTAATTGTGGTCTTTGAACTAAATTACTCATAAGTTTAATTTTTTTGATTTATTCAAAATTACCCTTATCTCATTTCTTAAAATAGCACAAATTTGTCATTTAATAGCACAAATTTGTTATATGTTAAATTTTAACATCTTTTAATTATGAATATCTAAAAAATAAAGCCAAATTTTAATCAAATTATAACTAGCAAATTAAAAATTAATACAAGTTATTTTATAAATAATACCTCTGAGGTTATAATTATTACTTCTGAGATTATAAATAATATCTTTTTGCTTCAAAATAATACCTCTGAAGTTATAATTAATACTTCTGAGGTTATAATTAATGCTTCTGAGATTATAATTAATAACTCTGTGGTTATAAATAATACCTTTTTGCTTCAAAATAATACCTCAAAGATTATAATTAATCCTTCTGAGGTTATAAAAAGTAGCTTTTAGTATAAAATTGGAAGCTACTTCCAAAAATGGAATTCCAATTTAAAATGTAATGGTAAAGAAATCTGTTTTTAGCTAAAATATAATTTGATGTAACTACAACAATACTTATCTTTGCACTCTCAAAAATCACTCGTATACTATGAAGATTTCATACAATTGGCTTAGACAATTTTTAAAAATAGATACTACTTCTGAAGACATTTCTAATATCCTAACCGATTTAGGGCTTGAAGTAGAAATAGTTGAAAAATACCAATCCGTAAAAGGTGGCTTAGAAGGTGTTGTTATAGGACATGTTGTAACTTGCGAAAAACATCCAGATGCAGACAGACTTAAAGTAACTACGGTTGATTTAGGTGGTGGAACTATCGTTCAAATTGTTTGTGGTGCAAGTAATGTTGCTGCCGGACAAAAAGTGCCTGTTGCCACTATTGGCACAAAACTTTTTGACAAGGATGGCGTAGAATTTGAAATCAAAAAAGGAAAAATACGTGGTCAAGAAAGTCACGGAATGATTTGTGCCGAAGATGAACTTGGTTTAGGAACTAGTCATGATGGTATTATGATATTAGACGATAGTTTAGTGCCAGGAACTCCAGCAGCAAAAGTTTTTAATATAGAAAATGACGAGGTTTTTGAAATTGGATTAACCCCAAATCGTGCCGATGCCATGTCACATATGGGTGTTGCTCGTGATTTGCGTGCAGCACTTTTACAAAAAAATGCTTCATTAGAATTAATTACACCATCGGTATCTAAATTTAAAGTTGACAAACGCATTTTAAAAATTGATGTGAATGTAGTCGATTCTAAATTAGCTCCAAGATATTGTGGGGTAACCATTTCTGGAATTACCATTAAACCATCACCTGCTTGGTTACAAAACCGATTAAAAGCCATTGGATTGACTCCAAAAAACAATGTAATTGACGTGACTAATTATGTTTTGCACGAATTAGGACAACCACTGCATGCCTTTGATGCTGCCATGATTCACGGAAAAGTTACCGTTAAAACATTGGCAACTGGAACTAAATTTGTCACACTGGACGATGTTGAAAGAACCTTACACGAAGAAGATTTAATGATTTGTGACGAAAAAGGTCCGATGTGTATGGCTGGTGTATTTGGCGGAAAAAATTCGGGTGTTACAGACAATACGTCGGCTATATTTTTAGAAAGTGCTTATTTCAATCCGGTTACCATTCGTAAAACGGCCAAACGTCATGGATTAAGTACTGATGCATCGTTCCGTTTTGAAAGAGGAATTGATCCAGAAATTACAGAATATGCTTTGAAACGAGCTGCTTTATTGATTCAAGAAGTAGCTGGTGGAGAAATTACTTCCGATATTATTGATGTTTATCCAAAGAAAATGCCTGATTTTTCGGTTTTCTTAAATTATGAAAAAGCCTTCAAATTAATCGGACAAGAATTACCAAAAGAAACCATCAAGAAGATTCTTGCGTCGTTAGATATAAAAGTTAACAGCTCATCTGACGCTGGATTAGGGTTGACCATTCCTGCTTACCGAGTAGATGTACAACGTGAAGTAGATGTTATTGAGGAAATCCTTCGAGTATATGGCTACAACAATATTGCCATTTCTAAAAAGCTAAATGCCACAGTTGCTAAAGCTGCAAGAACCGAAGATTACAAAGTGCAAAATATCATTGCGGCACAATTGAATTCGAATGGTTTTCATGAAATGATGGCTAATTCGTTGACCACACCAGAATATATCAAACTTTCTGAATTGTTGAAAGACGAAAATAATGTAACGATGTTGAATCCTTTGAGTAGTGATTTATCGGTAATGCGTCAATCGATGTTATTCTCTGGACTGGAAGCAATATCATACAACATCAATAGAAAGAACAGCGATTTGAAGTTATTCGAATTTGGCAAAAGCTACAAAAAACTTTTATCTGGTTACAGCGAAAAGAAACATTTAACGGTATTTGTAACTGGAAATAGAATGACAGAAAGCTGGACTCACGGTCAAAAACCAAGTGATTTCTTTTTATTTAAAGGATATGTAAACGCTATTCTTTCGCGTTTAGGTTTTGACAAAACACAAAGTACACCTATTACAAATGATATTTTTGCAGAAGGAATTGCTTTTGCTTTAGGCAATGACATTTTGGTAGAAATGGGAACGGTTAAAAAATCGATTTTAAAATATTTTGACATCAAGCAAGAAGTATTTTATGCAGAGTTCAATTGGGATTTAGTAATTAAATTATTATCGAATAAAATTAAATTCACCGCTATTCCAAAATATCCTGAGGTGCGTCGTGACTTTGCTTTGTTGGTAGATACTTCTGTTGCTTTTGAATCTATATACAAAATTGCACGCCAAACCGAGAAGTCACTTCTAAAAGACATTAATTTATTTGATGTATACGAAGGGAAAAATCTTCCAGAAGGAAAAAAATCGTATGCAGTTAGTTTTGTACTTCAAGACAATTCCAAAACACTAACCGATACTCAAATTGATAAAATTATGAGCAAGTTGCAATCTAATTTTGAAACCGAATTAGGTGCACAACTAAGATAAACTCATTGCTTATATAATCAGAAAACCATCCACTAAATGCGGATGGTTTTCTTTTTTAACCAAACAAAACAAGCAGAATTATGATTTTGGCAAGACCACGGTATCCACAACGTGAATCACACCATTTGACTGATTTACATCGGCAATTGTAATTTTGGAACTCGTGCCATTTTCATCCGTAAGATAAATAGCTTTTCCTTTCATCCAAGCGGTTAATGTTCCTCCTGAAACTGTTTTTAACATAGCTTTTCCGTTGCCTTTTTTTATCAATTCCATTAGATCGGCCGCACTATATTTTCCTGCAACCACATGATACGTCAAGATAGTTTGCAACGTTTTTAAGTTTTCTGGTTTTAATAAACTTTCTACGGTTCCTTTAGGTAATTTGTCAAACGCTGCATTTGTTGGGGCAAAAACGGTGAATGGTCCTTTAGATTGTAATGTTTCCACTAGTCCAGCTGCTTTTACAGCCGCAACCAATGTGGTGTGATCTTTTGAGTTTACTGCATTTTCAACAATATTTTTAGAAGGATACATCGGTGCACCACCAACCGATACGGTTTTTTCTTTTTGAGCAAATGTCAATGCTGTTGCAAAAAGACTAACTGTAAATACTAAAGCTGAGAACAAATTTTTAGTTTTCATGATATTTTATTTTTAGAAGTTTATACAAGCATTTACGCACATGAATGATTCTTGGTTTTGGTTAAATAAAATTTAACATTAGTCTAACTCATAAAAAACCCAAAAAACTTTGCTTCAATCCATTATTATTCAGTACTTTATTAAAAAATAAATTTTTTATTTAAATTCATAAAATTTACATTTATGCTAAGAAATAAGAATACTTTAATTGACGATCTATTAAAAAATAGAAAAAAAACAATCTCCGAATCGGAACTTTTAAACGAAGTTTATATGATTTTAGAGCAAAACGAATCGGAACGAAATAAAATAAAAATCAATCTGCAGAAGGAATGTTCAACAAATACTAATACTCTTTATTTTGACTTACTTGAAACGGATAAGATTTTTCATATTAACCAAATTCAAAAAGTTTGTGTCGATTATAGATTGCGCTTTTTAGATAGTGCTTTATTTAAAAATACCATTCCAGAGGAAGCAATTTCAAGAATTAGTGCTCTTGAAAAAGAACACCAAACTAAATTACAAGGATTTAAAATTATGGCACCCAGTAAAGCATTTAATTTAAAACAATACGATGACCCATTACTATTTGTTCCTATCGGAAACGACTATTATTATTTAATTCATCAATGGGGTAATGATCTAAATAAATTTAGAAAAATATTAGTATTACCTGTAAAAAACATTATAAACTTTATTTTGTTTTGCTTGATTGCAAGTTTTATTGGTACATATTTAACTCCATCCAATCGTTTGAGTGAGTCGGTTTCTTTTGCTCCAATCATTATTTTCTTATTCATGTTTAAATCAATCATTGGAGTAATTGGATATTATTTTTTCATGATGGGAAAAAACTTTAATAATATAATTTGGGACAGACCATTCAAAGAAAATTAACTCCATAAAAAAAGCCTTACATTACTGTAAGGCTTTTAAAATATAAAAGAAATTCAGAAAATTATTTTCCTCCTTTTTCCATTTTAGCTTTTAATTCAGCTAAGATATCATTGTTATCTCCTAAAGTAGAAGCTTGGTTATTGCTGTTTGAAGCAGCAACAGTTTCAGAAGCAGCTTTAGCTACTTTTTCTTCTTCTTCTCTAAAGATTGCAGTATGAGAAGCAACTACTCTTTTGAATTCTTTATTAAATTCGATAACTTTGAATTGAGCTTCTTCGCCTTTTTTCAATTTTTTACCATCTTCTTTTTCTAAGTGACGTGTTGGAATGAACGCAACAACATCATCTCCAAAATCAACAGTAGCACCTTTGTCAACGATTTCAGCAATTACACCTGCGTGGATAGTTCCAACAGCAAATGCATCTTCGTGTTTGTCCCAAGGATTAGCAGTAGTTTGTTTGTGA
>CAZNWY010000002.1:0-156435 GCA_964577105.1 uncultured Flavobacterium sp.
CTTTTTTTCTTTAAAAAGTAAAGATAGAGCGGAAAGCACGACCCAAAGGGACACGTCATAATGTTACGTATTAATCTCTAAATCTTTTATGTAGTCTTCGTATTCGTAGAAAAAGAGTTCGAATTGAGACATCGTTTCATTAAAAAAGTTAAAAATTTCCGGCCAAGTAGACCGATTATTTAAGCTTACATTCAATTGTTCTACCCAAGCTCTACTAATAATTTTACCAGTTTCTAAATAAAAGTTTCTTTCTAGAATCACTTCAGGTAGGTATTCTTCTATTAAAATATTTTTTAAAGACTCAATTTTTTCAAAGTAAATCTTCCTTTTTTCATCTTCTTTTGGTTCGATATCTAATAGAACTTGCGCTTTTTTGTTATCTACATAAAATTTGAATGTAAAGTCTTTTATTTTAGTGTCGTACAATATCCATTTTCTCGGATAAGCCTCTGCAAATTCTACCCAAAATTCTTTTTTTATTTTTAAACTTTCCTCTTTACTGTACATTGAACTACTTTTTTTGTAAATTTATGAATATTTACAACGTGTATTATGAATTTTAATCTCTTTTTTACGACCATTCAAGATATTGTTCACGTAGATTTACCTTCTACAGCAGCACATATCAAAATGGCTCCTTTGGAGAGAATTAAATTGATTGAATCTGGTTTTGATAACCTTGACAATGCTAGAAAAGCCGCTGTAATGATGCTCTTTTATCCAAAAAATGAAGAGACACATTTAGTATTAATTATTAGAAATTCCTATCCGGGAGTACATTCTTCACAAATAGCTTTTCCTGGTGGTAAAGTAGAAGAAGTCGATACTGATTTAAAAGCAACTGCTTTGCGAGAAACGCACGAAGAAATTGGAATTCATCCTAATAAGATACAGGTAATTAGAGATTTTTCTTCGGTTTATATTCCACCAAGTAATTTTTTAGTTTTTCCTTTTTTAGGTGTTTCATCTTCTGAATTGGAGTTCACGCTTCAAGAAGAAGAAGTTGCTGGTATTGTAGAAATGCCCATATCGTTATTGTTAGATGATACTATTATTTCTATGAAAACTTTAGAAACATCGTATGCAAAGTCAATTGAAGTGCCAGTTTTTCAGATTGGGAATCATTCCGTTTGGGGCGCAACCGCTATGATGTTAAGTGAACTAAAAGATGCTTTAAAGTTAATTCTATAAAGTATAAATTTTGTATGTTTGTGGCTCAAATTACTATAGTTTATTATGGGTTTGTTTAAACGAAATCCTTTTGGGCATATACTTTTTATAAAAAAATGGTTAATCCGAATTTTTGGAGTAATCACTCATAGACGTTATAGAGGATTCAATGAATTACAAATTGAAGGATCTGAAATCATTCGCTCTTTACCAGATAAAAATGTACTATTTATATCCAATCATCAAACGTATTTTGCGGATGTAGTAGCAATGTTTCATGTTTTTAATGCTAGTCTTTCGGGTAGAGCCGACAATATTAAAAATGTAGGGTATTTGTGGCAACCCAAAATGAATTTATACTATGTTGCCGCTAGTGAAACGATGAAATCAGGATTACTTCCAAGAATTCTTTCTTATGTTGGTGCAATTACCGTAGAACGAACTTGGAGAGCTGGCGGAAAAGATGTTCTCGAAAAGCGTGAGGTAAACCCAAATGATACCGAAAATATAAAAATTGCATTGGCTGATGGATGGGTGATTACTTTTCCGCAAGGAACTACCAAATCATTCAAGCCTGTTCGTAAAGGAACCGCTCATATCATCAAACAACACACGCCAATTGTTGTTCCGATAGTAATAGATGGCTTTCGTCGTTCTTTTGATAAAAAAGGATTACGGTTAAAGAAAAAAAATATTTTGCAATCATTTATTATCAAAGAACCTTTGGATATTGATTATGAAAATGATACCATTGAGGAAATTGTTGAAAAAGTAGAATATGCCATAGAACAGCATCCTTCTTTTCTAAAAGTTGTTCCAATCGAAGAAATAGAAGAACAAGAACGATTAAATCGCCTGCGTAAGTGGGAATATTAAAAAAAGTCCCAATTATGGGACTTTTTTTTATAAATCTATTTTCTTCAACTCATTGTAATTTTTGTACAAGCGTTTAAGTAAAATACCATACAATAGTCTGTAAAACAACCAGAAAATACAAAATAAAATCATAATGATTCCTACTGATATTGCATACAACGCTATTTGATGTTTTATGTAAAAGGTAGAAAGTACCGTGTTGTATTTTACTTCAGAAACTACAGCAACAGCACTAGTTACCGCTACCAAAACTAAATTGTACCAAACATAATACTTAACAATTTTTCGTGTATTTAAAATGTCAACCATCAGTTTTTTGGTCGATGAAGAAGTATTGATGCTTTTAAAATTTTTATAAAAAACATAAATAAAAGCAATCAATACCACATAATTGATAGCAGTTAACACAACTTCAAAGGCATACAAATGGGCAACGTCCATTTTGCTTTTATACTCTTCATCAAATAATATCCAAAAATCGAGTCCTCGTAATATTACAAATTCTAGTATGCTAATTATTAAAATCCACTTCACAATAGAAGACGATTTCTTATGTAACATCGTATAAATTTCCGATTCAGATATTTGTTGAAAAGAATTTTTGTTCTTTTTCCAGTCCTTTTTTAATAAATCCAACTCTTCCATCATAACCTTACGGATTTAATATTTTTTTTAATTTTCCTTTTATTCTGTTCATTTTTACCCTTGCATTTACTTCACTTATACCCAATGTTTCTGCAATTTCTGTATAATCTTTATCCTCCAAATACATAAAAATCAATGCTTTTTCAATGTCATTCAACTGGTGAACCGCTTGATACATTAATTTTAACTGCTCTTCTTCTTCCGAATTGTATTCGTCCTGACTTATAAAAAAACTATGTTTTTCATATTCCACTGTCGAAACACTTCTAGTGCTTTTTCGGTATAAAGTAATTGCTGTATTTAATGCCACGCGATACGCCCAAGTAGAAAATTTGGCGTCGCCACGAAATTTTGGAAAAGCTTTCCATAATTGGATCGTAATTTCTTGAAATAAATCTTTGTGAGCATCACCATCAGAAGTATACAACCTACAAATCTTGTGGATGATATTCTGATTTTCTCTCAATTGCTGCACAAAAGATTGTTCCAAATTCTCGCTCATGTATGCATTAGTAAAACATTGTTGTATTTTGTTACAAGATAGTTCTTTTTTTTCAGAAGCGAATGGCTCGGGCATTTTAGTCTTCCATGTTCCTGCTTTTCGCTCTACTTCGGTGCCGCTTCAATCAGGGCTAATCAGTAAACGAAAGCACCAAAATCAGTAGTTTTTGAGCTGTTTTTCTTTATAAACCTATGTTAATTTTCCTGCTTTGAGACAAAAATAATCGTAAATTTGTTGGTATACATCTCAGCACAATGAACATTCCACAAGCATCAAAACCACGAATTGTAATTATTGGAAGCGGATTTGCGGGCATTAGTCTGGCAAAGAAATTAAAAAATAAAAATGTTCAAGTAGTTTTAATAGACAAACACAACTACCATACGTTTCAACCTCTGTTGTACCAAGTGGCTACAGGTGGTTTAGAAGCGGGTTCCATCGCTTACCCAATTCGCAAAGTAATTCAAGAATACAAAGATTTCTATTTTCGTCTAACTTCGGTTAAAGAAATTGATACAAAAAACCAAAAAATTATTTCTGAAATTGGCGATTTGCACTACGATTATTTAGTGATTGCCACAGGTTCCAAAACCAATTATTTCGGAAATAAAGAAATCGAACGCAATTCCATGTCGATGAAAACGATTCCTCAATCGCTCAACATTCGGAGTTTAATTCTCGAAAATTTTGAACAAGCGGTATTGATAAAAGAAGAATCGGATAGAAACGCCTTAATCAATTTTGTTTTGGTTGGAGCCGGGCCTACAGGCGTTGAGCTAGCAGGAGCATTAGCCGAAATGAAGAAAGCCATACTTCAAAAAGATTATCCCGATTTAGATATCTCTAAAATGGAAATCAACCTGATTCAAAGTGGTGATCGTATATTGAACACGATGTCGGAGAAGTCGTCTATTGCTGCAGAAAATTTTTTAATTGACTTAGGAGTTAAAGTATGGAAGAATGTTCGCGTTACCAACTATGATGGTAGAACAATTACCACCAACTCCGATTTAACTTTTGATACCGCAACTGTAATTTGGACGGCTGGTGTACAAGGCGCAACGGTATCAGGTTTAGACGCTTCTTCCTTAGTAGAAAAAATAGAAAGAATTCGTGTCAATGAGTTTAACCAAGTGGTTGGTTATACCAATATTTTTGCCATAGGTGACATTGCTTCTATGGAATCTGAAAAATATCCACAAGGTCATCCGATGATGGCGCAACCTGCATTGCAACAAGGCGATTTATTGGGCGAAAATTTGGTAAGATTATTAGCCAACAAACCCATGAAACCTTTTGAATATAAAGATAAAGGCTCAATGGCAACCATCGGTAGAAATTTAGCAGTTGTTGATTTGCCCAAGTATCATTTCAATGGTGTTTTTGCATGGTTTGTTTGGATGTTTGTGCATTTATTTTCCTTAATTGGATTTAAAAATAAAGCAGTTGTTTTTCTAAATTGGGTGTATAATTACATTCGTTTTGACCGAGAAGGACGATTGATCGTAAGACCTTACAAAAAGAAAAGTTTTGTTACTTTTACCAGTGATGAAATTTAAATTAAAAAAGTAAAAAATGGATGCTACTTTAAAACGTCATACAAAAGATTTTTTCCTAATTACCTTAGGAATCTTTTCTGCAGCATTTGGTTTTAAAGGATTTTTATTAACCAATCATTTTATTGATGGCGGCGCAACAGGTATTTCTCTTTTAATTTCTGCTTTAACCAACATCCCACTTTATATACTCATCATAGTAATCAATATTCCTTTTATTATTTTGGGGTACAAAATCCTCGGAAAAACCTTTGCCTTAAAAACCATTATGGCAATTTCGGGATTAGCTTTAGTCGTTGCCGAAATTTCTTTTCCGAATGTGACTAATGATAATCTATTGGTAGCTATTTTTGGTGGTTTTTTTCTCGGAGCAGGAATTGGTTTAACGGTTAGAGGTGGAGCTGTAATCGACGGAACGGAAGTTTTAGCCATTTATTTGAGTAGAAAATTAGGAACCACAATTGGTGATATCATCATCGTTATCAATGTTGTAATCTTCTCTATTGCAGCCTATTTTTTATCGGTAGAAATTGCACTTTATTCGATGATTACCTATTTATCGGCTTCTAAAACTCTAGATTTTTTAATTGATGGAATTGAAGAGTTTATGGGAGTAACCATTATCTCTAATTTTAGTAATGAAATTAAATTGGCTTTGATTCAGAATCTTAGACATGGTGTGACTACTTACAAAGGTCAGAGTGGTTACGGAACTCGTGGTGAAAGCGATGCCGTTGAAATTATTTATACCGTAGTTACTCGTTTGGAATTGAATAAACTTAAAACCGAAGTAGGTAAAATCGATGAAAACGCTTTTATTATCATTAGTAGTGTTAAAGATGTAAAAGGCGGAATGATTTCTAAAAAAGCATTACATCATTAAATTTAAAAATTTCTATCGCAGTAGTAATTTACTAATAAATTCACAAACTTGCTATAGCTTTCCATACCGTCTTTTTGCTGATTCATTTTTAAAAATTGATCGTAAAAGGCATGAAAACCTTTGTCAATAAAAGTGTCGTATTGTTTCCAAAACAAATCACTTTCTTTAAAATTTTCTATAATACCCAAGTTGATTTTACTTTTTAAAGCCTTGAATGCGGCTTCATTTTTCATGCCAATATTACTCAAGCAGTAGCGAAGTGCATTGCTGTAAGCTGAATATTGAAAATACAAATCTTCATTTTTTATTCCGGCTAAAAAACCAATAAAATTACATTCACTTTCACTGGCGTAACCAATTTGATGCGCCATTTCATGACAAATTACATTAGGAAAGCTCACCATTGGTAACTTATAATTCACTTGCGCTTCATTGGTAAACGGATTTAAATATCCAGCAAAACCCATATAAGTAAGCTGTAAACTTAAAAGCGATTGCTTCTTACTCGGAATGTCATAGTTGAAAAAAGGATATTCTTTCGCTACATGATCATAACCATTTTGTGCCTTCTCGAAAATGGCATCTTGCGAGTAAGGATTACTTACTTTGCTGTTTTTATTTTTAGTGATTTCCAACTGTACGGCATTGGTTTTTGCAATCAATTTTTCAGTAAAAGCAACCAAATCATCTTCAGTATAATCACGTTGGATGTTCATTTTTTCAAATAAAGGCAAACGATAGTAATTAAATGCCCACAACAAGTGAAATAAAAAGTAGAGTATCGACAGAAAACTTGTAATTTTTAAAAAATAATCTTTCCAATGCAATCTCCAAGAACGGCGCCATTTCCAAATTTTAATCAGAAGGAATATAACAACAAATCCATACAGAATGTCACCTATTGAAAAGGGAATTTTGCCAAAAACAGTTCTCAAGCATTTGGAAATTACAACATACAATCCGTTGCTATACCATTGCTCAACTACTTCTGGAAGATAGGTGAGTAGTTTTAGAAAAACAATCTGAACTATCAGAAATATTGGAAGAATATACTTTCTTTTCACGTTACCAATTTGAAATGTAAATATAATCACAAATCAATTCGCAAAGCAATTAAACTTTGTAACTTTGCGTTCTGAAATAAACAAACTACTATATAATGAGCCAAGAAATTAGAAATCTAGAACCCAAAGCACTTTGGAATAAATTTGCCGATTTAAACGCTGTACCGCGTCCTTCCAAAAAAGAAGATCGTGTGATTGCGTTTATGAAAAACTTCGGAAACAGCTTAGGATTAGAAACTTTTGAAGATGAAATCCGAAATGTAATCATCAGAAAACCAGCCACACCAGGTATGGAAAATCGCAAACCAATTGTACTTCAAGGACATTTGGATATGGTGTGCCAAAAAAATAATGATACCGAGTTTGATTTTGACACACAAGGAATCGACATGTATGTAGATGGTGACTGGGTGCGTGCACGCGGAACTACTCTTGGTGCCGATAACGGACTTGGAGTCGCTATGATTATGGCGATTTTAGAAAGCAAAGATATTGCTCATCCTGCTATTGATGCGCTTTTTACGATTGATGAAGAAACAGGTATGACCGGTGCTTTGAATCTAAAAGGTGGCATTTTGAAAGGAGAAATTCTATTGAACATGGATACCGAAGAAGACGATGAAATCGGAATTGGTTGTGCTGGAGGAATTGATGTTACGGCTAACAGAAGTTACAATGAAGAGGAAACTCCAGAAGGTTCTGTAGGATATACTATTACTGTAAAAGGCTTGAATGGCGGACATTCGGGAATGGATATTCACAAAGGTTTGGGTAATGCTAACAAAATCATGAACCGTTTATTATTTGACGGATTCGAGAATTTCGGACTTCAAATTGCTGAAATTTCAGGAGGAAGTTTGCGCAATGCGATACCACGCGAAAGTACGGCTAAAGTGATTGTTGCCGCCATGTATGACGAGGCTTTTGTGTTTGATATGCAAGAAATTATTGGTGATATTAAAGCCGAATTTAAAACGATGGAACCCAATTTAACCATAGAAATTACAAAGAGCGATGTGCCTAGTAAAGTAATGGATTTGGGTGTACAAGAAGGTTTGTTACGCGGAATTTACGCAGCACATAATGGCGTTTACCGAATGAGTGCTGATATTCCAGGATTGGTTGAAACATCCAATAATATTGCTCGTGTGATTGTTAAAGAGGGTGAAATTACGATTCAAAATTTAACTCGTTCTTCGGTTGAAAGTTCTAAGTTTGATTTGGCCAATGCCTTGCGTTCGGCTTACGAATTATTTGGCTGTGAAGTGACTTTAGCAGGAAGTTATCCTGGTTGGACACCTAATGTGAATTCGGAGATTTTGGACATAATGGTTAAAATATACGAAAAACAAAACGGAACCAAACCTAATGTTGCTGCTTGTCACGCCGGATTGGAATGCGGTATTTTAGGAACTAATTATCCTGGAATGGACATGATTTCTTTCGGACCAACTATTTTAGGAGCGCACAGTCCAGATGAGCGCGCTAGCATTTCTTCATCGCAGAAATTTTGGAATTATGTGATTGAAATTTTAAAGAATATTCCAGTCAAAAATTAGTCAAAACTTTTTGATTGTAGTTTATAGAAGAACCTCGTTTAGCAATGAACGAGGTTTTTTATGAGCTCAGATTTTTTCTGAATTCACTGGGAGTAATTCCATTTTCTTTTTTAAATATCTTTGAGAAATAAGAATAATTGTCGTAATTCAATTCATTTGCAATTTGACTAATCGAATTATTTTGGTCTATCAAAAGTCGTTTGGTCTCGAGAATTATTCGTTCAGTAATTAATTCTGTGGCAGTTTTATTGAGAATAGAACGGCAAATTCGGTTCAGATGTTTTACAGTTATATTCATTTTGGAAGCATAAAAGGATGGTGATTTTTCGACTTTAAAGAAAGTATCAATCAATTTTTCAAATTGGTTTATTTTGTAATTGTAAATTGGAGTTTTATGATTGTTTTCGGGTTGGTATTTTCTTGAAAGTTCAATATTGATGCAGTCTAACAAATTAAGAATTTTATCTTTTTGTTTTATGTTTACTCTTTCACTTTCTTTTTTTAAAAGTTTAAAATAGCTTTCTAGTTCCAGAAGTTCTTCATTTTCAAAAAACAATTCAGGTTTTGATTTTACAGATTGATAAAAAGGATATTCTTCAATTTTTTTATTTCCAAAATACAAATTATAAATTTCTTGAGAGTAAAAAATGATGTAACCATCAATGTCGTGCGATAAATTCCAATGATGAATTTGCCCTGGTTGTAGCATAAAAACACTTCCTCTTTTTATTTCATAGCGACCAAAATCTATCTCATGAATGCCAGTTCCATTTGTAAATAAAACCAATAAGTAAAAATTATGACGGTGTGGCTTTTCGATAAAACGATGTTGCTTCAAATGATTTTTAAATGTGTTGATGTACAGTTCGCTATTTATATCGTTAAAATTAAAATTTGAAATTTTATAAATAGGAAGTTTACTCATTTTGAAAATGTCTTTTTTGTATTATTATATGCGAATATACTAAAGGTTAATTAGAAAATAAAGTCTTAATTTTGTTAAAAAATAGAACACATGTTAAATGCATTATTTCACATTTTAAAAAACGAATGTCCCAATTGTTATAAGGGAAAAGTTTTTGCTGATAAGAGTTTCTTTTTTAGTTTAGGATTTCCCAAAATGAATAGTAATTGTAGCCACTGTCATTATAAATTCGAAAAAGAACCAGGTTATTTTTTTGGAGCAATGTTTGTCAATTATGCTCTTTCAGTAGGAGAGGCTTTGCTTACTTTTTTTATTTCCTCACAGTTTTTTGATACTTTTTTTGATTTCAGAATACTATTTATAATCGGATTTGTAGTTCTAGCATTAAGTTGTTTCAATATTAGATTGTCAAGAATGATATGGATTTATGCATTTAAGAATTACAAAAATTAATTATAAATCGGTATTCACAGTATAAAATTTTAAGTTCCTGCAAAAGGTGTATCAAAAATTCCCACAGCCAGTTCACCCCATATCAATAGGAGTAAGATTATTATAATTGCAACAATCCAGATTCTAAGTTTTGAATTTTTTATTTTTCTTCGGATTAATTCAATAGTCAAACTTGTACCCAAAAGTAACAATCCAGCCACTACAAAATCCATTATCGACCAATTGACTTCGTTGGTAAACTGCATTGCTATTAATGGAATTAGTAGTAGCACTATAATTAATAGTGTGTTGTACAAAATCTTTTTGTTTGTTGGCATATTGTTTTTTATAGGAAATCAAATTTAAAAAAAACTCCCATTCAATTGGTTTTGAATGGGAGCTTAATTTTAAACAAACAATAGAAATAATAAAGGAAAAATAATACCTGCTAAAGCTAATTTCCAACCTCTGCTCTTAAAACTAAATTTTCCAGCTGGAATCATTATTGCACCAGTGATGGCAATTATAATGAGTGAAATTCCGAAGATATCACCATAATAAATCCACCAATTAGAAGTGTTTTTGTGCAACTTCATCATCGAACTAATGATTGGTGTTTTTATGAAGGAAACTATTTCACCTTTTCCAGATTTTAAATTGATTTCCACATCATTTTTTTCGAATGAAATTCGCAATTTGCCTTCATCAACTTTATGTCTTCTAATTTTATCATCAATGCCTAATTGTTTTCCTAAACTGTCGGCATATTCTTCCGTAATATTAGCATTTTCAGGAATTTTAACTTGAATGGCTTTGGTTTGAGTGGTGTATTTTTCGGCATGAAAACTATCACGGTGGTTCATCAAAATCCCAGAAAGGGCAAACGAAATAATTAATCCGATGTAGAAATATCCTAAATCGCGGTGTAATCCTCTAATTTTTTGTTGGTTCATAGTTTTAAAAAGTATAATTAAGTGAAACAGAATAATTTCGTGGTGCTATCGGATTTAAGCTGTTATCGTCGTGAATGTTGTAATTCAATTCGTTAAAAACATTACTCAATTTGGCTCTTAATGCCCAATTTTTGCGCAAATATGCCATCGTTGCATCTACTTGAACATAATCAGAGAGTGCAATTAATTTATAGGCATCATTAACAACTGTTATTCTTGTTGATCGTCCTGCAAATCGGCTGCCAAAATACGTATTTATTAATCCAAAATTCAAACCTTTTAACTTTCCGTTTTCAAACTTGTAGTTGAAACTCAAATTTGCTGTATTTTTCGGATTGTATTTCAATTGACTGCCCACAATATAGGTGTTGCTCTGTGTGTATTTGGTTTCGCTAAAACTATAACCAGCTATGATAGATAAACCTTTTACAGGATTAGCAATCAAATCCAATTCAACGCCTTGTGTTCTGGTTGCGCCAGCCAATTCTTTAATGTTCGAATTGGTATTCCCATTTTCAAGAGAAGTTTGTGCTAAATTATTATTTGATATTTGATAAACAGTAAAATTAGCAAACAGGCGCTCTTCAAATAATTTGTTTTTAATGCCAATTTCGTATTGATCAATAATCGATGGTTTCAATGCAGCTCCATTGATGTCTGTTCCAGTATTTACTTGAAACGAATTGGAATAACTGGCAAACAGCGAATGATTTACAGTAGGTTGAAAAATTAATCCAACTCTAGGTGAAAAGGCTTGATCGTAATTTCTTGTTGATGTGTTGGTATTAGATGCATATGTCAAAATATCACTTTTGGTGTCTTGGTAGCTGTATCGTAAACCTGCTAAAACCTTGAAGTATTTATTAAAACTAATCAAATCTTGGGTGTAAATTCCAAATCGATTCACAGGTGCCGTAGTTAATGTGTTCAAATCTAAACTCGGAATATTTGGTTCGTTAGCAGCATTATATTCTTGATAAATGTTTATGGTATCGTAGTTGGCTAGGTTTTTATAAGCCGTAGTTTTTGTTTTATAAATTTCACTATCGGCTCCTACCAACAATTGATGCTCGATTACACCAGTGGTAAACTTTCCTTTTAAATCCAATTGCTGAATAAAATAGTTGTCTTTAACTTCACTTCGTTGGATGCTTCTGGTCCAATCTCCATTGGCTTGTACAACGCCACCACTAGCATTTGGTCGGGCATTCGTAAATAAATCAGTATCATAAAAGCGCAATCCGTTTACAAAATTCAAATCCCAATTGTCATTGATTTTATGAGTCAATGTGGCTGTAGCCGATGTTTGTTTGGCATCAAAATATCCCCAACTCACACCTAAAAAGCGACTTCTAGGCACGTCAACAATTTCATAATTTACAATTCCAGCTCCAAAATCGGGTGTGGCAGAACTTTTTAAAAAGTCACCCTCAATAAGTAAGGTTGTTTTTTTACTCAATTTGGCTAAAAACGATGGATTAAAATAATAACTATTTGAGTTTACATTTTTTCTAAAACTGTTGGCTTGTGTATAACTTCCATTAATTCTAAAAGCCATTGTTTTTGATTTGTTCAAGCTACCATATAAATCTAATGTTGGCTTTATTGCATCAAAACTTCCATAAGTAAAACCAATTTCCCCACCCGATTCGAATTTAGGTTTTTTAGTGACTAAATTCAGAATGCCTCCTGGAGCTACATTTCCATACAAGATAGCAGCACTTCCTTTCAAAAATTCGGCTTTTTCAACCCCCGAAAATTCAGTTTTCATACCATTAAAATAACGCACACCATTTTTAAAGGTATTTGAACTTGAAAGTGCGGCGCCTCTAGAAGCAATTTCTTCTTGATAGCCACCGGTAGTTCCCATAATATAGACTCCATTAATGTTTTTCAATAAATCAGTGATGGTTGTTATCTGCTGATTTTGAATAGTGGCTTGATTGATAAAGGCCGTCGCTTGTGGTAAATCCATAGGTTTTATACCCGATTTACCTATGTTGACCGGATTTTTTTGTTGATTTGAAGTTATGATTACTTCTTTTAAAACTTCACCTTTTTTATTTTTAACGGTATCGTTAAGGGCATAAAGGTCATCGTAGTTTTTAGCTTGTTGAGCAAAACTAGTAGCACAAACAAATAGTGCAAAGGCAGAAAGGATTTTATATTTATACATTTATTTAGAATAATTAAAAATAACGATGCAAATATAAATACGAGAAATCAATCTACAAAGTTTATTTAGATTAAATATAAATAATTAACATTTGTTCAAATGCAATAGCTTGATTTTCTAAAAAATAGGAATAAAAAAAACTTGCAGTAAAGGCAAGTTTTAATTGATTATGGTGGTAAGAATTACTTTTTCTTCATCATCAGATAACTTTCTGAAGAGCTTTTTTTGTTCTGTTTTCCAGAAATTGTGGCTATTAAACTGCCGTTTTTCATCAATTTGTATTGAATTTTTTGTGGATAATCGTGCTTTGGATTTTCAAAAATCAACAAGCTATCCTCACTTTTAGTCATTTGAAAAGGAACTGCTTCATCGTTATTTTCACCTTTAACAGTGGCTCTATAAATTAAGTGGCCACCATCTTGCGTCAATTCTATTTGTTCGTTGTGCAAAGTGTCTTTTTCATTTTGAAAATAGTAAGATTGACCTACATAACTGCTGTCGTCTTGTGTGGTCCAAATTTCTTTTAATGTACCTAAACTGTCCTTTTTTTCCCATTCACCAAGCAGCCACTTGGCTTTTTCCAATTCGTCGTAACTTTTTATTAAATTTCCTTTGGCATCGTATTTATCACAAGAAATAAAACATGTGGTTACTGCTAAAACTAAAAATATAAAGTATTTCATAAAAGCTTAATTAAAGCGTAAAAATAAGAATATAATTTAAAGAAGCATTGTTCTTAGAAGCGTTATTTTATCGAATATTTTGGAAAAAAAGGAATTTTATTTCTAATTTTCGTAAACCCTTTGTAGGTTGGATATTGTCGATTTGAAGTGATGTTATTGAAAAATAATGCGGTAAATAAAAGAATCAAAGAGCCCACCAGAACTGGAGAAATGACGTACCAATAGCCGATTGATTTTAGTTTTAACGAACCGGTAACTGCAATTAACGCTGTTGCTCCGCCAGGAGGATGTAATGTTTTAGTAATTTGCATGGTAACAATAGACAATGAAACCGCTAATGGTGCTGTCAGCCAAAGTAAGTCTGGAACAAATTTTTGAACTGTAACTCCAATTATTGCAGATACTAAATGTCCACCGATTAAGTTTCTAGGTTGTGCCAAAGGACTCTGAATGACACCATATACCAAAACACTCGATGCACCAAAAGAACCAATTAGATAGATTACATCAGAATTGGCAAGGGTTTGAGATTGTAAATAGGCTATAATTCCAATTCCGATGAATGAGCCAATAAATGCCCAAAAATGTTCTTTAAAGTTAATTAAAGTTTCTCTGTAAAGTATGTATCGCGTTTTGCGGTAACCTCTTTTTATTTTTTTAATTGGCATAAGTTTTATTTAGAAATCGGTGCAACATAGGTATAAACCGTATGTGGAAAAATAAATCGCGAAGTGTATTTGGCAACATAACACACCAATAAAATGGGAAAGAAAAGAGTATAATTATGAATCATTCCGCAAACTAGAAATAAGGCAGTAAACGGAGCATTTATACTAGCGCTCAAAACAGCAGCCATGCCAATAATCATGAAATTTATTGGAATAACATTAGACTTAAATGTAAAATTCAAAAAGCTAGCCAAGGTTAATCCTAAAAAAGCACCGATAAATAAACTAGGAGCAAAAACGCCTCCATCTCCACCAGAAGCTAGAGTAGCAGAGGTAACAATTGGTTTTAAAACTAAAATTCCAATAAAAGTCGCAATTAAACCAATTGAGAAGTTAGTATTTTCGGTGTCAAATAATTCTCTTATCGAGTGATAACCATCGCCATATAACTGTGGAAAAATCAATAATGCAGTACTAAGAATAATGCTTCCGATAATGATTTTAGCAAATGATTTTTCGATTTTATAAAATTTTGATTTGAAGAACAATACACATTTTGTTAAATAAACAGAGTTCAATCCGGCTAGAATTCCGAGGATAATAAAATAAGGAATAGCATGATAATGCCAATGGTTAATTTTTATGTCAAACAATGGTTTTTCATTTAGGATTTGAATTAAACTCCACGCGGTTAGTAATGAAATACCATTTGTTAGTACGATAAATTTAGTAGTTTTTTTTGAAATTACTTCGATAGAAAATAAAATGCCTGCTAATGGACTACAAAACAAAGCTGTGATTCCTGCTGTAACTCCAGCACAGATTAATTCCGATTTGTAGGTTTTAAGTGTTTTGTCTTTTTGTTGCGATGCAGAACCTATGGTGGCTGTTGCTACAACTGTCGAGACTTCTATGCCAGTAGATCCACCAAAAATAACGGTCAATAATCCGTTTACAAAATGGGAAGGAATTTTGTAAAGAGGCAAATTTTTTGATTTTGATTGCGTGACTTCAAAAACCTCTTTAATGCCTTTGTTTTCTTTTTTTCTAAATAAATAGTATCGTAAAAAATGAATTATTGACAATCCTAAAAATGGGAATACTAACAAATAAATTTTATTAGATTCCGATTTTTTGATTAGTATTTCTTCAAAAAAATCGGTTGTATGTTTTAAAACTACAGCCAAAAAAGCAGCTAAAAAACCAATTAGCAACGAAGCTATTATTAATTTCCAAACTAAAAGAAGGGTGTCGTTTTTTTTGATTTGCTCAAAGGTGCGCATTTTACTAAACTTAGGATTACAAATTTAGTAAAGCAATTTTCGAAAACTTATATTTTAAATCTTAAATCTATCACAAATAAGTCGTAATAGTAAAATTCTGAATTGCAAAACTTACAAAAGTGAACTCTTTTTATTACTTTTGCACTCCAAATAAAGAATTCAAAATGTTAGAGAGACTTCAATACGTAAAACAGCGTTTCGATGAAATATCAGATTTGATTATTCAACCTGATGTTATTTCAGATCAGAAACGTTATGTGCAATTAAATCAAGAGTACAAAGGGCTTAAAGATTTGATGGAAAAGCGCGAAGAATTGATTAATGTTACCGGAAATATAGAAGAAGCCAACGAAATTATTGCGGATGGTTCGGATGCTGAAATGGTAGAAATGGCCAAAATGCAATTGGATGAAGCCAAAGAACGTTTGCCACAGTTGGAAGAAGAAATCAAATTCATGTTGATTCCAAAAGATCCTGAAGATGCCAAAAACGTAATGGTTGAGATTCGTGCCGGAACTGGTGGCGACGAAGCATCGATCTTTGCAGGTGATTTGTTTAGAATGTACACCAAATATTGTGAAACTCGTGGTTGGAGAACTTCTGTTGTGGATATGAATGAAGGAACTTCTGGTGGATTTAAAGAAATCATTTTTGAAGTAACTGGTGAAGATGTATATGGAACGTTAAAATTTGAAGCAGGCGTTCACCGTGTGCAACGTGTTCCACAGACAGAAACTCAAGGTCGTGTGCATACTTCGGCAGCAACCGTAATGGTATTGCCAGAAGCTGAAGAATTTGATGTTCAAATTGATATGAATGATGTGCGTGTTGATTTTTTCTGTTCGTCTGGACCTGGAGGACAATCGGTAAACACGACCAAATCGGCAGTGCGTTTGACTCACATTCCAACCGGATTGGTGGCACAATGTCAAGATCAAAAATCTCAACATAAAAATAAAGATAAAGCTCTTGAAGTATTACGTTCTCGTTTATACGAACAAGAATTAGCCAAAAAACAAGCTGAAGATGCCACTAAACGTTCGTCGCAGGTGAGTTCGGGTGACCGTTCGGCAAAAATTAGAACGTACAACTATTCTCAAGGTCGTGTAACCGATCACCGAATCGGATTAGACGTTTTTGATATGGATGGCGTAATGAACGGAAAAATACAGAAATTTGTTGACGAGCTTCAATTGGTCAACAACATGGAGAAACTGAAAGAAAGCGAAGTTTTTTAATACAAAAGAGCTAACATTATGTTAGCTCTTTTTTTTTGTTTAGAATCTATTTCTAAACTTCTACAAAGCAACTTAACCTAACTTAACTTATTAACCCAATAACTGATTGCTTTATCTTTTTAAAGATCTTTGTCTTTTGTCAAGATTAATATTACAGCAATTAACGCAAGGACAAGAAGAACATGAATGAATGGACCCAAATTGTACATAATAAATCCAACAGCCCACAGCACTATTAAGATTATTGCCAATGTGTAAAGTATGTTGTACATAATTTATTTTGTATGTTTTTATCTACAACAAATTTCTTTAAAATATCAAATGTATTAGTTATATAATATTTACTAAATCTTATATAATTTAATTATTTGAAGATGTTATTTTGTAAGTGAATCGTTCTTTGGAAGCAAAGAGCAAAATGTGTTTTTATGAAAAACAGATGGTAATTTTTATAACAATTTTAAACAATTGGTAGAAAGAAAGTGAATGTGGCACCTTTATTTGGTTCACCCTCTGCAAAAATGTATCCTTGGTGGTTTTCTGCAATTTTTTTGCATATTGCTAATCCAATTCCAGTTCCTGAATATTCATTTTTATTGTGAAGTCGACTGAAAAGGGCAAATATTTTTTCGGCATAATCTTGCTCAAATCCAATGCCATTATCGGTAAAAGTAATTTTATGAAACTTCATGCCTTTTTTTGCAGGAATATTTTTGATGTTTTTAGCACTAATTTCTTCGTATTCAATGTTTATTGTCGGAGCTATTTCAGCTTTGCTGTATTTTAATGAATTGGAAATTAGGTTAGTGAAAAGTTGTTGAATTTGAAACGGAATGACTTTTACCGTTGGTAATTTATGCTGCGTAATGACCGCTTTTTTATCTTCAATACTTTGTGATAATTCTTGTTTTGAATTTTCTAACAAGCTATTTAAGTCAACATCTTCAAAAACTTTTTCGGCTTTGTTAGTTCTTGAAAATTGCAATAAATCATCAATTAACAATCGCATTCTATCAATTGCATTTTGAATTCGAGACATATATTCTTTTCCAGAATCACTAAATTTTTCTTGCTCTTTATCGGCAATTCTAGAAATAAAAGTTTGAATTTTTCTCAATGGCTCTTGTAAATCATGACTGGCAACATAATTAAACGCCGATAATTCTTTGTTATTAGATTCTAATTCTCTGTTTCGTTCTTCAATAAGTTGTGTTGCTAAGTATTCTGTTGTGATGTCGTTGGTTACACCAATCATAATTTTATTGCCAAATTTGTCGGTCAAAGATTGTGCTATGGCGCTTAAGTATCTAATTTCTTCATCGTTTGTGATAACTCGGTAAGTGAAAGCTGGTAAATTTTGGGTTTCAACCATTTTATTTAAACTTTCAAAAACAAGTTTGTTGTCGTCTGGATGAACATATTTTAATAAATTCTCTAAAGTTGGTTCGAATGCATTGGGTTCACAACCTAGCAATCGGTACTCATTATCTGAAAAAATATAGATTTTTTTCTCTAAATCAAATTGCCAACTTCCAAAATTCCCCACTATTTCTGCCATTTTGCTTGATTCGTCGGCTATAACTAATTTGGCAATTGAAGATTTTAAAGTTTTTAAGTCTTTACTTATTTTAACAAATGAAATAAAAATTAAAAGAAGAGTAATGACTAATGTAATGTAAATGATGATTGGAGTAAACTCCATTGTTGACTTATAATTGGCGGTTCTTGTTTTAAACAAATGATTTTCAATTCGATTCATATTGTCAATTTGACTTCGAATACTATCCATGGTTATTTTACCAATTTTTAAATTATTGAGAAATTCTTCTCTTTTAATTTTACTGTTTTGAACAAGGTAAATGTTTTTCGATAAGTAGTTTTTACGTTTATTGATTAAGAATTGTAATTTTATGATATTTCTCTGTTGTTCTGGATTGTCTTTGGTCAATTGTGATAATCTTTTAAAAGATTTATCAATTTTAAATTTAGATTCTTTATAAGGTTTTAGGTAAGTAGAATCTTTCGAAAGAAGAAATCCTCGTTGCCCAGTTTCTGCATCTTTCATATACGAAATTACGCGTTCAAGCTCTAATGAAACGTGATAACTTCTCTCAACATAAAAAGAAGTTTTTTTTACAGAAGTTAAGTGTTTGAACGTTATCGCTGAAATGAAAAAAATTATAAAAACAGAAATTACAAATACTATTTTTACAAATGCTGAAGAACGATATAAAGTATTAAGTTTCATAAAATCTATTTACATTCTTAACAAGAAATTATCCTTATTTAAACCAGAAGTATGGTACTGCCAGTTGATGGTAACAACATCTGAAAGCATTTTTTTTAGCACATTAAAATCACTTGGTTTCTTAATATAAATGTTGGCGCCTTGCACAAAGGTATCTTCAATGTCTTCTTCAGACGATGAAGTTGAGTAAATGGCTACAGCGATATTATCAAATTTTTTATTGGATCTAATTTCAATTAAACATTCTTTCCCAGATTTTTTGGGCATGTTTAAATCTAAAAATAAGATATCTGGAAGAATGCAATCTTCACGGTTTAAATAATTCATCAATGCCACACCATCTTCGTAAGTACTTACTTTTGTGTTTATTTTTAATTCGCCAAATGCATCAGTAAAGAACAATCTGTCGTCTTCATCATCATCAGCTAATATTATTTTGGTATATTCTTTAGTCATACATTATTTATTAAAGGCTATTTCTTTTCTTTTAGAAATAATTCTTTGAAAAGTAGAAGGTGTTATTCCTGTTGTGTTTTTAAATTGTGTACTTAAATGCGCCACACTCGAATAGTTTAATTGGTAGGCAATTTCTGTTAAAGTAAGTTTGTTCGCAATAATCAATTGTTTCGCCAATTCTATTTTTTGGATAATTATAAAATTTTCAATAGAAGTGTATGTGACTTCCGAAAAAACATTAGAAATATAACTGTAATTGTAATTTAGTTTTTCTGATAAATAAACAGAACTTTTTACCGTAATGTTTTCAGGATTCTGAATCATCTCGAGTATGACCTCTTTTATTTTTTGTACAAAAATACTTTTTTGATTTTCAACAATTTCGATACCGTTATTATTCAAATGAGCATTAATTTCGGATATTTTTTCTTCAGAAAGCGTTTCTAGGAATTCAATTTCTCCAAACCCAATAGTTCTGTATTTTACATTGTTTTCTTGTAAAAGATTTTCTAAATGTATTTTAGCAATTGTATTAAAATCAAATTTTAAATAGAGTTTCATAAGGTCTATTAGGTTTTACGGGTAAAGTTAATTAAACTTTTTACAAAAAGCCGTTCAAATAGTTTTATTCGAACGGCTTTTTTAGCTTTTTATTTAATCTCTACCATGTTTTCGGTTCTTTTTCCCTCTGTGTTCTCCATTGTCATGTCTGTCGGAATCATTGTCAACAAATACAACTCGCTGGGAAGGTTCTGAATGGTAGTATTTTACTTTATGTTTTTTATGATATACATAAGGTGCATTTCCGCGATAATCGGTAAGATAAACGATATTGCCATTTCTTAAGTTGTAATTTCTACAACGCGATGGTAACACCGAAGCTCTTATCCAAGTTCTATTGTACAAATAAATGTATTGTTGGTGCGGAACATCATAATAAACATCAATATCTGGTAAATAATAATATTGAACCTCTAATCTGTCTGCAGGCGCCCAAACTGGTGGTGTTCCAAAATTAACACTTACAGAAACTTGTGCATCCATATTTTGTGTAGAAAAGAATGCCATACATACGATTAATAAAAATAACTTTTTCATGATTTTAAGGTTTTAATTTATACCAAAGTTAGCGTAATACTAAGGTTTACTTGTTATACAATTTTTGAAGAAAGTTGTATGATTTTTAGATTGGTTATCTTTTAAAAGACATATCCTAATGTGAGTTGAATGACTTGATTTTTATACCTAGGATTGGAGGTGTTTCCATCAGCATCAGATTGACTAACATCCCAACCAACTCTTCCAGAAAGTACAAGTTTGTCCACATTTACATCGGCACCAACTACAAATCCAAAAATGTTTTTTTTGTAGTTTTGACTATTTATAGCAGCTTCTTGTGTGCTTGTAGTAGAGCCATTATAGTTATTCTTAGTTTCCAACAGATAAGAAAATTGCGGTCCGATTACTAATGTCAAAGTAGGAGCGGGTTTAATTTGTAATAATAAAGGAATGTCCAAGAAAGAGGTAGTTCGAGTATAATCATATCCAAATCCTAATACATTTCCTGATGCTTTAAACCCTTTTTGAGAATACATTATTTCGGGTTGAAAACCAATCAGCTTCCCAAATGGTATGGAGAAAAAGCCACCTCCAGCAAAACCAATTTTTCCGCTGGCAACAAAGTCTTGTCCTTGTTCATCATATACATTTGAAAAATTAATACCAGCTTTTAAACCAAATTTTAAGGTATTTCTTTGATCATCAGAATCTGATTTTTGACCAAATCCAACGGTTGCGATTAACAATGTAACACAGTACATTATTTGTTTTACACGATTTTTCATAGTTTATCTTTTTATAAGGTTATAATACAAAGTTGCTATTTTGTATTTCTTCGATTGTTACATTAATTTCAACTTTTGTTGTAAAATTTTAATGTATGAATGGCTGCTATTTATCTTCTCAAGTTTTTGTGGTTTTGTTAAAAATAAAAAATCCCGCAGAAGCAGGATTTTTTATACAAGTATAGCATTTAGCATTTAGAATGCATATCGTATAGCTATTCCGCCAAATCCGGCTCCAAAACCATCATAATCACCAAATTCTAATGAAGGTTGCCAATCAACAGACATATTTATTGGAGCACCTTTAAATTTGTAATCAAGTCCTAAAACACCATCAATACCTATTGAGGTTCCGCCATTGTAGTATTTACTGTTGTAAAAACCAATATGCGCTCCCGGACCAACATACCATTTCAACCCTGGTGCATTAGTAATGTTTCCATGAAATTCATACAATCCAGTAATACGAGTACCTCGATCCCAGAAATATCCGATACCTTCTAAAGCAACATTCGATTTTATAAAGTGTTTTACCGTAATTCCTCCAGGATAAAACTTGATACCAATGGATGTTTTATAAGAACTCCCAGTTGCTTGAGCAACAATTTTTTGATTAGATACGGCAATTAATAGTAATGCCAAAACAATTACTTTTTTCATAATGATAGATTTTAGTTAAAAATTATTTTACAAATTTACAGTACCTTCTGTCGAGTCTTGTTATACTTAAAATGTAAAATGTTGTATAATTTCAAGAATAACATACCGATGTTTGTATCTTTGTACAACAACTTTCAAAATGACAACAACACAACTTATTGAACAAATTCAACTCAAAAAATCCTTTCTGTGCATTGGTTTAGATGTTGATTTGACTAAAATTCCGAAACATTTATTGGATCTTGAAGATCCTATTTTCGAATTCAACAAAGCCATAATTGATGCTACACATGATTTGTGCGTTTCCTACAAACCCAATACTGCTTTCTATGAAGCCTACGGACTTAAAGGTTGGCAATCCCTTCAAAAAACAATCGATTACCTTAACGAAAGTTACCCAGAAATTTTCACTATAGCCGATGCCAAACGCGGTGATATCGGAAATACATCAACCATGTATGCTAAAGCTTTTTTTGAAGATTTGAACTTCGACTCGGTTACGGTTGCTCCTTATATGGGGAAGGATTCGGTAGAACCATTTTTAGCCTTTGAAAACAAGTATACTATTATGTTGGCGTTGACTTCTAATGAAGGCGCCTTTGATTTTCAAACAAAAAATATTGAAGGAAAAGAACTTTATAAAGTTGTAATAGAAACTTCAAAATCTTGGAAAAACTCTGAAAATCTAATGTATGTAGTAGGAGCAACTAAAGCAGAATATTTCACTGAAATTAGAAAGATAATTCCGGATAGTTTTTTGTTAGTACCCGGTGTTGGTGCGCAAGGCGGAAGTTTACAAGAAGTTTGCCAATACGGAATGAATGAACAAGTTGGATTGTTGATCAATTCGTCTCGTGCTATTATTTATGCGTCAAACGAAACTGATTTTGCCGATAGGGCAAGAGCAGAAGCGCAAAAAATGCAATTGGAAATGAATGCAATTTTAAATGCATTTCAATAAAAAAAATGCCAGTGCTTTTACAAACACTGGCATTCTATAACTAACCTAAACCAAACAAAATAATAAATGCTTATTTATTACACTGCAAATATCTGATATAAAACACAATACTTGTGTTAAGGCAATGTTATACTTATGTTATTGATTACTAAAAATTTAGTTTTTATTAAGCAATCCAAAAACACTTTGTAATAGTGGTGATGTTCTCGATTTTAAATCGGTTCGAATGTTTTTTTCTTCTACCGCAATCATTTTAAAAACACCGTCCATAGCCTTATTCGTTATATAGTTGGTAATATCTGGATTTACTTTGGTTACAAATGGAATTTGATTGTATTTACTGATGATAGTACTCCAAATAGTATCCGCTCCAACTTTACTAATCGATTGTTGTACTACAGGACTAAATTTGGCGTACAATTCTTTATTAGTGCTTCCTTGAAGATACACGGTTGCAGCATTTTCGTTTCCTAATAAAATAGATTTTGCATCAGTAATGGTCATGTTTTTTATAGCCGTGACAAAAATTGGTGTAGCTTCTTTAACCGCATCTTCTGCCGCACGGTTCATTGCCAAAATACCTTGATCGGCTAAGTTTCCCATGCCTAATTTTCGTAAAGTACTTTCTACTTTCTGCAATTCTTCTGGCATTAAAATTTTAACGGCTTCATTTTTATAAAAGCCATCAACCGCCGTAAGTTTAGAAACTTCTTTTGTGATTCCATTGTTCAGTGCTTCTTTCAATCCAGCAGCAATATCTATGGTGTTGGTTATTGTAGAAGATGTCTGATTTGTGGTTGTTGTAGCCACTTTGGTTTTTACCGCAGTAACTTTGGTTTTCACTTTTTTAGAAACTGTTTTTAATTGTGCCAAACCAAGAACCGGAACAGCAAGTAGTAGTAAGAATATTTTTTTCATAGGATATGTTTTTTAACGCACAAGCAAATATAATGCCTTCAATTTCAAAAAGTATTAATATTAAATTAAAACTACTATTGTTTGAAAAAGATTTGCAAAAATTAAAACGTATAAAAATTATTAAATTCGTAAATTGCACTCCTAAATTTGAATAAAAATTACAAATGGAACCACAAACTCCTTATATTCCTAAAAATAAAGTAAGAATTGTAACCGCTGCATCACTTTTCGATGGACACGATGCTGCCATTAACATCATGCGAAGAATCATTCAAGCCACTGGTGTTGAAGTGATACATCTTGGTCACGATAGAAGCGTTGAAGAAGTAGTGAATACCGCCATTCAAGAAGATGCTAATGCTATTGCCATGACGTCGTACCAAGGTGGGCACAATGAATATTTCAAATACATGTACGATTTGCTCAAAGAAAAAGGAGCGGGTCACATCAAAATATTTGGAGGTGGAGGTGGAGTGATTCTTCCTTCAGAAATTTCGGAATTACACGAATACGGAATCGAACGAATTTATTCGCCAGATGATGGTCGTGCCATGGGATTACAAGGAATGATTAACGATTTGGTACAACGTTCAGATTATCCAATTGGAGATAAATTGAATGATGAGTTAGCTCATATAGAAGATAAAAATCCTACTGCTATTGCAAGATTAATTTCAGCTGCAGAAAATTTTCCTGAAGTTGCCAAACCAGCATTTGATGTTATTCATAAGAAAAATGAAACAACTAAAATTCCTGTTCTCGGAATTACTGGAACTGGTGGTGCTGGAAAATCATCGTTGGTTGATGAATTAGTTAGAAGATTTTTAATCGATTTTCCTGAGAAAACCATCGGATTAATTTCGGTGGATCCATCCAAAAGAAAAACGGGTGGTGCGCTTCTTGGTGATAGAATTCGTATGAACGCTATTAATAATCCTAGAGTTTATATGCGTTCGTTGGCAACACGTCAATCCAATTTGGCTTTGTCAAAATATGTTAACGAAGCTATCGAGGTGTTGAAAGCAGCAAAATACGATCTTATCATTTTAGAAACTTCGGGTATTGGTCAAAGTGATACCGAAATTATGGATCATTCGGATGTTTCTTTGTATGTGATGACACCCGAATTTGGCGCCGCCACACAATTGGAAAAAATTGATATGTTGGATTTTGCCGATTTGGTAGCCTTAAATAAGTTTGATAAAAGAGGTGCTTTAGATGCCATTCGAGATGTCAAAAAACAATACCAACGCAATCACAATCTGTGGGATAATGATGTGGATACGATGCCAATTTTTGGGACTATTGCTTCACAATTCAATGATCCGGGAATGAATACACTCTACAAATCTATCATGGATAAAATTGTAGAAAAAACTGGAGCCGATTTAAAGTCGACGTTCCAAATCACTCGTGAAATGAGTGAGAAAGTTTTCGTAATTCCGCCACATAGAACAAGATATTTGTCTGAAATTGCCGAAAATAATAGAAAATACGACGAAACGACGCTGACTCAAGTTGAAGTAGCTCAAAAATTATACGGAATTTACAAAACCATTGAAACTGTTTTTGGTAGCAAACCAAAATTAACCAAAGCTGGTATTGAAGAAACTATTTTACATTCTAAAGATGAAAGTCGAAACGATTTTTTGAATCTTTTAGTCAAAGAATTCGACCGAGTTAAGATGAATTTAGATCCTTACAATTGGGAAGTACTGCTAACTTGGGATGAAAAAGTGGCGAAATACAAAAATCCGATTTATAGTTTTAAAGTTCGCGATAAGGAAATCAAGATCGCAACGCATACCGAGAGTTTGTCGCATTCACAAATTCCGAAAGTGGCGCTGCCAAAATACCAAGCTTGGGGCGATATTTTAAAATGGAATTTACAAGAAAATGTGCCTGGCGAATTCCCATTTGCTTCCGGATTGTATCCGTTTAAAAGAGAAGGCGAAGATCCATCAAGAATGTTTGCCGGTGAAGGTGGACCAGAACGTACCAACAAACGTTTTCATTATGTAAGTGCGGGATTGCCTGCCAAACGACTTTCAACCGCATTTGATTCGGTTACTTTATACGGAAACGATCCACACGTTCGTCCCGATATTTACGGAAAAATTGGTAATGCTGGAGTTTCGATTTGTTGTTTAGACGATGCTAAAAAATTGTATTCTGGTTTCGATTTGAGTCATCCATTAACTTCGGTTTCGATGACAATTAATGGTCCAGCGCCAATGTTGTTAGGCTTCTTTATGAATGCGGCTATTGATCAAAATTGTGAAAAATACATCATTGAAAATAATCTTCAAGTTGAAGTTGAAGAAAAAATCAATGAAATTTATAAGAAAAAAGGAATTGTTAGACCAAGTTATCAAGGCGAATTGCCAGAAGGAAATAATGGTTTAGGATTGATGCTTTTGGGTGTAACCGGAGATCAAGTATTGCCTTTGGAAGTGTACCATGATATTAAAGTCAAAACTTTAGCACAAGTTCGTGGTACGGTTCAAGCTGATATTTTAAAAGAAGATCAAGCGCAAAATACGTGTATTTTTTCTACCGAATTCGCTTTGCGATTGATGGGTGACGTTCAAGAATATTTCATCCAACAAAATGTACGTAATTTCTATTCGGTTTCTATTTCGGGTTATCATATTGCTGAAGCAGGAGCGAATCCGATTACGCAATTGGCATTTACGTTAGCAAATGGTTTCACTTACGTAGAATACTATTTAAGTCGTGGTATGAACATCAACGATTTCGGTCCGAATTTATCATTCTTTTTCTCTAACGGAATCGATCCAGAATATGCCGTAATTGGTCGAGTGGCGCGTAAAATTTGGGCGAAAGCCTTAAAAAATAAATACGGTGCCAACGAAAGAGCGCAAATGTTGAAATATCATATTCAAACTTCGGGTCGTTCTTTACACGCACAAGAAATCGACTTTAATGATATTCGTACAACCTTACAAGCGTTGTATGCGATATACGACAACTGTAATTCGTTACATACAAATGCTTATGATGAAGCGATTACCACTCCAACAGAAGAATCAGTGCGCAGAGCTATGGCGATTCAGTTGATTATCAATAAAGAATTAGGTTTAGCTAAGAATGAAAACCCAATTCAAGGTTCGTTCATTATAGAAGAATTAACCGATTTAGTAGAAGAAGCCGTGTTGCAAGAATTCGACCGAATTACAGAGCGTGGTGGTGTGCTTGGTGCCATGGAAACGATGTACCAACGTAGTAAAATTCAAGAAGAAAGTTTGTATTACGAAACCTTGAAACATACCGGTGAATTTCCAATTATTGGTGTGAATACGTTTTTGAGTTCGAAAGGTTCACCAACAGTTATTCCTGCTGAGGTAATTCGCGCTACTGAAGAAGAAAAGCAATACCAAATTGACATGTTGAATAATCTCCATAAAGCCAATGCAGATAAAGTTGCAGAACAATTGAATACCATTCAAGAAGCGGCCATCAACAACCAAAATATTTTTGAAAAGTTAATGGATGCTACTAAAGTATGTTCGTTAGGACAAATAACCAGCGCATTATTTGAAGTTGGTGGTCAGTACAGACGCAATATGTAGATTAAAAAAATAATAAAAGATAAAAGACCTTTCAGAAATGAAAGGTTTTTTTATCTACACTCCGAAATAACTCTAAGTTTTGCTGGGATAGATCCTTTTGCTTCGGCTCTTTTAAAGTTGAAACAAGCCTTTTCTTTATTACCGCTCAGAAGGTAAGCTTCACCAAGTTGCAAATTTACTTTGTCATAGTTTGGATCTTTTTGAAGGGTTAGTTCAAAATAGTTTATTGCTTTGTCGTATTCTTTTTTCTCGGCATAAATCAATCCTAAATCATAATAGGCCATGGCATAATTTTCATTTGCTTTGATAGCTTCAAGGAAAGCTTTGATGGCATTGTCATTTTGAAAAAGATACATATATGAAATTCCCATAGCTGTCCAAGCTTCTACATTTTTTTTATCTAATTGAACTGCTTTTTTATAATCCAAAATTGCCTCATCATGCTTCTCTAAGTCTCTTTTGAATTTACCACGATTAAAATACAGCCACGATGAGTCGGGAACAATTTTTATCATTTCATCATATTTTTTTATGACCAAATCTATTTTGTGTTGACTATATAAATCACTGACTTCATTAAACAAGTCGTTTACTTTCAGAATTTTTTGAGAAAACAAACTTCTGCAATTTTTAAAAAGAAAATTGTGAGCATAGGCATATTCTTCGGATAATTTGTTATCAATCATACCAATTGCTTTTTTCATGTCGGTGCATGCATCAGTTGTTTTGTTTGCATCTTGTTCAACGCTGGCGCGATTTATATAATAGCTTAGATTTTTCGGATTCATACTGATTAGTTTATTGTAATCTTCAATGGCACTATTGTAATATTTCAATTTCGTTTTACTTGAAGCTCGGTATTCTAAACTTGAAATGATATCTGGTTTTTTTTCAAGAATTCGATTCAAAACATCTAACGAATTTTTATAATCTCCTTTAAGGTAATAAACTTTGCTAAGTTCGTTATAAGCATGTTCAGAATTGGGTCTTATGGAAATAGCTTTTTCATAATTTGCAATAGATTTTTCCTTTTCTCCATAGGTGTCGTATACGTCGCCAAGCATTGTGTAAGCAGGATAGTAATTATCATCCAGCATAATAGTTTTTTTGCAATCGGAAATTACATCTTCATAGTTTTTCAAATCATAATTGGCACTGCTTCGTCCATAATAGTATTTAGCTTCAGTAGAATGCAGTTGAATTAACCGTGTATAATCAGCAACTGCTGCTTTGTCATCATTTAGTTCGTCAAAATACCGTGCTCTTTCATTCAAAGCCATTTCATTTTTTGAATCCATCGCAACAGCAGTATTCAATTCATTTATCGCACCGTTGGTGTTATTTATCAACGTACAATACACAAAAGCTACCAAATAACTTTCTGGGTTGTTAGGCACTTCTTTTTTTAAATTAATTACGGTGCTTTCGGCTTCTTTATTTCTGTTTAACAAAAGCAGCACTCTAATTTTGTTTATGTAAGCTTCAAAATAGTTTTTATCTAAATTGATAGCCTTGTTATAATCTAAAAGTGCTTCGTTGTATTTGTTTTGAAATTTATAAATCAGACCTCTATTGTTATATCCAATTGCAAAATTGGGATCTAATTGTAAAACTTTAGAAACATCTGCTAATGACTTGGAATAGTTTTTCAATTCAAAATAAGAGTTTCCACGACATACATAGACAGCTTTATTTAAAGAGTCTAGATCCAGTGCCTTATTGTATTCTAATATGGCACCCTCATAGTTTTGATTGGCATGTTGTTGCAATCCTAACTTAATAAATGATTCAACAGATGTTTGCCCAAATGATGCCGTAATGCATATAATGAATAGAGGAAAGAAAAACTTTTTCATAGTTGTTAGGAATAATGCTCTTGCCAAAAATAGCTTTTTTTAACCAACCACAATCTTTTGTGTTATTTTTTAGATTCAATTTTAAATGTTTCAAAATTTATAAGCAATAATTGATAGATTTGTGTTTCTATTTCAAACGAATTCAATTTATGAAGAAAGTAATTCTTTTATTTTTTTTAGGAAGCACACTTTTTGGTTATGGTCAGAAAGAAGGTCAGAATTTTTGTAAAGGAATTATTGACGGCAGTTATTTTCCATTGGATATTCAAAAGAAAAAAATCTTTTGGTACAACACCTATTATTTCGAAGAAAAACTAGGAACAAAAGACCTCAATGGTAAAACTTATTTAGAGTACAAGCAGACATGGAAAAATGGAAAAACAGATTTGATGTATTTGCGTGAAGTCAACTCAACAATTGTTGAATTTGAAGAAGGATTAACTCAGGAAACAACTCGATACAGTCCACAATTTGAAGAAGGATATTCATGGAATAAAGCAGATCAATCGGCAGTATATACTATTTTGTCTTACAAAGGAACATTAAAGACACCTTATTGTAACTACGATAATTTGTTGGTTATTGAAGCCAAATATAAAACAGTTACGTTCGAGTTTTATTATCTAAAAGGACTTGGTTATGTTGGTGCTACAGAAAACGACAAACTTATTTCTTTCATAACTCCAGAAATGTAGTTTAGTATGTTGCAACCCATTATAACAACCTTCCCAACCACAAAATTCATAGGTAAAAATCTATCTTTTACGTATGCCGATTATCTTGCGTTTGAATTGTGGAGCAGTTTTATGCCTCGAAGAAGAGAAATCACAAATGCCATTGGAATTGAATTGTATAACATCCAAATCAATCCAGATAATTTCGATTTTCAACCCAATACACCATTTGTAAAGTGGGCAGCGGTTGCGGTTTCCGATTTCGATGTTATCCCAAACGGAATGAAAAGTCTTGAAATCCCAGAAGGTTTATATGCTGTTTTTCATTACAAAGGAAATCAGAGTAATGCGGCTACTTTTTTTAATGCTATTTATACCCAATGGTTACCCAATTCCGATTATGAATTAGACCATCGTCCGCAATTTGAAATTTTAGGAGAAAAATACAAAAACAACGATTCAAATTCGGAAGAAGAAATTTGGATTCCGATAAAGAAGAAATAAATAAGTCGCTTTGTACTTGAAAATTCCTTAATTTTATAAAAAAAATAGTTATGGAATCTCCTTCTTCTAATAACTTCTGGCAATTTGATTCTGCCTATTGGATTAAACAATTGAATACTTCCGAAAATGGTTTGTCTGATTCTTTGGCCAAAAAGATTTTAGCCCAATCGCAACAACACCAAAAAACCACTTCTGGATTTAAAAAAGATATACTGCTTTTTATAGGTCAGTTTAAAAGTCCGTTGATGCTCTTGCTTATCGGAGCAGTCATACTTTCGGCTTTTCTCGGAGATACTTCCGATGTGTTTATCATTCTTTTTATTGTTATTTCTACTGGTTTGATGAGCTTTTTTCAGGAGCGAAATGCCAGTAAAGTAGTAGAGAAATTACAATCGATGATTTCTTTAAAATGTGATGTGTTACGAGACGGCGTTTCCAAAGAAATTCCAGCTACCGAAGTGGTTCAAGGAGATATTATTTTACTCAATGCTGGTGATATGATTCCGGCTGATTGTTTGCTACTTGAATCTGTCGAATTGAACGTTAACGAAGCCAGTTTGACTGGAGAATCTTATCCAGTTAGAAAAGAGGTAGGGATTTTAGAGGAACATACCGAGTTGGTTAAACGCACTAATTGCCTTTGGGAAGGTACTAATGTAGTCAGTGGAAACGCTAAAGCTTTAGTGATTACAACTGGAGTAAATACCATTTTCGGTTCCATAGCGCAAAGCGCAAGCACCGTTGTAGAAACTACCTTTGAAAAAGGAATTAAAGATTTTGGCTTCTTCTTAATGAAAATTACGTTGGTGCTTTCGTTTTTTATTTTAATAGTCAATTTATTAAATCACAAAAGCATTATAGAGTCGGCACTTTTTGCTTTGGCACTTGCCGTTGGAATGGCACCAGAATTATTGCCAGCCATCACCACAATCGCCATGAGTGCTGGTGCAAAACGAATGCTTGCCAAAAAAGTAATTGTTAAAAAATTAGCTTCCATTCAAAACTTAGGAGAAATTAATTTGTTATGTACTGATAAAACTGGCACCATAACAGAAGGCGCTATTAAAGTGACCAAGATTGTAGATGGTTTTAATGTAGAAAGTACTTTGGTTAAAGAATTAGCGTATTGGAATGCCTATTTTGAGTCAGGTTATGCCAATCCAATTGATGATGCTCTAAAATCTATGCAAATTGTGAGTGAACTAAAACCTCAAAAAATAGGTGAGGTGCCTTATGATTTTATTCGCAAGCGATTGAGCATTGCGATTCAAACCGATGATGATAAACAAATTATTTGTAAGGGTGCTTTTGCGCAAATTATCAGCATTTGCTCACAAGTGCAACTGTCTAACGGAACTATCGAAGACATTGCGACGCATAAATCGGTAATTGAAGCTAATTACACCCAGTTTGGAAAGGATGGTTTGCGCGCTATTGCCGTTTGTTTTAGAAAAAGTTCTCAAGCGCAACTCACCAAAGAAGAGGAAAAAAATATGGTTTTTGCGGGTTTTGTTTTGTTAGAAGATCCAGTAAAAAAAGGTATTGTTGAAACCATCGATCAGTTGCAGAATTTGCACATCAATTTGAAAATTATCACTGGAGATAATAAAAATGTAGCTCAATCGATAGCGTATCAAATTGGGATAAAAAAGCCAGTGGTGATGACAGGTGAACAGCTTTTAAATACCAGTCCGGAAGCCTTAAAATTATTAGTAAAGAAAACGCATATTTTTGCCGAAGTTGAGCCTCAACAAAAGGAACGAATCATTCAGGCATTGCGCAAAAGTTATACGGTGGCGTATATGGGAGACGGCATTAACGATGTTTCGGCTATCAATGCAGCGGATGTTGGAATATCGGTTTCTAATGCTGTTGATGTAGCTCGCGAAGCAGCCGATTTTGTTTTGTTGGAGAAAGATTTATCGGTTTTAGTAGACGGAATTTTAGAAGGAAGAAAAACCTTTGCGAATACATTAAAGTATATTTTTATCAATACGGGTTCCACTTTTGGAAATATGTTTAGTGTGGCAATTGCCTCATTATTATTGCCTTTTTTGCCGATGTTGCCTAAGCAAATTTTACTCACCAATTTCATTACCGATTTTCCTTATCTTATGGTTGCTTCAGACAATGTTGATGAAGAACAATTGGACAAACCTGGTAAATGGAACTTGAAATTCATTAGAAATTACATGATTGTCTTCGGAATTCATAGTTCACTTTTTGATGTACTAACATTTTTGACATTGCTGTATGTTCTAAAAGTAAAAGAAACAGCATTTCAGACTGGTTGGTTTGTAGAATCTATTCTTACAGAATTATTCATCTTATTTATTATTCGAACCCATAAAAATTTCTTTAAAAGTAAACCCGGAAAATATTTGTTTCTATTGAGCGTATTGGGTTTAATCCTTACGTTAGGATTGCCTTATTCATTTTTAGCGGCAGAAATTGGAATAACTCCAATTCCGTTATACAATTTAAGTATTTTGCTGACTATTGTCCTATTGTATGTTGTTACAGCAGATATTTTGAAGGTATGGTTTTTTAAAAAGTATTGAAAAATGAGTGACATATTTTGAACACTAGAAATAATTTTATAGGTTTACTATCTAAAGAAACCATCATGAATATAAAAAGAAGCATTATTGTACTTATTTTGTTACTTGTTGCAACAAAATCGTTCTCTCAAGGAGCTGCATTTTCGGCACCAAATTATGAAGCTATTAAAAAAGAAATTCAAAATAAAGATTCTAAATTCAATTATAAAAAGCAGTTGCAAAGACTTCAAAATTGCGATACAACATTGACTGGAGAAGAATACCGATATTTATATTTTGGTTATGTTTTTCAACCCGAATACAATCCTTATTCTAGTTCTGCCGACGAAGAAGCACTTTCTAAATATTACCAAAGTGAGACCATAGATGCTAAAGACTATCCAGAAATCATACGATTGGCGACTCATTCTATTAGTGTAGATCCATTCGATTTAAGACAAATGAATTTCTTATCGTATATTTATCATTTGAGTGGCGATGAAGTTATGGCTAAAAAAATTGCAGCAAAATTTAGAGGTATTTTTGAAGCAATTTTATCTTCTGGTGATGGAAAAACTTGCGAAACAGGTTTTCATGTTTTAACGGTCGGACACGAATATGTTTTCTTGAATGTATTCGAATTGCAATCGGTTTCACAATCGTTGGTAGATCATTGTGATTATCTTAAGTTTGAAAAAGGGAAATATAAAATAGACGGAATTTATTTTGATATTACTCAAATGCATAAAAAAGAAATGGAAGTTATTAGCGGAAAATAAATATAGGTTTCCTAATAAGTTTTTTTAATACACACCATCAACATAGTACCAATTTCCATTTTCCTGAACAAAAGTTGACTTTTCAAAATGAATCTGTGCCTTAAGCTGGTAATCCAAATAATAGGCTTTAAAAGTAACTGTAGTTTCTGTACTTGATAAAACTTCTAATTTTAGCCATTGGTTACTTTTGCTCCAATCTAAAATATCCGATTTTTTGTGATGTTTTCTGGTAGAAACATGTGTCGTGGCAACTAGATAATCAGCAGCACCACAGGCAAATGCAGCATATCTTGAACGCATTAATGCTTCTGCTGTTGGAGCTTTTTGTTTTCCAGAAATATAAGGTTGACAACAATTGTCGAACAACAAATTAGAACCACAATAACAATTCATTATTCTTCTTTGGTTTCGTTAAACTTTCGTGCTATTGCTTTTAACTTTTCTTCACGAGCCGTTTTTTTGCTTTTTGCTTTAGCCTGTTCTTTGTGCAACTTGTCGTTGTGTGCTTTAATATTCTTCGGATTATTTCTTCCCATAATTATGCAATTTTGTCAATTTTTAAATATCCGATGTGCAGTAAGTCTTCAGTAAGATGTTCTGAAGGTGTAATGTGCAATTCAAATTGTTCGGTAAAAATTGGAGCTAGTATTTCTTTTACATTATAAATATCGTCAATATCAATCCCAAATTTATCATCTATATGTGAAGTGGCACCTTTAAATCCGCAATGTTTGTAAAATGTTGTTGCTTTGGCTTTTTTGGTAGCTTCCGATAAGGAATTTCCAACGGCTAGTACTTTGTAGTGGTATTCCTCAAACTCATTTTCTTTATAGCCACCCACATTGATGAAAAAAAGCTGTGAATCAGACTTGGTAAGACTTCCTTTAGTAACAACAGCTATTTTAAAACCGTCAACAGTAGTAACTTCGCGCCAAGCATCAATGTGAATTTGACCCTTAGCTTCGGGCCAAAATGATTTCATACTCGGAATTAATTCTTTCAATGATTTTCCAATTCCAAAAAAAATATCGTGTTGCTCTGTAAATCGTCCTTTTGGGCGACAACCCAGCATTATCATGTAAAGTTTATTCTCGTTTTCCATGTTTCAAAGGTACAATTTTTTGTTAAAATGAAACTTTGGCACAGCTATTGGTTACATCAAAATATCATTAATCATTAAATACTAAATATCATGAGAAAAATTACTTTATTGTTAGCGTTTGTCGGGATGATTTCGCTTCAAAGTTGTACTGTAAATGACACACCTGCTCAGCAAATAACCAATAATAATGATTTTCTGGCGACTACATACGAATTCACAAGATCGTTTACTACGACTAATAATTTTAGCACTTTAATAACCTTTCCACAATCAATATATTCGTCGGATATGGTTTTAGTTTATCGATTATCTGGAGTTGCTGGTGGTGCAGATGTTTGGAAATTGCTTCCAGAAACCTATTACTTTAATGATGGTACGTTAGATTTTAGATACGATTTTGATTTTACAAAATATGATGCTAGCATTTACATGGAAGGTTATGATTTAGCCAGTGTATCGGCTGCATATAGAACCAATCAAGTGCTTCGAATTGTAATTATTCCGGGTTATTTTGGAAATAAAAATGCAAGCACAATTGATTTCAAAGACTATAATGCAGTAGCAAACGCCTTTAAAATTAATGATTCTAAAATAGTGAAAATACAATAGATTTGGTTAGTCTATAGTTTGTTTGTTTGTTTGGTTAAAAGGTTGTACGAAAGTGCAGCCTTTTTTATTGTTCTTTTTTTGCCATTTTCAACGATATTACTATTCCGAGTAGTAAAGCGATTCCAATAAAACTTAAGGAAACCCACTCAGGGAATTTGTAATGATGAATGATAAGCATTTTGATTCCAACAAATAGTAGAATTGCAATAAGGCTGTATTCCAAATAGCTGAATTTTTCCAACATATTAGCCAAAAAGAAATACATGGAACGTAATCCTAAAATAGCGAAAATATTAGAGCTAAATACTAAAAAAGGATCCGAAGTGATGGCTAAAATTGCAGGAACACTATCCATAGCAAAAACCATATCCATGATTTCAATTACAATGAGCGCAACAAAAAGTGGTGTGGCATAATTGCGATTATTTTCTTTGATAAAAAAATGTTCCTTATCGCGGTGTTGTGAAATCGGTATGATTTTTCCAATCATTTTATAAGCAAATGATTCCTTCGGATTGAATTCGTCTTCTTCTTTTTTGAATAACATTTTGATGGCTGTGAAAATCAAAAATCCTCCAAAAACATAGGTAATCCAGTCTATTTTGTTTATTAATATGACACCGAAAAAAATCATCAAGCCTCTAAAAATAACTGCGCCAATGATGCCCCAAAACAAAACTCGATGTTGGTATTTCTGTGCGATTTTAAACGAAGAAAAGATTATCGCAATCACAAAAATATTGTCGGCACTTAAAGATAATTCAATCAGATAACCAGTTATATATTTCATCGAAGCCACAGTTGGTTTCAATTGATCGGGATTGCTAACATAATTATTTTGGTAAAGCCAGTATATTACTCCTGAAAACGCAAAGGATAAAGTTACCCAAATGGCGGTCCACATTCCAGCTTCTTTAGAGCTTATTATGTGTGGCGTTTTATTAAAAATACCCAAGTCTAATGCAAGAAAAATCAAAACTGCGCTTATAAATAAAATCCAAACCATGTTTAATTATGAATTATGAATTACGAATTACGAATTACAAAGGTAGCCTTTATTCAGTATTTGTGAAAATTCATAATTCATAATTTAAAATTAATATTTATTAAAAATACCCCTAAAAAAATAGGGTATAAATGATTTTAGATTATAAAATTTTTATATTTGCATAAAATTAATAGGGTATAACTTTTAAAATTAAAATTTTATGTCAACTTTACGTTTTCAAGCATTAAAAGATGCATCAGGTAGAAAGCCTGTAAAATTTGAAGAAGCTGGTCGAAAATCAGATCTTTTTGGTTCAAATGTTTTTAATGATAAAGCCATGAAGCAGTATTTGACTTCGGATGCTTACAAAGGGGTTAAAGATGCGGTGCAGCACGGAACTAAAATTGACAGAAAATTAGCAGATTATATTGCTATGGGAATGAAAGAGTGGGCTTTGTCTAAAGGCGTAACTCATTACACACACTGGTTTCAACCTTTAACAGGAACCACTGCAGAAAAACACGATGCCTTTTTTGAAACTTCTTACGACGGTTCAGATCCAGTAGAAAAATTTGGTGGCGGACAATTGGTTCAACAAGAGCCAGATGCTTCTTCTTTTCCAAATGGTGGAATTAGAAACACGTTTGAAGCTCGTGGTTATACCGCTTGGGATCCAACTTCTCCAGCGTTTATATTTGGAACAACGTTGTGTATTCCAACCGTTTTTATTTCTTACACAGGCGAAGCATTAGATTATAAAACTCCATTGTTACGTGCTTTAAATGCTGTGGATGAAGCCGCTACAGAAGTATGTAAATATTTTGATAAAAATGTAAAAAAGGTTACTGCCACTTTAGGTTGGGAGCAAGAATACTTTTTAGTGGATAGTTCTTTGGCCAATTCTCGTCCCGACTTGGTTATGACTGGTAGAACCTTATTAGGTCATACTTCAGCAAAAGGACAACAATTAGACGACCATTATTTCGGTTCAATTCCTTCTAGAGCCTTGGCGTTTATGAGAGAATTAGAGGAAGAATGTATGTTGTTAGGAATTCCTGTTAAAACGCGTCACAACGAAGTAGCTCCAAATCAGTTTGAGTTGGCTCCAATATTTGAAGAAACTAATCTAGCTGTTGATCACAACTCCTTATTAATGGATGTAATGTCAAAAGTGGGTGAACGTCATGATTTTAAAGTGTTGTTTCATGAGAAACCTTTCAAAGGCGTAAATGGATCTGGAAAACACAATAACTGGTCGTTAGCTACAGATACTGGTGTCAACTTGCTTTCTCCAAGTAAAACACCAATGAGTAATCTACAATTCTTGTCGTTTTTTATCAATACTATAAAAGCAGTTCAAGAGTATGAAGAATTAATGAGAGCTTCCATAGCAACCGCTAGCAACGATCATCGTTTGGGTGCTAATGAAGCGCCACCGGCTATTATTTCTGTATTCATTGGAGAACAATTAACCAAAGTTTTAGCTGAGTTGGAAGGTGTTTCGAAAGGAAAATTATCTCCAGAAGAAAAAACCGATTTGAAATTGAATGTTGTAGGTAAAATTCCAGATGTAATGTTGGATAATACCGATAGAAATAGAACGTCTCCATTTGCATTTACAGGAAATAAATTTGAGTTCAGAGCCGTTGGTTCTTCTGCCAATTGTGCTAATGCGATGACCACTTTGAATTCTATTGTGGCTAAACAATTGAGAGATTTCAAAAAAGAAGTTGATGCGTTAATCGAGAAAAAAGATTTAAAGAAAGACGAGGCAATTTTCAATGTTTTAAGAGAATACATCAAAGGAACCAAGAATATTCTTTTTGAAGGTGATGGTTATAGTGAAGCTTGGGAAAAAGAAGCAAAAAAACGCGGCTTGAGCAATCATAAAACAACTCCAGCGGCTTTGAAAGCTAAAGTTTCTCAAAAAGCGTTAGATTTATTCAAAGAGTTGCATGTTATGAATCATGTTGAGGTTGAAGCTCGCTACGAAATTGAATTGGAAGAATACACTAAAAAAATTCAAATCGAAGGTAGAGTTTTAGGTGATATTGCGCGCAATCACGTAATTCCAACCGCTATTCGTTACCAAAATACGTTGATTGAAAACGTAAAAGGATTGAAAGAAATTTTCGGAAAAGACTTTGAAAAGATAGCCAAAGAGCAAATCTCGTTAATCAAAGAAATTTCAGAGCATATTGAAGCTATCAATTCTAATGTTGACGCCATGACCGAAGCTCGTAAAAAAGCAAATGCCTTAACCGATGCTCAAAAAATGGCTGAATCATATTGTGATAAAGTAAAACCTTATTTTGAAGTTATTCGCGAGCACTGCGATAAATTAGAGCTTTTAGTAGACGACGAAACTTGGACGTTGACTAAATACAGAGAATTATTATTTACAAGATAATTACAGCATTACTGCAGATGAAGCCGTTTGATTTTTCAAACGGCTTTTTTATTGATGTAACATATATTTTTGTAACTTCGTTATATGAATATAAAGTCATTATTACTCTGCTTGTTGCTTTTAATTTCGTTCCAAAAATTAAGAGCACAAGAACAATTTACTGTCTTTTTTGATAGTAATAAATTTGATATCACTAAATCAGAAAACAAAAAATTACAAGATTGGATTGTTGCCAATAAAGAAGTCAAAATTGTTGCTATTCATGGTTTTACCGATGAAGATGGTAGTAACGGATTTAATGATACGTTGGCCATTAAACGTGTGAATTATATTTTTAATTTAGTCAAAAATAAAATAAAAATTCGCGAAGATTTTAAGACCAGAAGTTTCGGTGAAAATTTCAATCATTCCAAAAACAAAGCCGAAAACAGAAAAGTAATCATATACTATATTTTACAAAAAGATTTAGCCCGAGAAGATGAAATTCTTGGAATAAAACCAAAAGGCGTTGAGCCTGAAGAAATTGTTCCTATTGATGAGGAAGCCATGAATTTCCCAGAAAACGCTACGTTGTTAGATAAAGTTAAACTCTCTAAAAGAGGCACGCTCATCCGACTGAACGACGTTAATTTTTACATCAATACATTTGCAGTTATGCCGTCTTCTAAAAGAGCTGTAGATGAATTGATATACATTATGAATACCTTTCCCAAATTGAAAATAGAAATTCAAGGTCATATTTGTTGTATGCCCAAAGATGCGAGAAATTTGTCTCTTGAACGTGCTCGACAGGTAAAAAGAATTTTGGTTGCAGAGGGTAAAATAGACGAAGCAAGAATTCAGGTAAAGGGATTTGGCGTTTCAAAACCTAAATTTCCGATACCCGAAAAAAGTGAATACGAAGCCGCAAGAAACCGAAGAGTAGAAATCATGATTTTAGAGAAATAAAATCTAATGAAAAAAGCGTTAATCTTATATGTGTTGTTTTCATTTTGTGTTCATGCACAAGAAAAACTTAACGTGTATTTCGATTTTGATGCTTACAATTTAAATGAAGAAGCCGTAAAAAAAATTAATACTTGGATAGCCGAAGGCAAAGATTATGAAGTAACCAAAATTTATGGTTTTTGTGATTGGAAAGGCACTAATCAATATAACGATTCACTTGCTATTAAAAGGGTTTATGCGGTTTACGATTTTTTAAAAGAAAGCAAAATTGAAGTAAGGAAAGATATCGAAATTCGTGGTTTTGGAGAAGATTTTGAACAGTCAAAAGTGCAGGGTGAAAACCGAAGGGTTACCATCATTTTTCAAGTAAAGACAAAAACTATTCCTGTAGAGAATAAAACGGAAGTTGCTTTAGAACCTTTAAAGGATAGAATAAAAGCAGCAAAAAAAGGCGATTTAGTAAAGTTAGACAATATCTATTTTTTTAATAATTCGGCTAAAGTAGTTCCTAAATCAGAGTCTGTTTTGTATGAATTGCTATGCGCCATGAATGATAATCCGAATTTAAAAATTGAAATTCAGGGTCACATTTGTTGCAAAAGTCCCAATCAGCCAGAAGGCGTTTCGACAGCAAGAGCCAAAGCGGTTTACAATTATTTGATTCGAAATAAAATAGATAGAAATCGAATGGTTTTTAAAGGTTATGGGGTGTCTAGACCAATTCATCCAATTCCTGAAAAAAATGCCATGGAAGAAGATGAAAATAGAAGAGTAGAAATATTAATTATTGAAAATTAAACCTTATGAAATATAAAATTATACTATTGTTGCTGGTGAGTTTCTCTGTTTTTTCTCAAAAGAAAATGGAAGTGTTTTTTGATTTTAATCAAGATATGCCCAATGAAAATTCAATTGCAATACTTCAAAAATGGATGAAAGAAAATCCCAAAGCAGAAGTTGTAAGACTTTCAGGATATTGTGATAGTGTAGATGTTAGTTCGTATAATAAAAAATTATCTGCTCGCAGAATCAATTCGGTATTAGCCATATTGAAAGATAATGAAAACATCAAAATCAGTCCAAATTGTTTGTTAGAACCTTATGGAAAAGATTTTAAGCAATCAAAAATTCAAGCCGAGAATAGAAAAGTAGTAGTGTTCTATGAAAATGAAGAAAAACAATTGTCACCACAAACGGAAAATAAAACTTCTCCAAAAGAACAAAAAACTGCTCCTGAAATAAAGAAAGAAGAAAATCTTTCAGAGGCAATTAAAACCTCTAAAGTTGGTGATTTGATTAAGTTACAAAATTTATACTTTTTTAATAATTCTGATAAAATAGTGCCAAAATCTGAGCCAACTTTAAAAGAGTTATTGGATATAATGAATAAAAATCCAAAATTAAAAATTGAAATTCAAGGACACATTTGTTGCAAAATGCCCAATCAGCCCGATGAAATTTCTGAAGCGAGAGCAAAAATGGTTTTTGATTATTTGAGAAAGAATAAAATTGACAGAAAACGTCTGACTTATAAAGGTTATGGAGTGTCTAGACCAATCCATCCAATTCCTGAAAAAAACACTATGGAAGAAGATGAAAATAGAAGAGTAGAAATTTTAATTATTGAAAATTAGGATTTAATTTTTAGAGATTCATAATTGCTTATTCGTAATTCAAATTACTATCTTTGCACGACAACACCAATCTGAAAAATATAATTCAGATGGAACAACAACACAACAACACAATGAGTTCCGATAACAGTCAACGCTACGCCATGCGCGGAGTTTCTGCATCTAAAGAAGATGTGCACAATGCCATTAAGAATATTGATAAAGGTTTATTTCCAAATGCATTTTGCAAAATTGTACCCGATTACTTAACGAATGATGAAGATTATTGCCTAATAATGCATGCCGATGGTGCTGGTACAAAATCGTCTTTAGCCTATATGTATTGGAAAGAAACAGGCGATATTTCGGTTTGGAAAGGCATTGCTCAAGATGCACTTATCATGAACATTGACGATTTGTTGTGTGTAGGAGCAACAGACAATATTCTACTTTCATCCACTATTGGAAGAAATAAAAATTTAATACCAGCAGAAGTTATTTCGGCCATAATCAACGGAACAGAAGAATTAATTTCCGAATTAAAAACATTTGGTGTAACCATTCATTCTACTGGTGGTGAAACAGCCGATGTTGGCGATTTAGTGCGTACAATAATTGTAGATTCTACCGTAACGGCTCGAATGAAACGCAGCGATGTGATTGATAATGCAAATATTCAAGCAGGTGATGTTATTGTTGGTTTAGCTTCCTTTGGTCAAGCCAAATATGAAAAAGGGTATAACGGCGGAATGGGCAGTAACGGATTAACTTCTGCGCGTCATGATGTTTTCTCTCATGATCTTGCGGAGAAATTTCCAGAAAGTTTTGATAGCTCGGTTCCTAAAGAATTGGTGTATTCGGGTAATGTGAAATTAACCGATGCCGTGGCAAATGCACCATTAGATGCAGGAAAATTGGTGCTTTCTCCAACTCGAACTTATGCTCCAATTATTAAATCCATTTTAAATAAATACACTTCCAAAGAAATTCACGGAATGGTACATTGCTCTGGCGGCGCACAAACCAAAGTACTTCATTTTGTAAACAACGTTCATGTAATTAAAGATAATTTATTTCCTGTACCGCCTTTGTTTCAATTGATACAAGAGCAATCTAAAACCGATTGGAAAGAAATGTATCAAGTTTTTAACTGTGGTCATCGAATGGAATTGTATGTTTCTCAACAAATTGCCGAAGATATCATTGAAATCTCTCAATCTTTTGGAGTTAATGCTCAAATTGTGGGTCGAGTAGAAGTAAGTGAAAGCAAAAAACTTACTATAAAAAGTGAATTTGGAACATTCGAATATTAATTAAACAGCATCTTAGTTTTAATTTTTGTCAATTCATCGTCTTTTATTAAAAAAAGTATCGATGAAATTCACGCCTATTGTGATTTAAAGAGTATTTTTTCCTTTCAACGATTTTTGATTTATTCTTGAAATTTTATTAATAAATTTGAATTATAATTTGAAAAAACTCTTATTAACTAGAGATATGAAAGATATATTTGATCCTATTTACAGACAAGAATATTTAGATGGATATGCTACAGGTTTCAATCCTTTTGAAACAACAAACGGAACTACAAATAGCGAAGCTTTCAACTTTGGATTTCATTCGGGTAGGCAAGATTATGAAAGCATGAATGGTCGCATTATTGATGGAATTCCATTGCGAATTGTAACCAAAAAAATATTAGAAGATTTTCTTTTAGCAGGTATGTTAGGACTAAGTGTTGATACTGATAATTACACCATTAATCAACTTAATGTGTTGGCAAAATGGTATCAAAGTGGTATCGAAAAATATGACCCAAAAGAAAGTACCTACTTGTTTTCAATATTAGAAAAAAACGGAATTGAAATTGGAGAGAACTTTTATTTGTAATTTTTCACTATCAATCAACACGATGTTTATTGTTTAACGAAATGTTTTCAATACTCCAGTCGATTCTTTTTTCAAAAGAGTAAACTCGCATCGGACATTCTTTTTTATCACATATTTTACAAGAAAAATCTAAGCAACCATCGGTGTGAACCATTAATTCGACACTGTCTCCAAAGTTGTTTTTAACTATTTTTTCTAATTCATCAACTTCTTGATGACCTTCATGAATATTAAAATACCACGGAATAGTAAGATGACAATCTAAATGTAAAGTTCCGCCATATTTTATAAAACGAAGATTGTGTAAGTCAATCCAATTTTCACGACGGTGTTTTTCACAATATTCTACCATTTTTTCTAACAATTCATCGTCTGCTTCATCCATAATTCCCGCAATTGACGAACGCAAAATTTTATATCCAGAAACAATAATGATGACCGCAAAGACAAAAGCTACCACACTATCAATCCATTTGAAATGGGTGAAATAAATAAGCACTAATCCGATAACAATACCAAGCGTGGCATACGTATCAGATTGCATGTGTTTACCAGTTGCAATTAGCGCAAGAGAATTGTTCTTTTTTCCATTTTTAATCGAAAAATAACCCACCACATAATTGATGACTCCGGTTAGTGCCACCAGGTAAATTCCGTAATCTAATTGCTTTAATTCATGCGGATGTTTTAAGTTGTTGATTGCTTCATAAATAATCACAAAACTCGAAACAATCATTAAAGTACCTTCTACAGTAGCCGACAAAAATTCAACTTTACCATGTCCGTATGGATGGTTTTTATCTTTTGGTTTGGCGGATAGATAAAGGCTGTACAATCCTATAAATCCGCTAATTACATTGATGGTGTATTCTAAAGTATCGGTTAAAATGGCAACAGAATTTGTATAAAACCAAGCAGTAAGTTTGATTAAAAATAATACTACTATAACTACGGTGAGCTTTTTTTGAATTTCGAAATTCTCTTTGGATTTATACATTTGAAGTATTTTTTTCAAAAGTAGTAAATTCCTTCTTTGGAAGGAATAAATTGAGGCGTTAAATAATTAATTAAATAGTCGCGATTTTTCATTAGTTTTGTTACTATACATTACTTTTTATGGTATTTCGAAAAAAAATAAATTCTAAAGCTAAAGCGGTTAAAAATACGGGTTTTGGTACCAATGCATCGAGTTATGGTGGACGATTTATAACCAAATCAGGAAATGCAAATGTTAGAAAAACCGGAATTGCTTTTTTAGATAGTATCAGTTGGTATCATACCATGTTGACCATTCCAAGGTGGAAGTTTTTCTTCATCATATTTGCGTTTTATTTCTTAGTCAATTTTGTTTTTGCAACTATCTATTTTTTAATAGGTGTAGAACATCTTAATGGAATTAACGCTGTAAAATCTCTCGATCAATTTGGACAAACTTTTTTCTTCAGTATACAAACTTATACTACCGTAGGTTATGGCCATATCAGTCCGACTGGTTTTTTAACCAGTTTTGTGGCGTCGATAGAAGCTTTATTTGGTTTGTTGAGTTTTGCCATTGCAACAGGTTTATTTTACGGAAGATTTAGTCAACCAAGAGCGCATCTGGTTTTTTCAGAAAATGCAATTATAGCTCCATTCCAAGAAGGAACGGCTTTAATGTTGCGAATATCGCCTTTTAAAAATACCAATCTAACCGATGCTGAAGCTCGTGTAACTATGGGTTTGCATCTTGAAGAAGATGGTAAAATGGTAAATAAATTTTATACCCTTGATTTAGAATTGGATAAAGTAGGGTCGCTTACTTTGAGTTGGACGTTAGTGCATCCAATTACAGAAAATAGCCCGTTGTATCAAATGAATGAAAACGACTTAAAAAACACGATTGGCGAAATTATTGTTTTTGTTAAAGTTTTTGATGATATGTATAGCACTACGGTGGTAAAACGTTCTTCCTATACTTTTGATGAAGTTGTGTATGGAGCCAAATTTTTACCAATGTTCACAAGAAGTCAAGATAACAATAAAACGATGTTACATATTGATAAACTTAATCTTTTTGAACGTGTTGATTTATAAAAAAAATGTCCGAATAACTTCGGACATTTTTTTTAGCTTTTTTTCAATAATACTTTTTCTTGTGTAAACTGATAAGCAGCATCCAAAAACTGAATCATTTTATTCCAGTTGCTGTTAGGTTCGTAATAGTTTTTATAGTATTTATTGGTTTTAATAGTTAGTTTGTTGCCGTTAACTACCGCTGAACTAACAAATCCTCCAGTTTCATTCTCTACTTTTTTGTTCAATTTATCTAACCCAGCAACAGTATATCCTGACGGAATATCTAAGGTAATTTCGTTTTCAAATGAACGTGGATATATCTCGTAGATATTGTTTTTTCGTTCTTTTTCTTTCTTGTCAATTTCAATTTGTGAAGTGATTAATTTACCCACTTCAACCAAATAATTGTCACCTGCTTTTTTTATCAAGTTGTTTTTAATGGTAAAATCTTCCTCATAAACCAAAGGTGTCTTTTTACCAAAACGACCAGAACTCTTGATAGACAATTTGTGATCATCGATGGCAAAATCATATTCGTCTGCGGTTGATTTTTTAAAAGCTTCTTTCTGTTGATCTTTTAGCTTATTGATTAAAGCATCAAATTCTTTTTGATATTGCTCTTGTTTCTTTCTGTTTCGAACTAATTCCATCAATTTGGTAGTGCCATATTTATTGTAGTCTTCATAAACATAGTCAAAAAAGTACAATTTATCTGATTGCTCACTTTCCTTTAAATGACCAAAATAAGAAGATTCTTTTTTTACATTCAAGCCCGAAAAATCATCATTGATGGTTACATTAGAAATAATTTTGGACACATTATCCTGAAAAGAACTTGATGGTAACGTAACTTTATCGGCATCAACAATTTTCTTTCCTTTGGAGACTTGTAAGGCAAATGCTTTGGAGTTTTCTAGATTATAATTGAATTGATCTGCACTTGAAAATGGAGAAAAATATTCCATATACATTGGCGTTTTAGTGTTAACTCTAAGTAAAACGCTCACATTTTTTTGAATCAGTAAATCATCAATAGAACCATTAAATCTTGGTGTTGCCACAATAATATCATAACCAATGTCATTTTTCTTTAAAAACGCCATAAAATAGCGGATAAAAGATTCTTCGGTTTGAAAAAATACTGGATTTTTATACAAATCAAAAGGGTAGAAAATATTGGATTGATTGGCTACAAATGCTTCCATATACTTGGTGAAAAAAGCATGACGAGAAAAATAATATACTTCTCTTACCTTTTCTTCATCACTAGAAAAGTTTTTTCCTTTCAAGAAGTCGTTTATCTCTGACAAATCGCCACTCGCTCTAAATTTTTCATCATAGTAATTAAAGATGTCTTCTTTGGAAACAGTTTTTTTAATTATTTTTTCTTTATCGGATAGAAAAGCATCGGCACGAGCCTCAAATTTTCCAGAACGAGCAAAAAATACTTGAAATTTATAACAAGGTAACTCTACCAATGGATAAAACCATCTTGGAAATTCGTTCTTTTCGATATCTTTTGCGATGAGCTCATATTTTCTTTCTCCACCACTTCCAGTTGGTATTTCTTTTAATTCGGGTGCTCCATTGTAGGTGTTAAAGTTTACAAAGAAATCATTTTCAGTATTGAAAGTTAGTTTCATGTCCATCGTAGGATATACATCTCCAAGTGGCGATTCTTCGGGCTCAAAACCGTATTCCAGAATTGATTTAAAAGGCTCTACGCTGTAGTAATAGAAATCAATAATGTCGCCAATTTCTAAATTTGAAATAGCCACTTTCTTTTCTTTATCAATTTCTTTAGCATTTTTATCGACATCAATTTCTATTTCTTTGCCATCGGGTTTAACAATTTTTATTCCAATAGTATTGGTGCCTTTTCTAAGGGAAAACATTCCTTTGTTGGAATAAAATTTGTCTTTAAAAGAAAATTCAGAAAACTCGGTAACAGCTGCTTGATCTTGAAGTTTGATTCTTTTTCGGATTCCAGAAGTATAGGTTACACTAGCCCCAAATTTGTGGTAGTCGTAGTATTCAAATTTATAGATTATTACGGCAGATTCATTTTTCCATTTATCGGGAATGGCAGTAACTTTTTTGAATTGGTCATTTTTGCCCCAAAAAAAATCTTTGATTTCTGCTTTGTCTTGCGCAAAAGAATTGTAACAAACGATAAAGAATAAAAATGAAATTACTTTTTTATACATGACGATGATTTTATTGTTTTGAAAGTGTAATTTGTTGGTTGTAATTGGAAATTAATTTTTTAATAAAATCATGCCATTTATTCATTTCCGTTGACTTGATTTCCCCATTTTTAAACACAAAAGATTTTTTATAAATTATCTCTTTATCGTTTTTTTGAAATGTAATTGCAATCTCAAAATTAGGTTCTTTAATTATTAAATCGGATGGTAATTTGGTTACTTTATACCCATTTGGAATCGATAGCGTTATCATTGATTCGTAATTTTTTTTGTAATCAAATTGATAGTCTGTCTTACGATCTTTGAGTTCAAAGTTTTTCATTTCATTCATGTATTCTAAATCGATGTAAATTTCGTTGTCAAAACTAGAAACTTTATTGTCAATTTCTACATTGTAATCTATGGTGAGTTTGGTGTCACGATTTTTTAAATCGGAGGTTTTGATACTAGAAACATGAATGTTTTTATCACTTTTAGAAAGGTAATTTTCTAAAGTTTCTTCTTTTTTATCGCTTTTAAAACTATTGTAAATGTATAGGAATTGCGATTTACTTTCGCCTAGATAACTTCTATACGATGTTCCTTTTAGTTTTTCATTTTCAATAGTGAGATTCGCTTTATACGTTTCTTTATTTGCATCGCAATTTCCTACTGGAATTTTATCAATAATAAAATTGTTACCGTCTTCAATCATTACTTCTTTGTTTTGAATGCGTTCGGCGTATTCTCCTAATGAGTTATATTTTTCTGTTCCGTCAAGAAAATATTTTTTTCCTTTCAGAAACAAAGTACAAATCATATGATTGTCAACCGCTAATGAAGGTGTTTTGTAGTCATAAGCAATGTGTTTTGTGCCAATCCATGTTAGGCGAGCATCAAATCCGGCCAATCTCAACATTTGTTTGATGAGATTAGCCATGCCCTTACAATCACCGTATCTGTTTTCGAAAACGTGATTGGATTCATCGGGTTTAAAACCAGCAATACCATCTTCAAAAGCTATGTATCTAATGTTGTCTTGAACCCAATAATAGATGTTTTTTATCTTTTCTTCATCCGTTTTAGCATTGCTCGTGAGTTCTGTTACTTTGCTTTTTAGAACAGAAGTATCGTCTTTCATTAAATCGACTAATGATTTGTACCATTTGTATAGGTCGGCAGTCGAGTTAAAAAGGGTGGTTTCTTTGCCTTTAACGGTATAAGATTTTGCAATCAATAAAATATGCGGATAAATGTAACTTCTTCCTGGTGCGTCTTCTTCCTTGTAAATAGCAGGAACATCCTCGAGTGTATAAGTATAAATGCTATTGTTTTTAGAATCTTTAGTAACGGTTTTTGTAACTTTTGCATTTTCAAAATTGAATTCTTTCAACTCAATATTCAACCATTCGGGAACAACTACAACAATTTGTTTTTTTAAAATTGGAAATTCGTCATTGAAATAGAGTGCTGTGAAATATTTTATATCATCATATTTCTTTTTCAATTCATAATTGTAGGTGTATCCTTGAACCGGAAAATCTGCTGTGACATGCTTTACCCGAGCATCATTGTAAAATAAATCTTTGTCTTTATAGAATTCGTCGGCAACTAAAAAACTAGTGGTTTTGTCATTTCTGTATTTCAAATTGAAGGTTTCAATACTTGATTCGCTATCGTAGAACTCATATTTCTGCAGGTAGGTTCTGTGATTGATGTTCATTAATTTTTCATTGACAGAATGATTTACAGTAACTTTAGATTCATTTTTATTTAAATCAAAATTGACATTCTCTGTACTTTCAATAATAGCAACATCATCTTTGTCGTGAGTTTCTCTAATTTTTTTAGCTAAAGCAATATCCTCGGGAGTTGGATCTATGTTCTTTTGAGCTACCATTACTGTGGAAGTTAGTAGTAAAGCTAACGAGATTTTAGAAATTAAATTCATTTGATTTTTTTCGAAATATACTAAAAAAAGAAAAAACTTCTGTTATGTTTTTAATTATAACAGAAGTTTGTGAAATAGATTGTATGGTAACTAATTTATTCTTTTATAAATTTTTGAGAATAATCTTTATCATTACTGTCTTTTAATAAAATAATATAAGTTCCTTTACTCAAGGATTCTGTATTAATCACTGGTGTAGTTAATTTGGTCTCCAAAACTAATTTACCGTTCAAGTCATAAATTTTAGCTGATTTAATGCTTACGGAATCATTAGTTTTCACATTTAAGATGTTTTTTGTCGGAATAGGGTACAAACTAAAATTAGAATTGTTAAAACTATCCGTCGTTAGAGTAGATCCTTCTACAACCAATAAAGATTGATTTGACGACGGATTGTCTATAGTGTCAACAATGCCAGAAGGCCATTTTACAACCACTTTAGTTATCAGAGTTTCTGCGCCAATTCCAAAATGAGCAGTAATGGTACTCATGTTTCTAAAACCAGTCCCACTTTGTACATCTCTGATTTGTTTTCCCCAAGCTCCATACAATTCAATTCTAGCTCCAATACCATTTCTATTACTTTGTATACCTTGAAGGTTTACTTTTATCCAATGGTTTGAATTTCCATTGTTGAATAAAACACTAGTTCCATTTTGAATATCAATGAAGCCATCATTATTTAAATCTCCTAATGGTCTGTCATACAATGATACAGGATAGGTGTTTGCGTTTGGTGTAAAATGAAAATTTCCATCACCAAACATGATGTTGCTTCCAGAACCTAAAACATCTAGAAAACCATCATTGTCAAAATCTTCTGCTACATATTCTCTTCCAACATCAGTAATTGTATCATAGCCTGAACCCACAGTTACACTTGTAAAAGTTCCGTCTCCATTGTTTCTTTTTACATTGGTATTGCCATTTGAAGTTGAATTAACTCCAACAATTACATCCATCCATCCGTCATTATTAAAATCACCAACAGCACCAGACCAAGTTTGTTCTGGGTTTGCCATATTAGCCGCTGCTGCAACGTTGGTATAAGTCCCCATTCCATTATTCTGATACAATTGATCAATGTTTCCTCCAACACCTGATCCTCCTTGACCACATTTAGCAATATATACATCAATATCGCCATCGTTGTCATAATCAAACCAATTAGTGGCGTAATTTCCACCTGTTGCAAAATCTCCAATGCCTCCTTGAGTATGGTTCATGTTAGTTCCGTCATTGATATAATAACGGTTAGGAGCATTATCATCACATGCAAATCCGTCTAATCTTCCATCATTATTAATATCAACAAAATTTGTTCTTTGCGTTAAAAAAGATTGTGTTTTTCTATCGACTGTGTATCCAGTTCCAGTTGCATTTGCTTTTAAGAAACAAACGCCACTTCCTGATCCATATAGTAAATCATTGTAACCATTATTGTCATAATCACCAGCAGCAATACTCCATGTTGGTAAAACAGAAGTGTTTGGTACCGTGTATGTGGTAGTGGTAAAGGTTCCTCCTGTTTGTTGGTAAGAAATGGCCAATTGAGTTGTGCTTAATGCAGTAACAATATCGTCTTTGTAATCTCCATTCATGTCAACTACGCAATTGTAATAACCACTTGCAGGTACAGATGTACTTTGAGTTGTAAAAGATAATCTACTAGGCAGAGGTGGTGGAGCAACAGTTAATGAAAAATCAAAACCATTTTGACTATACTTGTTGTCAAAAGCTATGTAATAAATGGTTCCAGCTGTTACTGCAAATGAAACTTGAGATGATAAAGAACCATTATAATCGTCATTCGCGGCTACACAGACCAAATTAGAACAAGTGCCAGAATAGACAATTACGCGTGTGTCGGTATTATTATTCTGACTTAAAGCTGTTGATACAATTAGTGTATTATTGTCAGTAGCGGTGAACATGTACCATTTTCCTTTTGTGGCCGCAGGACTCGTCAAGCCACAAAGTTGTGTTGGTGCTACTCCTGTTTCATTGGTAAAAGCAGGTGCAGTGGTTGTAGAACCAATAGCAATGGTAAGTGCTGTATCACAAGATGCTTGTGCATGGATTGCGGCATAACTACACAGCAATAATAAGGTTAGTAATTTTTTTTTCATTGTTTATAGTTTTTGGTTAGTTATATGTTAATTGCAGGGTTGTGTCATTGAATTAATCCACTGTTCTAGAAGTGCTACGCCTTCATCATGAACAATTGTTCTTCCTAGTAGTGGCATTCTCTGACTTTCATCATTTGTACTTAATCGATAAATCATAACCGATTTATTTGAGTTTCCTGAACTTATTATTTTTTGTAATGTCTGGCTTATAGGTTCTTCAGCGGTAACACAAACACCCATTAGAGTTGGATTGGTGGTTGATCCATATCCTAATCGTAATGCTCTGTAATCACATCTTCCTAAATCTTGATGACAATGAGAGCAATTAGCGTCTAGATAGGATCTTACCCTTAATTCTAAAGGCTTTGAAGTGTCGTGATAATCTACGGTAGAGACGATGTTAGAGGGATAACTTTCTAGATATCCTTGTTCTTTCAATTTTAATAATTGATTTTTTGTACCATCTGCATACGTATAATCCCAATTGATATTTTGAGGTTTTAGACCTATTGGTGTTCGAACATCGTTTATTTTATGGCACGCATAACATTCAGATTCTGATGGAATTACATAATCAACATTTACTATTTCATCATTTGGTTTTTTGAATGTAAAATTTACAGAACTACCATTTTGAAAATCTGATCCACTAAATAGAAAAGCATCGGTTTGATCGTCATTCCATAAGTATTCATAAAATTTCCATCCGTCTGATTTTAAAATCATTATACGGGTTTCAATAATTTTAGTGGTGTTATTAGGTTGAATCGTATTGTAATAAAAGGTTTTAATTAAAGCAGTTCCAATAGGAAAATCAAGGATTTTATGGTCGGCATTATACGTTGCTTTTGAACCGGCAGGCATCCACAAGAATCGTTTTTTTAACGCATAATCTGTGAAAAGGGAACTTGCAGGTTGGTATGGAATAACATTTAAAGATGGATTTTGATTTTTGATATCACCTTCAAAAAAATGATAATCAGAAAGTTTTGCATACGGAACCGTTGCTAAATTAACCGAAACAGGTGAAACGGCTGTATATAATTCGTCATCAGATTTAGAGCAGGAAATGATTAAGGTTGTAGTTATGATAAGAGCTATTGCAAAAAAGTAATATTTTTTCATATAATTAATTTGTTCAAAATCAAAAATAATAAAAAAAACACAACTTCCTAATTTTTATTAAATTAACTTATGAAATTGTGAATAAAAAAATACAATTCGCAACAAAAAAACTAAAACAATTCTAATTTTATATTGTAGTTTTTTAATCTTTTCAATGCTTCTTCCGATTTATAGTCGAAAACTTCTTCGTGGTGATTTTGTTCTTTTTTACTTTCAATTTGTTTCAAACAATTGAAAAAACGTCTAACTTCTTCATAATTGGAAAGAACTAAACCTGGCACTTGAGTATTATTACCGTTTTCATCTTTGGCAACCATAGTGAAATAGGAAGAATTGCAATGTTTTACTTTACCCGTTTGAATGTTTTCGGCTTCCACACGGATGCCAACAATCATAGAACTTTTCCCTACATAATTCACACTGGCTTTTAACGTGACTAATTCGCCAACTTCAATTGGAGCCAAGAAATTAACGGTATCAACCGAAGCGGTGACGCAATAATTTCCAGAATATTTAGAAGCAGCGGCAAAGGCAATTTGATCTAACAACGACAATAAATAACCACCATGGATTTTGCCACTAAAGTTAGTGTGTGAAGGCAACATTAATTGTGAAATAGTGACTCTAGACGATTTTACGGTTTTAAAATTACTCATCTTTTTCTGCTCTTGTAAGTATGTTTTCAGGAAGCGATTTTTTCGCTTTAGCTCCCATTTTTTTCAATTTTTCTACACTCGTAATCAGATTTCCTTTTCCGTCTACCAGTTTGTTCATGGCACCTTGATATTCTACTTTGGCTTCGTCCATTTTTTTGCCAATTTTTAATAAATCGCTAACCAAACCTTCAAATTTATCGTATAAAGCTCCAGCTTGACGCGCAATTTCTAAGGCATTTTCTTGTTGCTTTTGGTTGGTCCACATGCTGTCAATGGTACGTAAAGTAGCCAAAAGGGTAGAAGGTGTAACGATTACAATGTTTTTTTCAAAGGCTTTATTGTACAAACTAGTATCTTCGTTTAACGCCAAGGCAAAAGCCGATTCAATTGGAATAAACAATAATACAAAATCGGGACTTTCCATTTGATATAAATCATGGTAATTTTTATTACCTAATTGCTCCACATGACGGTTGATCGAAATAACGTGTTCTTTTAAATGTTGCGCTTTTAATTCGTCATTTTCTTCGTTGATATAGCGCTCATAAGCCGTTAAAGTTACTTTCGAATCGACTATCATTTTCTTTCCGTCGGGCAAATTGATGATTACGTCAGGAAACACACGATTGCCTTCTTCGGTTACAAAACTTTGTTGTACAAAATATTCGCGGTCTTTTTCCAAACCCGATTTTTCCAAGACACGTTCCAAAACCAATTCGCCCCAATTTCCTTGCATTTTGCTGTCACCTTTTAAGGCTTTGGTCAAATTAATGGTTTCCTTACTCATTTGCTCGTTCATTTCACGCAAGCCTAATATTTGCTGACGTAAAGCGGCATGATAATCGATGCTTTCTTTGTGTGTATCTTCGACTTTTTTCTCAAAAAGCTGGATTTTATCTTGCAACGGCGATAGAATATTTTTTAGATTTTCTTTGTTTTGCTCGGTGAATTTAGTGGTTTTTTCTTCTAATATTTTGTTGGCTAAATTCTCAAATTCTTTGGTGAATTTTTCTTGTAATTGTTCTACTTCTTGTTTTTGTTCTTTACTGCGTTCCCAAAGATTTTCAAAATCAGTTTCTTTTTTAGATAGTTGAATGGCAAGTGATTCTTTTTCAGCACGAATGTTTTCCTTTTCTAAATTAAGTGCTGCAACTTGTTTTTCGAATTGATGGCGTTCGTTTTGAAATTGTTCTTTTAACTGATTGATTTGCGCAAGCAAACCATTAATTTTTTCTTCTAATGCTGCTTTTTCCGATTTAGAATTGGCTGAAAATAATTGTTTGCCAAGAAAAACGCCTATGGCTAAGGCGATAATAAATACTAATAAAAAGGATACAACTGTGCTCATGGATAAAAATTATAAGAATGTAAATGTACTAAAAAATGTAGTAGTTGTTTCTCATATTAAATGTATTTTTGCAGCAAATTATACCCATGTTCAATCACCAACATTTCCTAATTTACAAGCCTTACGGCTATTTGAGTCAGTTTGTGTACGAGCTCAAACGACCTAAAAAGTTGTTAGGTGAATTGTATGATTTTCCTCAAAACACGATGGCTATTGGTCGGTTAGACGAAGATTCGGAAGGTTTACTTTTGCTCACTACCGATGGGATGATGAGTGAATTGGTTCGCAGCAAAAAGGTTGAAAAAGAATATTATGTTCAAGTAGATGGTTTGATTAACGAAGAAGCTATAGAACGATTAAAAAATGGAGTTTTAATTGGATTTAATGGGAAAAAATATTTGACCAAAAAGTGTCAAGCTCATATTTTAAACGAAATTCCAAGTTTTCCTCAACGGGCGAAAAAAATTAGAGATGAACGACATGGCCCAACTTCGTGGTTATCCATCACCATCAACGAAGGAAAGTTTCGCCAGGTACGCAAAATGACTTCTGCGGTTGGATTTCCAACGTTGCGATTGGTTCGTGTTCGAGTTGGAAACATTCATTTAAACAATATGCAAGCAGGAGAAGTTTTGGAAGTTGAACATTTTAACGTCTAAATATCTAATTTTCTAACAATCTAAAATCTAATTTAATGTTAAACATCGTTTTAGTAGAACCCGAAATCCCCAATAACACAGGCAATATTGGTCGTTTGTGTGTGGGAACCGAAAGTCGATTGCACTTAATTCATCCGTTTGGATTTGTGATTAATGATGCTAATTTAAAACGTTCTGGTTTGGATTATTGGGTGCATTTGGACGTGACCGAATACCAAAATGTGGACGAGTGGATAGCACAAATCAAAGATAAATCGAGAGTGTTCTTGATGAGTTCTCATGCTTCAAAATCAATATACGATGCTGAGTTTCAAGATGAAGATTGGCTCGTTTTTGGAAAAGAAAGTGTGGGTTTGTCACAAGAAGTATTAGCACAATTCGAAAATCATTTAACGATTCCGATGTCTAAACTGATAAGAAGTTTCAATATTGCCAATTCGGTTGCTTTTGTGGTTGGAGAAGCAAAAAGACAGATTCGATTGAAATAATTTAACCAATCACAAACTTCCCTTTTTCACTATCAAAAGTTATTTTTTCATCTTTAAAAAGTGAATTAAAAACACCTTTTGAAATCAAATTACAGGGTTCGTCTTGAACAACATTATTTTCTGTCATTAAAATCATTTCATCTGAAAGTTGGATGGCCAAATCAATGTCGTGGGTAGAAAATAAAATGCATTTATTGGTTTCTTGAGAGAGTTTTTTCAACAATTTGAACACCGAAACTTTGTGTAATAAATCCAGGTGCGTTGTGGGTTCGTCTAGAATTATTAAAGGGGTGTCTTGGGCTAAAGCTCTTGCAATTAGCACTTTTTGCAATTGTCCGTCACTAATTTCAAAATGTTTTTTATTGGCTAAAGATTCAATTTGTGTGAGTTGTATGGCTTGATGTACCTTTTCTAAATCTTCGTCAGATAATTTTCCTAACCAATTGGTGTATGGTTGCCGTCCCAATGCAATTAATTCAAAAACAGTCAAATTACTTGGCGGTAATTTTTCGGTTAGAACCAAACTCAAATTTTGTGCTAAAGCCAATGATTCAAAGCTTTGAATGTCTTTGTCGTTTAATGAAACGCTTCCAGAAATGGGTTTTTGAATACCACAAAGTGTTCGCAGAAGAGTAGATTTTCCGATGCCGTTTGCGCCGACTAAACTAACTAATTTTCCAGCTTGCAGATTCAAATTTAAATCAGAAGCAATCACTATTTTTTCCTTCTTGGTTGCATAACCAATGGATAAATTTAATGCAGAAAGAATATTATTGTTCATAATCTATTTTCTAAAATCTAAACTAAATTTTTCTTCCTAATTAACAACCAAATTACAATTGGTGCTCCAATTATAGACGTTATGGCATTAATTGGAAGTGTAAAATCTAATCCTGGCAATTGCGAAACAGTATCACAAAAAAGCATCAAAATGCCTCCAATTAAAATCGTGCTCCAAAATAATATTTTATGATTACTTGTTTGAAAAAGCAGTTTTGCTAAATGCGGAACGGCCAATCCAACAAAGGCAATGGGTCCGGCAAAAGCCGTAATACTTCCTGCTAAAATACAAGTAGCTGTAATGATGATGTATCTTGATTTTTTGATGTTTAGTCCTAAACTTTTGGCGTAATTTTCACCCAATAATAAAGCATCTAACGCTTTGATAGAAAGAATGCTCAGAAGCAATCCGATAACTACGGTTGTACATAAAATGCCAATACTCATCCATGATAAATTACCCAAATTTCCCATGCTCCAAAAAGTGAATTTTTGTAATTGTTCTGCCGAACTGAAATAGGTTAAAACCGATACAATGGCTCCAGTAAAACTACTGAACATCAATCCAACTATTAAAATCGTTGCGGTGTCGCGAAGTCGTTGCGAAACGATTAAAACCAACAGCATCACTAAAAAACTTCCCAAACATGAAGCTAGTATAATTCCGTACGATGAAAGCAATATTTCAGAAACCAAGGCAGGCAACAAGGTAGAACCTAATATTACAAAAGCTACACCCAAACTGGAACCCGAACTCAATCCCAAAACATAAGGGCCAGCCAACGGATTTCGAAATAAGGTTTGCATTAACAATCCCGAAGTAGATAATCCAAATCCAACCAAAACGGATGTTATTGCTTTGGGTAATCTAAAATTAAAAATGATGTATTCCCAAGTATCTTTACTGGCAGTGGAACCCAATAAACTTTTAAAAACTTCTTTAATTGGAATGGCTACTTGACCAAACGAAATATTCAATATGAAGGTCAAAAGCAACGTCAATGACAATATTGAAAAGAGAATAGTATTTCGGGTTTTGAGCATTTTTCAGATTTTAAACCAACAAGAAATTTGGGTTTGAATTTCTGCAAAGTTGTAAAAAAATCTGTGATAATTTGTGAAATTGGTGTTTTATTTCAACTTCTCAAAAAAGAAAGGTTTGTAACCCACCAACAATTCGGGATGCAGTATTTTTACAATATCTTTAATGACGATATCAGGACGATTCGGAGCTAATTCATAATATAAAACACCGCCTGTTTTCCCTTTTTTGTTAGCAAATGAATAAACGTTTCTGCTTTTAAAAGCTTTAAATTGAGTGTAATGTGGATTGGCATTGACCATTTCTGCCAAAGTCGCAAATTGACCCGAAGTTATCCAAATATCTGCGTCTTTTCCTTTTTCAAAAACAGTTTCAAAAGACAAAGACAAACTTCCAGTTCCAGTTGTTGCTGCCCATAAATAATCAGATTGTGCTTCTTTCAAAATCAAACTTCCCCAACTGGTTCCGCTTGGTAAATACCATTTTCCTTCAAAAATATCGCCTGCTAGAACTGTTGGTTTCGAGTTGGCTCTTTTGGCAATTTCAATCGTTTTTAAATAGTCTTTTTCTATTTTTGAAAATAGGTCGTTGGCTTTATCTTGTTTGCCATACAACGCTCCGAAGAACTTTATCCATTCGGCTTTTCCTAGTGGAGTTTGTTCGTTCCAATCGCCGTTTAATAGAATCTTTAAACCGTTTTTTTCTAAATTATCTAAAGTTGGATTGCTGTTGTCTAAACCATATCCAATCACTACATCAGGTTGTAAATCGATTAAAACTTCAGTATTTAAGGATTGATTGGTGCCTAATTCTTTTACTTTTTTAACATCAATTAAAGCACGCACTTTTTCGGAAGAAATGTATTTTAGATTAGGAAAACCGACTAATGATTTTTCAACACCAAGCATTTCTAATGATGGAATGTGTGTGGTTGAAGTTACCACAATTGATTTGATGGGAACATTAACAATTGGTTTCTTTTTTAGAGAATCAGGAACGATTCCGTTTTTTTCTTTTAAAATGTAAGTATAGGTTTTATCTGCTTTGGGCCATGGATTTATAACTTTTAAAACAGAATAGCCATCGTAATTAATAATCGAAAATCCTTTGGCGTATTGAACTTCGTTTTTTGGAATGATTACTTTTTGGATGTCGTTTTGTTTTTTACATTGAGTGAAAGTAAAAACCACAAGTAACGATAGAATGATTTGGAAAAAACGAGTCATGAGATTTTTTTTGCAAAAGTAAAATAATGTTGCTACAAAATGGTTATTGTGTAACATTTGATGCAAAATACAAAAGAGACTAATTGTAATTTTGGAAAAAGTTATATCATGAGAGACGATTCAAATACGTTTATGTACATCGTTGGCGGAGTTATTCTACTGCATTTTGTGGTAGGATTTGTTTGGCTGATTTTTAAATTTTCTAAAAAGAAAGACGATAAATAAAAAATAAATAATCTACATTTGCGCTCGTATTTCGGTTGTGACTTTGAATTTTCAGAGAAACATTAAAAGGGAATTAGGTTAAAATCCTAAGCTGTACCCGCAACTGTATGCTAATAAGCTTGTAGTTATCTACAAACCATTGTCCCGATTATCGGGATGAGAAGGTAAACTACAAGACGCAAGCCAGGAGACCTGCCATATACATTGAGTATCAAACTTTCGGGAAAAAAGGTTTGGGTATGGGTAATTCTATGCTTTTCTCCCATTATTATTAAGTTATTGTTTAACTAAAAAAATGAACAAAAAAATTATTCGTATCAGTGCGTTATTGGCATTGGTAACGTCTTGTGGTTATGCCCAAGTAAAAGATTCTGTAAAAGTGAATCAATTAGATGAAGTAGTGATTTCTGACACTAAATTTGCTCAAAGCAAAGAAAAATCTGGAAAAGTAATTACTAAAATTACGGCTGCCGAATTGCAAAAAAAATCAGGACAAACCTTAGCGTCTATTCTGAATACTGTGGCTGGTGTCGAGATTAACGGAAACCAATCGGCTAACGGAAAAAACCTTGGCTATTACATTCGAGGTGGAAAAAATCAACAAGTTTTAATTTTAATTGATGGAAATCCTGTAACAGATGCTTCGGGAATTAGCTTCGAGTACGATTTGAGATTGCTTCCGGTTGATCAAGTAGAAAGCATCGAAATTATGAAAGGTGCCGCGAGTACACTTTACGGATCAGGAGCCGCGACAGCAGTAATTAATATTACGTTAAAAAAATCGAGTAAAAAACCACTTCAAGCCAGTGCTTATCTCAATATTGGTTCCAATAACACGGCGACCAATCATAAATACAACGGACAGGATTTTAATCAAGGTTTTTCGGTAAACGGAACAGTCAAAAAAGTCAATTATTTAGCGTCATTAAATAGTACTGAAACTAAGGGAATGTCACAAATAGCCGAGCCAACAGCTGATTCTAATTATGATAAAGATCGATTTTCACGAATTAACTACATGACCAAAATTGGATTCAAAGCCACTCAAAAATTGGCATTGGATTTCTTCGGAAATTATGATAAAGTAAATAACGATTACGATTTTCCTTTTGATAACACAGGCTTTGATGATACGAATGTGAATCATTCTAAAACCGAGCAATTTCGTGTTGGGGTTTCTCCAAAATATACTTACAATAAAGTCGAATTTCGTTTGAACTCTAGTTTTAGTAAAATTCAGCGTTCCTATCAAGAATACAATTCGTGGACAGCAGCTACTGAAAAATCAATGTATGAAGCCAGAAGTGTCAACTTGGATGCATTTAACAAATATAAGTTTAGCACTAAATTGTATTTGGTTACTGGCGTTAATTATCAATTTCACGATATGCAAAGCGAAACACCCTATAGTATTATTGCCAAAGATTCTACTAAGTTTAACATGATTGATCCGTATGTTACTGGGGTTTATAGTTCCGATTTTGGATTAAATGTTAATGCTGGAGCTCGACTAAACATTCATAGTCAGTACGGGAATCAATTGGTGTATAATCTAAATCCATCGTTCAATTTTGGAAAAAATATTCCTGTAAAAATTTTGAGTTCAATTAGTACCGCATTCATCACACCAAGTTTGTATCAATTGTATTCTCAATATGGCACTTCATCATTAACCCCCGAAAAGAATACTACCATCGAATCAGGTTTTGAAGTTGCTTTTTTAAATAAAAAATTGACGTTTAATGCTGTTGGATTTTATCGTGAGCAAAACAATTCGATTGGATTTGATGCTACCTATCATTACGCCAATATTGAAGGTTTGAACAAAGCTAAAGGAATCGAAACCGGATTGAATTACGCAGTTACTAATCAATTAAATTGGAGTGCTAATTACACTTTTACTCAAGTTGATGAAGCTATAAACCGATTGATTCCAAAGCATAAAATAAATAGTTCTATTGATTTTTCGGCAACTAAGAGATTGTTTTTAAACGCCTCTTATCAGTATGTTGATGCTCGTCAAGATGCGTTTTATGACGGAAATACCTATGCTACAGTTTTTACAAAATTAGGTTCGTATCAATTGGTTAATGCTTTGGTAAAATACGAATTGATTAAAACCAGAATGTCAATTTTCGGAACAGTAACCAACATTTTAAATCAAGATTTTGTAGAAAATATCGGTTATGCCACCCGAGGAAGAAATTTTAAATTAGGATTAAATATCACTTTATAAAAAACATTATTGTTTTGTTTGAAGCGCTTTCAGAGGTTTTTCCTTTGAAGGCGTTTTTTTATTTTCAAAAAAAATAAAGTATCTTGTAACAAAATAAATCGTGTTTCGTCTTCACAATATAACCAAGTAATAAATGCAGCAAAACGAGTTCATAAAGATAGTTTCTCCGTTTAAAGACAAGCTCTTTAGATTGGCCAAACGACTTCTTGTGAGCACCGAAGAAGCTGAAGATGCCACTCAAGAAGTTCTGGTAAAATTGTGGACTAAAAACGAAACATTGAACGAGTTAAAAAGCGTTGAAGCGATGGCAATGACCATGACAAAAAATTATTGTCTAGATCAATTAAAGTCGAAACGAGCTAGTAACCTAACCATTGTTCACAATAATTACACCGATAGTCAGGCGAGTTTGCAACAGCAGTTGGAAGACGTTGATAGTTTGACTTGGGTTGAAAAAATAATTAACGATTTGCCCGAACAACAGAAATTGATTGTGCAAATGCGAGATGTTGAGCAATATGAATTTGAAGAGATTGCTAAAATACTAGATATGAATGAAACCGCTATTCGAGTGGCACTTTCAAGAGCTAGAAAAACAATAAGAGAAATAATGACCAAAACACATAATTATGGCATTGGATAGTATAGAAAAATTAATAGACAAATACTTTGAAGGAGAAACCAGTATTGCCGAAGAAAACGAATTGAAAGATTATTTTTCTTCCTCAGATGTTGCGCAGCATTTGAAACAATACCAACCTATTTTTGGTTATTTCTCTCAAGCAAAAGAGCAACAGTTTACGCAAGAGATTCCATTAAAGACAAAAAAGCGAAATGTCGTAATTTGGTTGTCCATTGCAGCTTCTGTTGTAGTTATGCTTGGTGTTGGTACTATGATGTATTTTGAAAATAATAGATCAGAGCAGTTTGTAGCTTGCACACCAGAAGACAATCCAGAATTGGCCTTGGAGCAAACACAAAAAGCTTTAGCTTTAGTTTCAGAACATTTGAATACTGGTATTGAAAGTGTGGGTTATATTAACGAGTATGAAAACTCAAAGAATAAAATTTTTAAAAAATAATCATCAAAAAACGAATAGAAATCATGAGAACAAAAGTAATTTTAATTATTGCATTAGTATTAATATCTAATACCATTTTTGCACAATCAGTCTTTGATAAATTTGACAATCAAGACGATATTACCACAGTTATTGTCAATAAAAAAATGTTTCAAATGTTGAGTAAAGTTGATGCAAAAGACAAAGAAGCACAACAATACATCAATTTGATTAAGAAGTTAGACAACTTAAAAGTATTTGTAACTTCCAGCGATAAGAAAAGCGACGAGATGAAAGCAGTTGCTGATAAATATATAAAAACAGCTGGATTAGAAGAGTTGATGCGCATTAACGAAAAAGGGAAAAATGTAAAAATTTTCGTAAAATCGGGAGCAACAGATTCACAAGTAAAAGAACTTTTAATGTTTATTGAAGGTTCTGGTAAACAAGAAAGTGTTTTGATGTCATTAACTGGTAATTTTGATTTGGACGAACTTTCAGCGTTGACAGACAAAATGAAATTGCCAGGCGGAGATGAGTTGAAAAAAGCTAGTAAAAAATAATCATGAGAACGATTATATTTTTTATAGTTGCATCGTGTTTGTTATTATTTAGTTGTAATTCTAAACCAACATTGCAGAAATATTTTGTAGACCATCAAGAAAAACCTGGTTTTATGGTGGTAGATATTTCTTCCAATATTTTGAATGTTGATAAAGCTAAATTAACAGCCGAACAGTCCAAAGCGCTATCATCATTCAGTAAAATGAATATTTTAGCTTACAAATTGGATCCTAAAAATAAAGGCGAATTTGATGCAGAACGAAGCAAAGTCAATCAAATTTTAAAAGATACCGTCAACTACCAACAATTAATGAAAGTTGGTTCTGGTAAAAATGGAGCTTCTATTAGTTTTATGGGAGACGAAGACCGAGTAGATGAGTTTATCATTTACGGAAGTAAAAGTGATAACGGATTTGCTGTGGTTCGAATAATGGGAAATGATATGAATCCTGCTGATGCATTAACGATGCTGTCGGTTCTAAAAAAAGCTAATATTGACATGAAGCAATTAGAACCTTTAAAAGGATTGATGAAATAGTTATTTATAATTATAAGATTGAGGTTAGTTGTAAACAAAAATGTCCCAAGAAATTGGGACATTTTTTATTGTTTAAAATATTTAGAAGGAACGACCAACATTCCGAAACATTCGCCATCTTCTTTTCCAATGTGTTTGTGATGCATTTTGTGTGCTCTTCTCAATGCTTTTGCATAACGATTATTAGCATTTCTGAAGATTTTAAACCGTTGGTGGATGAATATATCGTGAACGGTAAAATAGGCCAATCCATAGGCAAAAATTCCCAATCCAATGGCCAAACCAATATTTAAAATATCATTTTGCCAAAGTAAGAAAAAGCCAACGCTAACAACAGCATAAAATATAAAAAAGGCATCATTGCGTTCAAACCATGAATCGTGGTCTTTTTTATGATGATCGGCATGTAAACTCCATAAAAATCCGTGCATGATGTATTTATGACTGAACCAAGCCATAAATTCCATGATACAAAAAGTTGCAATAAAAACTAATATATGTAACCACATGATTTAAATAATATTTAATTTATACGAAAAATAACACTTAGCGAAAAGTCCGTATTTTTGATAATCAGGAACTCTAATTCGGGTATTTTTAATTTCTACTGAAGGTGTTTTTTTTAATTTGGAAAGCAACTTTTTGTAATAAATATAAGCTGTGTATACACCAAATTTAGCTTCCAAGGGTAATCCAATAATACCTTGATAACCAGCTTCAAAATCGGCTTCAATTTCTTTAATGATTTCATTTTTTGAAGCTTCATCTAGTTTTGTCAAATCGGTATTTGGAAAATACGTACGACTCAAGTCTTCAAAATCGGCTTTCAAATCTCTTAAGAAATTTACTTTTTGAAAAGCAGAACCCAATCGCATCGCAGCATTTTTCAATTCTTGATATTTGGCATCATTTCCATTTACAAAAACTTTCAAACACATTAAACCTACTACATCGGCAGAACCATAAATGTATTCATTGTACTCAGAATACGTATTGTAGGTTGTTTTTACCAAATCCATTTTCATACTTTTCATAAAAGCATTAATCAAAGACTTCGGAATTTCGTATTTATGAACGGTATGTTGGAATGAATTCAATATTGGATTCAAACTGATTTTATTGTGTAAAGCCGCTTCTAAGTCTTTTTCAAAAGCATTAAAAAGTTCTTCCTTATTGTAATCGTGAAAAGTATCCACAATTTCATCGGCAAATCGAACAAATCCATAAATATTATAAATGTCTTGTCGAATGCTTGGAGCCAGCATTTTAACAGCAGAAGAAAACGAAGTGCTGTAGGACCTAGTTACGTTCTTGCTGCATTCAAAAGATACGGTGTCAAAAAGTGATTTCATAATAATTCTTTTAAATTTCAGCTATGTTTTTTAATTAAATCGGCAACCAGTTTTCCTGAAATCAACGCAGGTGGAACACCCGGTCCAGGAACTGTTAATTGTCCAGTAAAATATAAGTTTTGCACTTTTTTACTTTTCAATTTGGGTCTTAAAAATGCTGTTTGCAATAGCGTATTTGCCATTCCGTAGGCATTTCCTTTGTATGAATTATACTCTTTTATAAAATCATTTACGCAAAACGATTCTTTAAGGATAATATTATTTTTTAAACTTTGTTCAGTTAATTTTTCTAATCGAGTTATAATTTTATCAAAATATAATTCTCGTAATCTAGGTGTGTCTTTTAATCCAGGTGCTAATGGAATTAAAAATATGGCAGCTTCTTTACCCTCTGGAGCTGAATTGGCGTCAGTTTTGGATGGAAAGCTAGCATAAAATAACGGATTATCTGGCCATTTCGGAATATCATAAATATCTTGCGCATGCAGGTCAAAATCAACGTCAAAAAACAAAGAATGATGTTCTACATTTTCAATTTTTTTGTCAAAACCTACATAAAATAGGAGAGAAGAAGGAGCAAAAACACGGCTTTCCCAATATTTTTCAGAATACGCTCGGTATTTTTCATCCAATAAGGTTTCCGAATGATGGTAATCGGCTCCAGATAAAATTACATCTGCAGAAATTTTTTCTCCGTTAACGATTAGTGCAGTAGCCTTGCCTTTTTCAACTTCTATTTTATCAATATTGGAATTGGTATGAATGGTTACACCCAATTCTTTTGCCAATTTTTCGATGGCAAGAATTACTGAGTACATTCCGTTTTTGGGATGCCATGTGCCCAAACCAAAGTCGGCAAAATTCATGAAACTGTAAAATGAAGGCGTATCCGATGGTTTGGCTCCTAAAAACAATACCGGGAATTCTAATATTTGTACCAGTTTTTGATTTTTAAAACGTCTGCGAATATCTTTTGAAATATTTCCAAAAAACTGGTTCACTTTCATGGCGGTTTCTAAAGTAATCAATTCTAATGGAGAAACTCCTGGTCGGTACACCAAGTCTTTGATAGCAATGTCATAATTGCTTTGAGCTTCCTTCATGAATGCCGCTAACTTTTGACCACTACCTTTTTCAATTGCTTCAAATGTTTTAACTATTTCAGGTAAATTGTCTGCAATAGTAACAAATTCTTTCACTCCGAAATAGACTTGATAAGCAGGAGATAGTTTGATTAGCTCGTAGTAATCGGATGGTTTTTTGTTGAAATCTGCAAAAAATCTCTCGAATACATCAGGCATCCAATACCATGTTGGGCCTATGTCAAAAGTAAAGCCATTTTTTTTGAGTTGTCTAGCTCTGCCGCCAATTGTTGAATTTTTTTCATACACAGTAACTTTGTTTCCTTGTTGAGCAAGGTAACAGGCAGCTGCCAATGAGGAGAATCCCGAACCGATAATTTTGATGTCTTTTTTCATATTGTTTAACAAAAGTAGTAAAAAGTTAAACAATAAAAAAGTTTTAAGAAAAAATTATAAATTCTCTACCAATTCGTTTATTGATTTGTACTTTTTGATATGGTCATTTAAATGCTTTGGGTCAACATATTCAGTCATTCTACCCATCAACCATAATTCAGATGTATCGTCTAAAATTTCTTCTTTCAACTCTTTGATATAGTTGTTGATTTCAGCTTTTTCGGGCTCTACAGTCATATAACAAACATAAGTAATGTTGTCAAAGTATTTTTTTAAATCTTTCAAACTATCAATCGGTACACTTTCTCCTAGGTAAATAGTTTTGTATCCGTTAAGTAAAATTTCATAATTCAAATACATTAAACCCAGTTCATGAATTTCGTTTAAAGGAAGATAAAGTACGAATATTCTGTCGTCTTTTGTAGGTGGTTGGCTTTGAATTTTTTCAGTGTTGGTCAGTAATTTAAGTTTTATGAGATAACTAATAAAATGTTCGTGAGCAGGAGTAATCGTTTCTGCTTGCCAAAGAAAACCAAGTTCTTCCATTAAAGGAATAAAGACTTCAAAAAATACTTCTCTAAAAGATTTTTCAGCTAAAAGTGTATTGTAGGTGTTGAAAAATATATTTTGGTCAAAATTCATCATTGCCATTTTAAACGAACTTATAGCATGACTTTTGGCACTTTTTTCAGAGACTATTTCTCTAACTAGAGCGGGTATTTTTTCTGGCGGCATTTTCGAAATTTTCGAAATTTTATAGCCGTAGTCGTGTAATAGAGTAATGTTCAGCAACTTTTGCAAAGCCGATAAATCATAGAAACGAATATTGGTGTCAGTTCGCATTGGTTCTAAAACATTGTATCGTTTTTCCCATATTCTAATGGTATGAGCCTTAATGCCTGATAGATTTTCTAAATCTTTTATGCTGAAAGTATTTTTAACACTGTTCATTTTTTCTGATTTTTTGTTAAACAAAAGTAATAAAATAATTAAACAAAATATCAAAATGTTATAAAATAAAAAAAAAGCAAGCCATCAAAGCTTGCTTTTCTGTGACCACGATCAGATTCGAACTGACACGTCTTGCGACACCACCCCCTCAAGATGGCGAGTCTACCAATTTCTCCACGTGGCCTTAAATAAAAAAAGTCAAGCATGAAGCTCGACTTTTTTGTGACCCGACTGGGGCTCGAACCCAGGACCCCAACATTAAAAGTGTTGTGCTCTACCAACTGAGCTATCGAGTCATTTTCATTTCTTGAATGCGGGTGCAAATATAAGGCGATATTATTTATTTTTCAAAGCAATTTTGTTTTAAATTTACCTTTTTTTAATAATATCTCTTAATGCCTTAATTTATAAGGTTTTATTTTATGAAAAAAGTTGTTTTAATAGGTTACATGGGAAGCGGAAAGTCGGTTGTGGCTCAAAAATTAGGAGATAAAACCAAAATTTCGGTTGTAGAATTAGATGATTTGATTGAGAAAGAATGCGGAATGTCTATTACAGAAATATTTGATTCAAAGGGAGAACTTTTTTTTAGAAAAAGGGAGCACGAACTGTTCAAGAATTTATTAAATAGCAAAGAAAATTTGATTGTTAGTACTGGTGGTGGAACACCTTGCTACTATAATAATCATGAACTGTTAGAGAATGAAGAGATTACATCCATTTATTTAAAAGCTTCTATTGAAACTTTGTATAAACGATTGGTTCATGAAAAACAAAAGCGTCCTTTGTTAGCTGATTTATCAGAGTCAGAAACCAAAGATTTTATAGCCAAGCATCTTTTTGACAGAAGTTTTTATTACCATAAAGCGACTTATAAAATTAATGTTGACGACAAAAGTGTCAATGAAATCGTAGATGAAATAGCCGATTTATTAGCTTAATTCTGCGAAACTAGTATCTTTTTCAAATACCACTGATACATGTTCATGTGATGAAGTTGATAATGAAATGCCTTTAAAGTCAACTTTTATAGGGTATTTTTTATGATTTCTATCGACTAAAACCGCTGTTTTGAATTTCTTCAAGGGTACATCTAAAAAATGTTTTACGCCATACATAAGAGTTGATCCAGAGTTCAAAACATCGTCTACCAAAACAATTCCCTTATTCTGATAGGCTTCTTTTAACAGAGAAGTAGCTATTTCTGAATTGGGATTTTGTTTGTTAATTTTAACTTCACACAAAACTACATTTAGAGGTGAAATAGATTGTAAAACACTTGAAAGTTTCTCAGCCAAAATGTAGCCATTCGATGCTATACCTGCAATAACAATAGTTTCTTCATCAACGAAAGTTTCATAGATTTGATAAGCAATGCGCTTGATTTTGTGTTCAATTTCTTGATGGGTAAGAATAACGTTTTGGTTCATGGCTTCATTTTTTGATAAAGATAAAAAAGAGTTCGTTTCCTTGCCGAGGTTTAATAGAATTATTTGCTGTTTCTAATGTTTTTATATCAAAAGCATCATGAAATAAAGCAATATATTCTTCTTTAGAACCGCCAAAAGGTGGTCCGACATCGGTTAATGGAAATTGAAATAATAATCCCACTATTTTGCCTTTTGGTTGCAATAGCGATAGCATTTTTGTGACGTATTTTTGTCTTAATGAAGGATCAAGAGCACAGAAAAAAGTTTGTTCTATAATTAAATCGTAATGATCTTCATGCTCGAAAAAATCAGATTTGATGAGCTGTTTACTATCACAATTCGGGATTCTTTTTTGGATATTATCTAATGGTGCTTGCGCAAAATCTAATACAAAAACATTCTTAAACCCATTGTTTAATAAGTATTCAAACTCATAACTATTTCCAGCACCTGGAATTAATATTTTGATGGATTTGTCTTCAATTTGATCGATATAATTTTTTAACGGAGTTGTTATTTTGCCAACATCCCAGCCAGTTTCGTCATTTTTATAACGTTCTTCCCAATAATTACTATTCAACTTCATCGATATCGGTATTAAATTCTAATTCATCTAGATCGCGACGGTCTTTTTTAGTAGGACGACCTGTTCCTGTTTTTCGGTAGTGTTCTTTAGATAGTTTTAAAAGTTCTAAATGCGCAAAAGCTTCGGCTGGAGTTTCATCTTTTCTATAAATATCTACCAATTTTGCTCCAACACGATTGTCGGGAATGTCCAAGACAGAAATTGTATGCGTAATTTGATCTTTTCTAAAAGTAATTTTATCCGAAGGAAAAACTTCTCTAGATGCCTTTGCAACTTGACCATTTACAGTAATATGATTCTTTTTGCAGGCCTCGGTAACCATGTTTCGGGTCTTATAATACCGAACACACCATAAGTATTTGTCAACTCTCATAAAAATATCTAAAATCAACGTTAAATAGTTTACAAAAATAAATCAATATTGTATCTTGCGCACTTAAAATCTATTAAAATGAATAATTTTTATAAAATACTTTCGGTATTTGTTTTTGGTATCGTTTTGGTTTCTTGTACAAGTAATAATAATACAGAATCCGAACCATTGAGAGATTATGCAACACAGTACGCTACTGATCTTGCATCGATTGATCAATACATTGATACCCATTATTTAACCTATGACTCTGATTACAATGTTACTTTTGATACTTTGTTGCAGAATAGTGGACATTCTTCGATAAGAACGGATGCAGCTTTTCATTTAAGTGACACAACTATTGCTCAAAACGGAGTCAATTATAAAGTTTATTTTATAAAATTTAGAGAAGGAACACAAAAAAGACCAACACAAGTAGATTCAGTTCACGTTGCTTATCGTGGTGTAAATTTAAAAAAGAGCGCACAATTTGATGTAGCTCAAACGCCAACATGGTTCAAATTGCAAGAAGTAATTTCAGGTTGGTCACATATCATTCCGAATTTTAAAACCGGCACTTACTCACCATCAACAGGTGGTAATCCTGCTACTTTCAATGATTTTGGAGCAGGTGTGATGTTTTTGCCTTCTGGATTAGCTTATTACAATAATGCAGTTGGTACAATTCCATCTTATTCGCCTATAATATTTAGTTTTAAATTATACGAATTGCAATATCGTGATCAAGATAATGACGGAATTTTATCCAAGGATGAGCGAGTAGTTGGAAATAATTTGCCGACATCAGTTAGATGGAAAGTTAATCCTTATTCTGGTTATGATATTAATGGAGATGGAGTTATTGATACATCCAATACATTGTATGATTCTAATAATGATGGAATTGCAGATTCAAGAGAGTATAATGACACAGATAGTGATGGAATTCCTGATATGAATGATTTAGATGATGATGGCGATAATTTTACTACACGTTCGGAGACGCATAAAATTAAAGAAGATGTAACTTCTACATCAGCTCACTATCCTTATGAAGGAGCTGCAGTTGATGATCCTAGTACACCTTATGATGAGAGAAAAGGTGTGCCTAGAAAGTTTACTGGATCACCAGATGCATATAATTCTGTCACACCAACCTTTTCTGATTTTACAGACCCAAATAGGTTAAGAAAATACCTTGACCCTACGTGTCATTTTGAGGAAAAAAATACTCAATAAAAAAAATCCCGTTCAACAGAACGGGATTTTTTTATTTTGTAGTTTCTAATTTCCTTCTTTCGTTTATCAACTCTTTTAGTTTCTTACCGTAAAGTGATTTCGCTATTTTAGGAGTCATCGATTTTTGAATAGTATCTAAATATTTTAAATTAATATCATAAATCTCGGCCACAGCAACATAAGGAGCCACATCATAATCGGCATGATTTACTGCAAAATTAGTAGTATACAAATATTTGTGTTTTAAAACATTGTCTTGCTCTTCTTGAATTTTAGCCACTTCAGCATCGTTTTTTGCTTTGAACGCCTTGAATCTTTTTTGAATTAAATCAAGATTCATGTCTACATAACGAGACACTACTTTTTTATATTCGTCATACAGTTCTTGATTTTTTGAGCCCGAAATTTTGGCATCAGCTGTAAAAAAATCCAATGACGATTCTATGTTAATTGTGCCAGGTTCAGCAAAAAAAAGCAGGTTATTGTCAACAGAATTGGACACTCCACGGTCTAAAAACAAATAATACATTTCAGGAGAATCAATGTTCAAGTCACTAGAAAAATGGGAATCTCCATCAATTTTAATGGTGTCAAGTGCTACTAATGAAGTATCTTTAATTCGTTGTATGTATAAAGTTCCTTTTTTCAATCCTTTGATATAGCCTGTGATATGAAGGTTTTTATCCGATTTTTTTTCGTTACACGACGAAAGCGATACTAATGTGATTAGGGCAAAAATTGTTTTACGCATGATTTTTTATTTTCGGCAAAATAATAAAAAAATCCTCAATCTATAACATAAATTGAGGATTTAAAAAATGGATATATTCAAGTTTATCCTTTTAGCCAAGCTTCTTTTAAGGTAGTTTTAGATGCGTCAACAGTATGGTAACCTTCCGATTCTTCGTAGTTTATTGTTACTTTGCCTGAAAGGATTTGCTCCTTACCATCTCTTTTAATTTTCATGGTAACAGTTTCGCCTTCTTGCCAGTTTTGTGCTACTGTCATCATATCAGAAATTTTATCCAAATTGTATTCAGTACCATTGATAGAAGTTATTATATCGTCTGCCTTTAACCCCAATGAAGTTAAAAACGGACTCAACTCTGTGTAATTTTTAACTACAATTTCTTTGGATGCATTGCCTGTAACTCCAGCCGATTTTTTATACAGAAACGGATTGGTTGCTTTTTTGATTTTGCCTTTTGCAATTCCCATTTTAGCAAAGTAAACATCATAAGGAATTGGAGTGGATCCCGAAACGTGAGTAGTCAAGAATTCTCCCACTTCTGGATAGGTTAATTCGGTTATTCTACCAAAAAGTTCTTCATCATTGAAAGGTTTTTTTGGACCAAATTCATTGGTTAATTTTTGCATCAAATCTAAAATACCACGTTGACCGTTACTTTTTTCTCTAATGATGATGTCAATACACATTCCAATTAAAGCTCCTTTTTCGTACACATTTAAATATTGTGCTTTATAGGGTTCTACCAAAACGTTCTCACTCATTGTCGTGAAAGGCATAGTATCATTTAAACGTTTGGCACTATTGATTTTTCCAACCATTCTTTTGTAAAAAGCATCTTCATCAATAAGACCTTGATTGACTTGAAAAAGATTGGCGAAATATTCGGTAACACCTTCATACATCCATAAATGTCTTGACATTTTTGGGGTATTAAAATCAAAATAATGAATTTCATTAGAATGTACTCCAAGTGGTGTTACAATATGGAAAAATTCATGAGAAACCACATCGATAATCTGTTTTCCTAATGCAGAAGTAGGCATCATTTCTGGAAAAACTACCGAAGTAGAACTATTGTGTTCTAAAGCTCCAAATCCTTTAGCATCTTTTGTTTTTAAATCAGAAAGATACAAAAGAACAGTATATCTTTTGTTGGTGTTGATAGGGCCTAAAAATTTCTTTTGTGCACGCATACATTTTTCTAAATCAGGAGAAAGTGCTTTGGCAGAATGTTTTCCAGAAGGAGAATAAACACTAAATAAAATGTCCATTCCGTCAACATTAAATGTCGTGTAATCTGGTGCCGAATACATAATCGGATTGTCTACTAAATCATTGTATCTAGAAACGATGAACGTATCAGATAGATTGCTGCTATCAGAATCTACTAAAGAAGTTGCTCCAAAAAGTGTATCTGGATGTAAAATCGTCACGTTGTATGTAAAATCTTTTTTATTGTCAAAATAGCCCACAAAACCATGATTGTTTATCATAAAGTTTTTACCTTCATTAATATTGGTTCCAGCTGGTGAAAATACGCCGCTACCAAATCCACCACCGCCTTCAATATCATAAGTGTCGCTCACCCAATAAGTGACTTTGTCGAGTTTTGTAGCATTTTTTATTACCCAAGAATTTACATCCGATTTGGTAACTTCTAATGCTTTTCCTTTAGCATCGAATGCTTTTAAATCGTCTATAAACTTACCATAATCATCTTCAGAGTAGGTGCCTGGAACTATTTTCGGAATGTGATACACAATTTCATCCGTAGTAATTGTGGGTGCAGTAACGGTAACCATTACTTTATCGTCTTTTACATTGTTTAGATCAATTTTTACAGCAACTTCTTGTTTGTTTGTGGTTTGTGTAGAAGCTGTTGGTTTACAGCTGTATAGAAAAGTAACTAGTGCAAAAGATAAAATTATTTTTTTCATTTATTGAATGTTTTGGAAAATTAGTATAGTCTGAATTGAATTTGTTACATTAAATGGAATTTATAAATTTTGAAATGCAATCAATTAATTCGGGAATAACAGGCAGTTTTGGGTCGGAATATGATTTTAAATTATCATCATCATTTTTTATTTCTTTGAAAATATGATTCATATCCGTGATTATTTTTAATTCAGATTTTGGATTGGCAGCATGTAATAATTCGGCATCAGTAGGAGGAACTTGAATATCTTTAGTTCCATTAATAATTAGAATTGGAATAGCTAATTTTTTTATTTCATTTTGTGGATCGTATTTTATCCAAGAAATCATATATGGTTGGATGCTTTCTCGAAATAAAGAAGCCAATAAAGGATTTTTATTTTCAAAGGTTTTTCCTTCTTTTAAAATTGCAAAATCTTTGTCGACTGCTTCTTTCATTTGGGGAGAACTCTTTGCAATTTGCTCAGAAAGTACTTGGTCAATTGAACGACCTGCACCAGCAATCGAGATATATCCGTCGGCGTTTCCATTGGCAGCAACCATACCAATTAAAGAACCTTCACTATGACCAGCAATAATGATTTTTGAATATTTATGTTGTGATTTGAAATAAGTGATTACGTCTTTGGCATCATTGATAAAATCTTCAAAAGAAAGTGTTTTTTCGTCTAAAGTTTTATTTACCATTTGAGCAAAAATTCTCTTATCGTAACTAAAAACAGCAATGTCTTTTTGGGTTAAACCTTCTGCTAAAAATTTCAAAGAATTATTGATGCCACCAATAGTGCTGTTTCCGTTTCTATTTGTCGGGCCAGAGCCAGCTATTAGAATTACTAATTTGGTTTTGGTTGAGGTTTTTTCTGGTAAGAAAAGCGTTCCTTTTATTAAAGAATTGACTTCAATTTCTTGAGAGGTTACTTTAGCTTCTTGTGAAAAGGCAAACGTTGAAATACATACCAAGAATACGACTATTATTTTTTTCATTTTTAGGTTGAGGTTATATTAATAACAAAAAAGCGATAATTACTTATCGCTCCATTATGGGTTAGTATAGGTTTAATCAAATTTATTTTTTATATAATATTTTCCTTCCAAATCATCATCAAAATCATCTATAATAGGTTTGGGTTTGGGTTTACTGGCAGTAACTTTCTTTTTCCAAAGTTCAAAATTGTCTTTGGATAATCTCTTGCGCATCAATTCGGTAACTTCATTTTCGGTTATTCCAAATTCAACTTTTAATACTTCAAAAGGTTTTTTTTCCTCTTGAGCCATACTAACAACTCGTTCTAATTGCTCGTTGTCAAGTTCTACTCTTTTACTTTTTTTCATTAGTTTAAAAGCACAATTAATGTTAATTTTTAATTTGGTTTATCAATTTACATACCAATATTAAGAAAAAAACTAATTACTTTATGAAATCATAAAAAAAAATTAATCCTCTTGAGGCAAACGTATTTTTTGGAATGGAATTTTTAATAAGGACAACAATCGATTGTTTTCCGAAGGATTCATGTGAGTATCAATTCCGTATACAATAGTTTCTCGTTCCATGTACAGAAAAGTTCCAAAAATTCGATCCCAAATAGAAAAAATATTTCCGTAATTGCTATCGGTATAAGGTAACTTGTAATGATGGTGTATTTTGTGCATATCAGGCGAAACCAATAGAAAACTCATTAATCTGTCGATTTTTTTTGGTAAACAAATATTGGCGTGTGTAAATTGCGTAGCTACAACAGATAATGTTTGATACATAAAAACCATCCACATTGGAGCTCCAACGATCAAAACTCCCAAAGTTGTAAAGGCAAATCTAATAACGCTTTCTCCAGGATGATGACGGTTTCCCGAAGTGGTGTCTACAGTAGTATCTGAATGATGGATTAAATGAAATCGCCATAAAAATTTTACTTTATGTTCGGTATAATGAGCCAAATAAGCACCAATAAAATCCATTAAAAGTAACCCAACGATGGTATATAAGATTGGATTCATTTTGGGCAACCAATTTAAAATTCCAAAATTTTCTACAGTAACATAATGTGCAGTGCCCAGCAAAATAAACGCCAAAGCAAAATTGATGATTATTGTTGTTACAGTAAAAAAGATGTTGATACTAGCATGCTGCCATTTATTATAGTTGAATTTAAAAAAAGGAATTGCATTTTCAATCATCCAAAATAAGGCAATGCCACCAGCTAATATTAAAGCTCTATGCCAAGAAGGAATGCTTTCAAAATAATGTATAATTTCGTTCATTAGAATTGGATTTGAATCAAAAATAATGAAAAATTTATTTGATAATACGAAAAGTAAGATTAATTCGAGGCGACGTCGGTTTTGCGGTTTTTGGAATTTGATGTTTCCAAAAATGTTGCGTTTCACCTTTCATCAGAAGTAAACTGCCATTTTCTAAAGTGATTTTTAATTTGGCATCTGCAATAGTATTGTGTTGCAAATGAAAATTGCGACTAGCACCAAAACTCACCGAAGCGATAACTGGATTTCTACCTAATTCACGTTCGTTATCGGCATGCCAGCCGTTGCTATCTTTTCCGTCTCGATAAAGATTTAACAACACGGTAGTGAAATTTTCTTTACAAATTTCTTCAATTTCATTTTTAATATACATTAGAAGCGGATTCCAAGGATGTGGATGCATCACAATATTGGAGTAGGAATAGGGTTTGCCTTCGTTTCCAAAAAGCGCCGTTAGTCTTGGTTGTGGATGCGTTTTTCCAAAAACGGTGATGTTGTCTTGTTGCCAAGGTATCTCCTTCAGTAATTTTTCAAAAATCATTTTTGACTTTTCAACACCAAAGAAATTGGGGTAATATTCAATTACTGCGTTTGGTACATCAAATGAAATTTTCTCGGAAGGAAATAATGAATTCATGAGTCAAAAATATAAAAAAGCGACGAAATAGTTTCCGTCGCTTTCAATATATTGTAGGTATTTAGGTTATTCGTTTTCGGCTTTTTGGAGTAAGTTTTTATAAATCAATCCGCCAACAACAGCACCCAGTATTGGTGCTACCCAAAACAACCAAACTTGACTTAATGGTTCGCCACCTACAAAAATGGCTTGCGATAAAGATCGAGCTGGATTGACAGAAGTATTGGTTATTGGAATACTAATTAAGTGAATTAAGGTTAGTGCAAAACCAATGGCTATTCCGGCAAATTTTCCGTTGGCAAATTTATCGGTAGCTCCAAGAATGACTAACAAGAAAAATAGTGTTAAAAGAAATTCTGCTGTAAAACATGAAAGCATTGAATAGCCATCAGGAGAAAATTTATCAAAGCCATTAGAAGCAAAAGCACCAGCCTTGGTATTATCAATTACATTTCCAGTTTTGCCCGACCAAATGTAAAATAAAGATCCAGCCGCAGCGATAGCTCCAACACATTGTGCTATTATGTATGGAATCAAATCTTTTGCTGAAAATCGTCCGCTAGACCACAATCCAAATGAAACCGCAGGGTTAAAATGACCGCCAGAAATATGACCAACGGCATAAGCCATGGTTAAAACGGTAAGACCAAATGCTAAGGCAACTCCCAAAAATCCAATACCTAATTCGGGATATCCAGCTGCAAATAAGGCGCTGCCACATCCACCAAAAACAAGCCAGTACGTTCCGAAAAATTCTGCAAATAATTTTTTCATAATCTCATAATTTAGTTAATGTTTTATATTTAAATCAGATGTAAATTAGTATAATGATAGGCCCATAAAATCAATACCATTTGAATAGGTAATCTCATGTAAAGAATCCATTTTGGTATTCCTAAATGAGCTTTTTCGTTGGTAGCCATATACACATTGGACGGAAAAATAAGAATTAACAGAATTATTAAAGAAATGGCTGCTAGATTTGAAAACACAGGAATACACAAGTAGATGCCAAGCATAATTTCTAACGAACCAGTCAATTCGTTGATGAACTTCTTGTTGGTTAAAAAAGGAGGAATAATTTTGTAGTAAAGTTCAGGTTTTCTGAAATGATTGATTCCGGCGAGTACATACAATAACGCCATGACATAGAGGTGCCAAGGTTTGTCCATAGTTAGTTTGTTTTCTATTACGAAAGTAGAAAAAAATTAACTAAAAAGTAGAGATTGTAGTTTTAATTTGACAAAAAAATTAATTTTTTCTCAAAAAAGAAATGTTTATGTTCATAATCACTATAGCTAGAATAATCAAAACAATTCCGAACCATTGTGATAAAATGACGTTTTCATTTAAAATAAAAAATGCCATCATTACAGAAACTGGAAGCTCAAGTGCAGAAACAATACTTCCTAAACCAATTCCTGTTATTGGAAAGCCTAAATTAAGCAACATAGGCGGAATGATAGTGCCAAAAAGCGCTAGAAAAATTCCCCATTTTAGAAAAATATTGAAATTAAATGGAGTTGTTTGTGTAAAAAATGCAAAAGCAAACACAATGACTGCACCGCCTAAAAGCATGTACAAACTTCGTTGTGCAGAAGAAATTCCGATGGCAACTCTATTAGCGGTAAACATGGTTGTAGTAAATGAAGCTGCAGCTAATAATCCCCAAAAGATACCTCTCCAATCTATATCAACAGTGTTGTTTAGTATATTTGTAGCCATCACGGTTCCAACTAATACTATAATAACGGCCAATATTTTTTGAAGTGAAGGTAGTTTTTTTTCAAGAAGCATTTCTAATAAAACTCCCATCCAAACGGTTTGCATCAATAATACAATAGCTATAGAAACATTGATGTATCGCACACACAAATAATAAAAAACACTCGTCATACCTAATGAAGTGCCGGCAATCATCAATTGCATTATGTTTTTTGGAGTGGCTTTGTCAATAACTTGCTTGCTGTTCGATTTTTGAAAAGCATTAATGATTAAAACTCCGATTATTCCGTATATAAATTGTGCAATGGTAACTTCTGCGGTGGTAAATTGTTCTTTATAAGCTAGTTTTACAAATGTGGCTAGCATACCGTAACTTGTAGCACCCAAACCCACTAAAAAAACTCCTTTTAATACACTATTTCTAAACATTCTATTATTTTTTTAAAAGCCTGCAAAGATAGTTATTAAGTTAGGAGTTGCAAGTTAATCGCTAAAATAAACCTGATATAATAGTGTTGTTGATGCCGATTTTAGTGTAATCAAAATTCATTTTTTGTTTTAATAAGGTGGCGTACACACTTCTAAAATCAATTTCATATTTCAAATCGCCATTGTCTAAATCGGATAAATTTGGATTTTTGCCTAAAACCGCTCCTTTGTTGTTGCCTCCAATAATAAACATTGGTGCTGCGGTTCCATGATCGGTTCCGTTTCCATTATCTTTAACACGTCTTCCGAATTCTGAAAAAACAACAATCGTTACATTTTGAAGCAATTTTGCTTTTTTCAAATCTTGATAAAAACTGAAAATGGCATCATTCAATTCGGTTAATTTTCGTTCGTGAATGCTCAACTGATTGTCGTGTGTGTCAAATCCGCCAAGTGAGGTGTAATATACTTTGGAGTTCAAATTTCCTTTAATTAATCGTGCAATCCATTCTAAATTTTTAGACAAACCTGTTTTGGGGTAGCTGCTTTCAGAAGTTGAATTGGCTAATGCTTTTTGAATATCGTCCGAACCTTCAGAAACAGAGTTGGCAATTTTTCGAACAAAATCCAATTGCGGATTATCAGATAATTTAACACTTTCCTCTTTATCGTTTTTTACTCTAAATCGATTAGGATCTTTTACCGTTATGGCATTGGGTTCGATACCTTTTAAAGCTAAATTATCAATAGAATCGATATTAATTCCTGCCGTTGGTTGATGTTCTTTGCACTGCAAGTCTAAATAACGTCCTAACCATCCTTCATTGATGTATTTGTTAGAATCGGTGGCGGTTTGCCATATTTCTTGACTTCGAAAATGGGAACGATTTGGCTCTGGATATCCAACGTTTTGAAGAATAGTTAAATCGCCATTTTGTTGTATTTGAGCAAAATCTTTCAGAGCTGGATGAAATGCCATGCCATTATTTTTACCAACTACAACATCTTTTCCAAGAGCAATTTTTGTTCTTAAATCGTAGTACAACGGATTTTCATACGGAATAAACGTATTCAATCCATCATTTCCTCCGTTCAGTTGTATAAAAACCAAGCATTGTTCGCCAACAACCAAAGACTGCTGAGAACCAAAAGCATGTAAAAAGTCGGGAAGTAGAAGCATTCCGCCAGTAAAGGTTCCGGTAAGCGATAGAAAATTTCTTCTGTTCATTTTTTTTTGGTTTTAGATTTTTAGGTTCTGAGGTGCTAAGGTTCTAAGAAGCTTAGTACCTTAGTATCTTAAATCAATTGGTATTCGGGTGTTTTGATAATGTAATTGAATACTCGTAAAACGGCATTGTTCGCATTGTCACTTTTGGCATCAAAGTCATATTTCAAAAGGGTTTCCATGTCTTTTTGAGTAGCTTCATCGGTTTGAAATAGCAAGCGGTTAGTGAGTTCCGATATAATGTCTTTATTAGTTCCATTGGTATTAAAATCTACACTAACTTTTAGTTTCTCAAAATTGAGTTCTAGTTGTTCGCCTTCTTCTGGTGGTTTATTGAACGCTTTTCGGTTGATGCTTCTTCCGCTGCAGATCAAATCGGCTGTATTGTTTCTTTGCAGATAAATTTGTGAGGTTAACCACGAATTGCCGCCATCCCATCCTTTTACATTGGTTTGATTGAATAAATCCATACCTTGTTGCTTAAGAAAAAAGGCTAATAAATTACTATCAAATGTTGTGATATTCAATTCATCTATTAACTGAATGATGTATACTAAAGGATCTTTTATCTTGCTTCCTGCATTTTCTTTGCGGTATTCTTCCGTAAAAATTTTGGTTAGCAGTGGCTCAATTTCAAATTTGACAATTCTAAAATAATCACCATAGTAACGTACTAAATCTTCGGATGGATTGTCGTAAATAAACCATTTTAAAATCTTTCGAGTGACTAAATAGGGAATGTTTTTTTGTTCAAAAATGATGTCAACCAAATCATCTGCTTTGAAATTTCCTGTTTTTCCGAAATAGGTTTTAGTACTGTTGTCTTCAATTGGTCGTCGATACATTGCTTCGTTGGCACCCAGATTCAATCCGGCAAGTGCTTTGGCGCCTTCTTTAATATCGGTTTCGGTGTAATTTCCGATGCCCAGCGTGAAAAGTTCCAATAATTCCCGACTTAAATTTTCATTATAATTTCCTTTTTTATTGTCGACATTGTCTAAATAACGCACCATAGCGTTGGTTTTGATGATCTTTTTGGTCAATTCTTTAAAGTTCCCGAAGGCATGTTCCCGAAGTACCATATTGTGTTGGTATACCCAATAATTAACTTTTACTTTTTGGTTAGTAGCAACAAAATGATTGTGCCAAAAAAGAACCATTTTTTCACGCAACGGAAGTTCACTTGTTCTGATGTTATCCAACCACCATTTTTTTAATTCAAATGAATTTCTAATCTGCTTTTTCAACATCTTTTTTTGTTCTTCAGAATCGGCATTTTTGATGGATTGGCGTAATTCGCGAAGTTCTGCTAAGGTTTTAGGATCATCTTCTAAAAATTGCGGTAATTTTTTATCAAATGTAGAAGCGAAAGAATGTTTTAGGAATTTTTCAAAACCTGATTTTTCTATTTCACTAGCTTGTTTGCTTGAAAATCCGAGACGCAGTGACCAAAGATTGTTTTTGTTCATAATCAAGAATTGGATATGGATTTTAGACTTTATTTAACATAAAAGGTTTAAATAAAAAACACAAAATGGAGTTATATTATTTTGATTTTAATTTATGAAAAACATTTTATTAATTTCCATTTTGAGTTTCATTTGTTGCAATAATGCCAAAGTAGAAATTCCTGTAAAAGATTATAGTTCTAAACACACAGAAGCCTTAAAATATTGTAAAGAAAATAATTTCAACCAAGAATATTATTTTTTGGTGGATATGAGCATTCATCCTGGAAAGAATCGTTTTTTTGTTTATGATTTTAAAAGTAATACAATTACCGATAAAAATTTAGTAACCCACGGAAGTTGTGACAAATTTGAAGAAAATCCTACTCAATGGGAAAAGGCAAAATTTGACAATAGAACCGATAGTCATTGTTCTATGAAAGGCAAATTCAAGATCGGAAAACGCGATTACAGTTCGTGGGGAATACATGTGAAATATGTGTTGCATGGTTTAGAAAAATCTAATTCTAATGCCGAAGATAGAGTAGTGGTATTGCATTCTTGGGATGCTGTTTCTAACCAAGAAGTGTATCCTCAAGTAAGTCCGATCAGTTGGGGTTGTCCAGCGGTTTCAAATGAATTCATGAAAAAATTGGATGAGAAACTGAAAGCGTCTAAAAAACCAGTTTTGCTCTGGATTATCGATTAGTGAATGTATTCGACTAACAATTTTAATTTGTAAAAAAGATTGGAAAACTGTAAAGCAATATTGGTGTTTTCAATTTTGTTTAAAGAACCATAATACTTTTTTTGATTTCTTAAGTCTTCAATTTTTTCGTCAATGTTTTTAAACAACCAATTGCAATCTTTTCCTTGATAGCGGTAATTTCGTTCGTCACGAATTTCTTTTTGATCGATGGTTCCTGTTTTTATGCTGTTGAATAAAAATCGATTTTTTCTAGCATTTTGAATGGCTTCATTATGCAATAAATCTAATAATTTATCAAAATCGATTTTCTTTGTTTTGTGAGCGGTTTGGAACGCTTTTAAATTCAATCGTAATTCACGAAGCAACAAATCTTTAGTAGCTTGATTATTTTTAATCAAACTACTCAAGCTAGAAAGCAAGTCGGGTATGTTTTTTAAAGTCGAAAACCAGTCTATTGGCATTGAAAGAAGTTATATAATGATGCAACCAAATGTACTAATTTATTTTTGCTTACAAAAAAAAAAAACTCGTAAGTGTTTAATCTTACGAGCTTTCCCATTAATGAACTCAATTTTTATCTTCTTCCGCGGCCACCGCCTCGAACTCTTACTGCTCTAATATTTCCGCGTCTGTTTTCACGAACTATAGTTGTACCACGACGGTTGTGAATAACAAGGGTAGAAGTTCGTCTTCTTGGAGTATATATTCGTTGTGCTGCAACAACTCTTAGTGTTGGAACGCGGTGATAATACATTCTATGTGGAGCACATCTGCCATAAAATACAGAATAGCGATAGGGTTTCCATGGTCTAAACCATTTTGGATATAAGTTCCAAGCCCATGGTGAGTGCCAAACAATATATTTTGGACCATATATAAAACGTACGCTTGGCCATAACCAAACATTTACAATTAGTTGTGCTGTATTGTATTCTCCAACATCCGGACCTTTTCCGCCATTGATAGTTTCAGAAGCGTCAGAAGGTTCAACAATGGTATTCTCAGCATACAAATCATTATCACCTTTTATTTGAAGAATCGCATTTTCGGCACCTGTTTTTTCAATACCAATAGTAGCAATATCTTGTTTTTCCTTTTCACTCAAATAGGTACTCAATACTATAACATGATTGTCGCCTTCTGGATAATCATCTACAACAATATAATCTATGGTACCATCATTGTTGAGGTCAAGATTATTTACGTTATTGTTTTCTTCATTGAGAAGTTGTTCAAACTCTTCCAAAGAATTGGATTTTTTGAATAAGGCTAATGCTCCTTCCAAACTAAAATTATCTCCAGTATTTTCTGGGCGATCATCATCTTGGGCAAAACCAGTTGTTAAGCCGAAAACAACTAATAGGGTTGTGATTATTTTTTTCATAATTACGTTCTTTTTATAAATAAGACTTCCATCATTATAAATGGTTTAAAATTTGATTATAAAATTATAGACTTTAAAAGCTGTATTTTGATTTAAGTTTTAATTAAGTTTTTTTAAAGCGAATTTAAATACTATGAAAATAACTTTGTATAAGAAAATTAAAACATTATTAATTCAAAAAAATTAAAATCATGAAAAAAGTTGTTTCAACATTGGCATTAGCTGCGTTATTAATCGGTGGAACTGTTAACGCACAACAAAAACCTGAAGCTAAAAAAGAAGCTAAAACAGAGAAAAAAGCTGAAAAAAAAGAAGCTAAAGCTGAAAAAAAAGCGGAGAAAAAAGAAGCTAAAAAAGTTGAGGTAAAAAAATAAGCCAATGGTTTAGCCCTAATGTAAAAACGTCCAAGAAATTGGACGTTTTTTTATTATAAAAGGGTTAAACATTTAGAATTTAAATGTTATTTAATCAAGATTATTTTATGATTACTTTTTTGGTAGCGGTTTTACCTTCAGAAATAATGTTTAGTAAATAAATTCCTTTTTCAAGTTGTCCTAAATTTATTTCTTGATTGAAGATAGTATTTGAATTTTTAAAATCACCACTAAAACATTTTCTACCTCTCATATCAAACAAGTTCATTACTACATCCTCAGAGGTTTTTATTTTTACATCAATAACACCATTGGTTGGGTTTGGAGTAACTTCAAAAACTTCAAAAGTATTTTGTTGATTGGCTAAAACTAAAGTTCCTGTTACCACAAAATTGTCAATAATAGCACCTTCATTTACAACTCCAGGATCTGATACAAAATTAAATCTAAAAATGATGTTAGATTGCGGAGTTGCACCACCATATCCAAAATCAGGCATACTCCATCTGTAATTTGTTTTTACTGTATTTGTACCGGTCCATTGCGCTCCAACACAATTATCGCAATTGGTTGCATTTGGTGTATTTGAGCTATTGTACCAATTGGTTGTTGATGTTGCGTCTCCTAAAATAGACCATGTGTTACCGCCATTGGTAGTGTATTCTACATTTATGAAATCGTAATCTGCTTCAAAGTCAAACGCCATATCAAATTTTATCATTGGATTTTGATATTGTGTTAAATCGTAACATTGTGAGACCAAATAAGAAGTCATACTATTTGGGTACAATCCAAAAAGATTTGTACCGTAAACATTTGAATTTCCGGCTACAGCATTTGTTAGTACAGCACCAGAAGCCAATCCTCTTTGCCATAAACTGTTAGTGTTTCCGCCTTTGTCGTAAGAAATTAAATTGTCTGAAGTCGATTCGAAAGTATTGATACTATTCACAACGCCAGGATCATTAACTACAACAATTGCTGTTTTGCTGTTGTTGGTGCTATTTCCGTCGCTTGTAGTAGTTGTAGTAAATACAATTGTGTGTGTACCTCTCGTAAGAGTTCCCATGGTGATAGGGAAATCGATATTTTGACATGCCGATAAATTTCCAGTCCAATTTAACGTTGTGGCAGTTCCACCATCAACGGTATAGGAAACGCTAACGTTTGTGATAACATTTGTACCAGTATTTTCAAAAGTTACAATAGGATTATTTACCGCACCACAGGCAACAGAAATGGGTTGAACTACTTTTTTAAGAGAAACATCAGTAGGATAACCCACATATTGATTACCCACATTTACGGCATACCATGCGTTGGTTACTGCAATAACTTCGGCACTAGAACCGCAATATAAATTATTAGCAACAGCAAGAGTTGCATTTCTCATATCTAGGTAAGTTGCATTAGGAGTAAGATAATCTCTTTCTGCGTAATAAGTGATTTGAGCCGATTTTGCCATACCAATTCCAGTAACAGAATACGTACGAGGAGTTGGAGCATTGTTGGTACCCGATTTTCCTACCGTTAAAATATAGAACCAATGATTTAAAACACCGCTATTGTTGTGAACACCACATTGATCGTTTCCGCTTGAAGGCGTACAAGATCCTTCATCTCCAGTTGTAGTCCAGTTGGTTCCCAAATAGGTGTCTGGATTCCCTTTGGAAGTTGGATTGCTCATGCTTCTAAATGGTGATGTTCCTAAATCTTCTGCGATTGTCCAAACTCCAGTAGCAAATGGTCCTGCTAAAGAGCCTGTTCTTCCATAATGTTCGATACATGCGCCCCAAATATCAGATAAACCTTCATTGATAGCACCCGATTGATTTTGATAAGCTAAATTAGCAGTAGAAGAACACACACCATGTCCGATTTCGTGACCACATACATCAATTGCAGTAAGAATTGATACGGTAGTATTTCCATCTCCATAAGACATTACAGAACCATTCCAAAAGGCATTTACCAAACTTTGGGTTGCCACAGATCGGTAATGAACATAGCTTTTAAGCATACTTCCGTTACCATCATAACTGTTTCTGTTGAAGTTATTCATCCAAAAATCATAGGTCATTTCTGCACCCCAATGAGCATCCAAAGCACCAATGTCTTTATTCGCATTATTATATTCTGCAGTAGTCCAATTGTTATCTAAATCAGAAAAGTTTGTAGTAGGGTAGTTGGTTGTTCTAGCACTGTTAAAAGTTTGAATTCCACTACCACGAGTGTCGTCTTTCAAAATATATTTATTCAAACCAACATCAAACATTGTCTTAATTTGTCTGCTTCCGCTATATTTTGTGTTGTTGGCTGTTCCTGTAACTGATGAAGAAACTGTTATTGCTTTTTCATCATTGGTATGATTTATAATATCGTGTGCATGCTTTATGATTGGGTTGCTGTATATAATAGCACCAGAATGTGCATCTACATAAATTTCATCTCTAGCTAAAGGTTCGGTGGTGTAAATATCAAATTTGTAGGCTAAATTAACTTCACCTGTTCGTACATTAGGTAAAATAACCAATTCTCCATTAGGTTTTTGATAGTTCATCGCTTCGGCATCTTCTTTAGAATCCCAGAGGTATTTAGCTCCTGTTTTGGCATTCAAAATTACATCAAGCGCTTGTTTATTGTTTAAAGACGGAGTTGTATTTAGGCTAGAAGCATTATAAACTTCGCCATTAATCATATAGACTTCATTGTCTAAACTGTGGGTAATAATAACTCCAAATTCTACTTTTAAACCTTTATAAAATTGTTGAAAATGTTCGTGAGTTCTTCCCGATTCATCTGTATTTGAATAGGTAGGCACATAACTATTTGCTTTATCTAATTTGTTTTTGGCTTTAAATTGATTTATTGCCTGCGCTTTTTGCAGCGGCATATCAAATTGAATTGTGGTTTGTATTGGCTGATTGTCGCTTAATTGTTTGTTTTTTTGAGCTACAATATTTTGTAGAAACAATAAAGAACAACAAATGTAAAACGTAGTAACTTTCATGTAGGTTGGTTTTTTTAATTTTAGGAATCAAATATAAACAAATAATTTAATTTATCAAGTTTAAGGGTTTAGTACTTTCATTTTAAGTTGTTTATGTTTTTACAACAGCTTTTGAAGGAAAAAATAAAAAATAAAAATGTAATTTATGGATAATTAATTTTTAACTTTATTGGGTAATAAATCAAATGTAGTGCTGCTGATGCCCCGAAAAGTAGTAGTGATTTTTAAAATTGCCCATTTGTTTTTAAGTTCGCATTGTAGATTAAATTCTACATTTTATTAGTCAAAAATACTACAGACTTTTGCATTTCGTCTAATTATTTTTGTACAGAAATAAAGAGTTTAGTCGTTTTAGCTATCTATTATTTGAGATTTTATTTGACAAGTTAATAAAAGAAACTTTGTTAAATTTTGTAGAAATAATACATAGATTTTGTTTTATCTAAATTTTAAAAAGTAAAAGTTGAAAGAAAATAAGAAAAGAAAGTTTTTTCATTTGTCTTTAATAAGCATAATCATCATTTTGCAGCTGTTGGTAATCCTTTTTTGGTACCTACAAACAAAAGATGATGCTACTATTGATAGCTTGAGTGAGAAAATGGGTTTGTATAAGAAAGGAACTAAATATACCAATGATGCTTATGCTACTTTATATGAGTCGCAATTTTATTACAAAGACTATTTGTTAAACCACAATAAAAAATCTTTGGAGAATTATTATGCCACCGTAAAAAAGTTAAAAGTAACATTAGATTCTTTAAATCATCACGTGGTTAAGGAAGATGTAGATTTAATAAAGGAAAAAAAGAAACTTGATGTTTTGCAGCAAAAAGCCGATTCGATTTTGTCCAATCAATCGACGCAAATAAATAAAAAAATTGACGCTTTTACCTTTAAAACATTTGATTATGATAACATTTTAAAAAGCGTTAGTGTTGATTCTTTGGTGACCAATGATAGTATCGCTAGAAAAGGATTTTTATCAAGAATTCTAGATGCCATTTCTGGGAAGTATAATGTCAAAAAAGAGAAATTAAAAATCGTAATTAGTTACAAATATTTAAACGAAATCAAATCGGGTGATGTTAAAAATCAGATTAAAAATCTTTTAAAAACGTCTAACGATTATTATAAAAATGAGATAGAAAAATCCAGAGCTTCCTATTTTATAAGTAATTCCAAAGATTTGAACTTATTTAATTTGAATAACAGTCTTTTAGACATAAGTGTAGATTTAATTCACTCGTTTAATGAATCAATAAATTATTTACAAGATAGCCTTCAAAAACAATTCAAGGATACGCACAAAGCTTCGGTACAGAAAAGAAATTATATCATTTTCTTTTTGGTTTTATTGATGCTAACATTTACCATTTTGTTGATGTATTTCACTCGAATGGCGTTCCGATTTGAAAATCAACTTTTGTTAGCCCAAAAGCAAATCTTAAAAAGTTTACATTATAAAAATAAAATTGTAGGCATGATTAGTCATGAAATACGTTCTCCTTTGAGTGTTTTAGCAATGTATAGCAAAATGATTAGCGCTAAAGTTCAGGATTTAGAAATTAAAGAAGTTTTTAAATCGATGCAATACACCACCAATAATCTTTTAGTGTTAACGAGTCAACTTTTAGAATATTCTAAAAATGAAGATCAAAAAATGGTGCTTAAAAACACTACTTTTGATCTTAAAGAGGAGGTTGATAAAATAGTGATTCCATTGGCTACATTAGCAGAAAATAAAGGAAATACCTTAAAAGTTACCGTTGATATACCCGAGCATTATAAGGTAAATTCAGATCCTGTAAGAATCAATCAGCTGTTTTATAATGTGGTTGGGAATGCCATTAAATTTACCGAAAATGGTACTGTTCATATTGACGTTCGCACCGAGAAAAAATCCAATAAAGATTTAAATTTTTTGGTAACCGTTCAAGATAACGGATTAGGTATATCGGAAACGGATTTGGAACACATTTTTGAAGAACATTACCAAGGCGATGCTTCCAAAAGTGTAAGTGAATTAGGAATTGGCCTCGGAATGAAACTTTGCAAAGAAATTGTAGAGTTGTTTCACGGTTCTATTTCGGTAGAAAGTAAACTTCGTGAAGGAACCAAGGTTTCGTTTAATATTGTGATGAAGTTACAATAAAAAATCATTGTTATTTAAATAAATTAAGTATGTTTTTTAAGAAGAATTTGAATTTTTTGCTTGCAGATGATCATAGTGTTGTTAGAAAAGGAATGAGTCTCCTTATAGAAGAATTATTGGACAAACCCAATATCTATCATGCAGCAACCATCAATGACGCTTTGAATACATTGAGTAAAAACACCATTGATATTTTAATTTTAGACATTAATTTTCCAGAAGGAAATACCATTAATATCGTTTCAGAAATCAAGCAATCCTATCCTGGGATTAAGATTTTAGTTTTTTCAGCTTTCGAAGAAGATATTTACGCCATGCGTTACCTTCATGCAGGAGCACACGGTTTCTTAAATAAATTGAGTTCTGAAGACGAAATGAGAGAAGCATTGGCCATTTTTATAGAAACTGGAAAATACATTACGCCCAATATAAAAGAGAAAATTCTTGATAAATACATGTATAAAAAGATGTTGAATCCACTAGATCAACTGTCTGATCGCGAGATGGAAGTAGCTCGTCTTTTGGTTAAAGGCTATGGTAATCTAGAAATTTCTTTGGCCAAAAGAATTCAACCTACCACTGTGAGTACCTATAAAAAAAGAATTTTTGAAAAACTTAATATCGATAATTTAGTGTCATTGATTGATATTTTTAATTCGTATAATGATGAATTTTAGTCTGTAGTATCGTTTTTTTTATTGCAGTATGTTGTGATTCAGTGTTTTACTTTTAACACGAATAAATTCTACAATTCAATCAAATTTTTTTCTACAAATCCTTTCCGTTTTAGATTCTAAATTTGTTCAGAGTAATACCATTTTCTGGATGCTATTTCTGATATTTATTTCTAACTAAACGGCATTAAAATAATGAGCAAGCTATTGTTAAATAGTACTATTGGAAAGCTTTATGATGATAAAATTGTTATTGCAAACAATCGTTTTTTTTACGATAGAATTTTATCAATGAATATCGAAGAAGAAGAGAATTACAAAATCAATTTATCCTTTTTGTTGGTTTCAATTTTGTTCTTTGTGTTGGCACAATTTAAAATTTCAGATTTATTGTTTTTTTACTCTTTTTTGTTTTTGTGTTCGGTTGCTTTAACCCTTTCAGCCTTGTACAATAGAAAGAACTATTATTTAGTATTTTACTTTTCAATGGGCGAGCAATTACAGATTAAAATAAAATCAAAAAGCAAAGAAGAAGTTAAACATTTTTTAGATGTTGCACTAGAAGCCAAAAAGAAAAGTAAAACAGAACAAATGGAATATAATTTTTAACTTAATGTAATATGAAAAAGAATGTTTTTTTAGTAGTTGGTTTCTTAATTTCTATGGGTGTTTTTGCCCAAAGTCCACTTGAAAAAGGAAACTTTCAATTGAATGCCGGAATTGGTACTTCAAATTGGGGAACGCCGGTTTATGTAGGAATAGACTATGGCGCGTGGAAAGATATTACTCTGGGAGGAGAACTCTCTTACCGATCTAATAGTGATTATTATGGGGCTAACAAATATCGTTCATCGGTATTGGGTATCGGAGTGAATGGTAATTATCATTTTAATCGAATTTTTGATCTTCCTTCAAAATGGAATATTTATGCCGGATTGGGGTTGAACTATTTTGCATGGAGTTATGAAAACAACAATTATAAATCGGATAATACTTCAAATATTGGACTAGGTGCACAAGTGGGTGCACGTTACTTTTTTACCAAAAAATTGGGTGTAAATCTTGAGTTAGGTGGTGGCAATGCTACTAATGGTGCCAAGTTCGGAATTACCTATAAACTTTAATAATTTTATTTGGGGTTTTTTGTCACATCAGGTAAACACGTTCTGTATTTGGTACTAATAGATTTGGGGTACAAAATATAATTTCTGATGTAGGTTACAGAGATTTTAAGAATTAGTTTAAATCACGTTTACCTGATTGGCAAAAATAGTATATCATTTAAAGATTGTCATCTAAATTCATTATAAACTGACGGCATTCATCTATAATTAAGCCTGAAGCTTCTTTGTGAGGTGTATGTTTGATTTTGTCCAAAATCAGTTTCTTTGATTTTCCGCTTACATTATTACAAATACTTTCTACCTGGTTTAAAGTTCCATATTCGTCATTTGTGCCCTGAATAATCAGTGTTGGACAAGTGATTAATGGTAAAAAATGCTCGATATTCCAACTTCTAAAGGTATTGGAAGTCCAAGTTTTAGCCCATGCCCAAAATAAAGCATCGGTTTTTGAACCATGATATTTTTCAAGTTTTTGCTTTAAATCGGTTGTTTTATACTGAATTATGGCTTCTTTAATACCGTTAATGGTAATTTCTTCTACAAAAACATGTGCACCTTCAGTAATTACTGCCTTAATTCTATTAGGATATTTTGCTGCTGTGAGTAAGGCAATAGTTCCGCCATCACTGTGACCAAATAGAATGGCTTCATCAATCTGAAATAGCTCTAGTAAATCATTGAGCAAGTCAGCTTCCGATTCCATATAAGAATTATTTCTTTCTTGTGTAATAAACGGATCAGAATTGCCATATCCCAAACGATCATAAACCAATACATTACATTGCGTTGCAGTACTTAGTTGCTTCGGAAAATCGCGCCATAATGCAATACATCCTAACGAATCGTGTAGTAAAATTAGAGTTGGTCTTTTGCCATATTCGTTACAATGGGTTACAGCTATTTTTTTAGAATTGATATTGATATGCATGCTGGATTCTTATTTAGTAAAAAGTTCCGAAATGCCATAAAATGCCAGACGGATCATGAATAAAACATTCTTTTCCCCAATCTTTATATTGTATTGGAACTATTCTAACCGATTGAAAAGTTGCTGGTAAGTCTAATGAAACTAGATGTTCCCAAAATTCTTCTAATTGGGGAACTTCTACAAAAAGCATAGAATTATCAATCCAGTCTTTTACATAGGCATCTTGTAAATAAAATCCAAAGTTTTCATCTATTTTAAAATAGGAAAGATTATGGGTCAGTACCACTTCTTGAAAACCTAATTTTTGGTAAAAATTTCTAGAAATTTGGTAGTCTTTTGAGCCAATAAAGGGTCTGATGGATTTAATGGAAAAACTCATAGAAAAGGTTTTAGTTTATCGAACTCATTGTTGGTTTTGTTATCCATGGTATCTTCAATTTTGTATCGAAGTTATACTGATTTTTAAATAGGTATTTACTTTTGATAATTGATGAGATAATTTTGCTCATGTTGTTTTACAAATGTAAATAAATCTGCATTGATTTTGGCCATAACAAAAAACCTCTGCTACAAAAAAAGTAACAGAGGTAAATTATAATAATCAAAAGGCTTATATAAGTTCTTTTAATGAGATGGTTTTCCAATTGATTTGAATCCAAGTAGCTACATCTTCTTGGGTTAAAATAGTTGCCGGAAGTTTTTCTCTAATAATTCGTTCCATTCTAAGGCAACTTTCCAACTTAGTAAAATCCCACATTTGGGTAATTTTATTGATAAGATACAAAACTTCATTACCCTCCATTCTGTTGAATCTAGTGGTGTCTAAACGACCCGAAATTTTGGGGCTGTTTGGCAAATAATCAGTCCATGTATAATCGCAATAATACAAGTCTTGTTTGGTAAGGGAAATCATAATGTAGTTTTATATTTGGTTAATTTTTAAAAAAATAAGGAATGCAAATACCAATAACAACACCAATACTTCCAGAGGCTATAGCTATTGTAAGGGTTTCAATATCAATAAAATTCATGCCCGAAAGTTGAATCATTAAAACCGTAATGATGATTATGGTAAGCGTTACGGCTAATCCAACTAAAACTTTGCAAAACCAACTGTTTGCAAACGCCATTTCAATATTTGTATCACGTGTTTTCATAATTTATTTATTTTGTCCTTGAGGCATCCGCTTATCACGCAAAGGATATTAAGATGCCCTAGGATCCCAACTTAACTTTTAAAATTATAACTTTGAACAAACCCATAATTCCATCAGACTTTGATACACAGATACCTTATAAAGGTATCGTATAATTTTTTGAAATAAAGAGTAGAGTTTGTGAACTGTTGTTTTCAGTTAGCAAAATCTATCTTTTAGGAATTATTAATTTTTTCAATGAACTACTGTAAATACCACACGAAAATAGGTCAATTACTATTATGAGTAAATACGTATTTTTACGTGTTTTTCATCAGGGTAAGTTTTTTATTTTGGCTTTTATAATTTACAGAACCTTTCAAGAGCCCAACTATTTTTAAAAAATAAAAGCGATGTTGTTTTAAAAATAAAGGTAGAGAACGCAGTAAAATCTGCATCATTTTTTACAGACACAACATGGGTAGTATTGTTGTAAGTAAAATTGTCAACAACTTTATATTCTTGACCCACCATTGCAAAGTAGGAGAAGAGTAATAATACAATTAGTTTTGTTTTCATATTATTAGAGTTTATTGGTTACAAGTTAATTTAGTAAATTAATAAACCAAAGTTGGAAATTATAAAGCACAAAAAAATCCCTACTTATGGGGATTTTTTGTTTTTTTTAAATTTGGTAAAAAAAAAGAAGGAAAGCTTTGTTAGGCCTTTATTTTATCGGGTTTTCACAATTGGTCTAAAGATTCATCTGGTTTTTCGTATTCTTTAACATCAGAAAAATCGTATTTTCTTTCTAAAGCAAAGTGCACCAAATCTTTTTTTCCGTGAAGGTTTATTTTTTGTAAAATATTTTTGCGATGAGTATCAACGGTGCTTTTTCCAATATTTAAAATATCTGCGATTTCTTGCGAACTTTTGCCTTCACCGATGAGCTGTAAAATTCCTTTTTCGCGTTTGCTCAATATGATTTCTTCTTTGGTTATTGTTTTTAGCGAAGATATGTTGTTGTCAAAATAGGGTTTGTTTTTAGATACCATTCGAATGGCTTCCAATACTTTTTGGAGCGACGAATTTTTCATGATGTATCCCGAGGCTCCAGCTTGTTTCATTTGTTCTACGGCTTCGTTTTGATCAAACATGCTAAAGGCAATTATTTGCGTATTTGGAAACTCTTGTTTGATGATTTTGGTAGCTTTAATACCGTCACATTTGGGCATACGAATGTCGGTGATAACAATCTGTGGTCTTTTGGCTCGAACCAATTCTATTAGTGTTTCGCCATCGTTGGCTTCACCCATTACAAAAATGTCTTCTTCTCTTTCTAAAAAAGAACGCATTCCATCAATAAGCGCTTGATGGTCTTCGGCAATTACTAGTGTTATCATAAAACTAAGTCTATAATTATGGTGGTTCCGTTATTGATTACGGAATCAATGGTGAAAGTACCTCCCATTTGTTCTACTTTCTTTTCGATGCTTCGCAATCCAATTCCGTCTTTAAAGGTAACTTTTTTTGGGTTAAAACCTTTGCCATTGTCTTCTATAATAATATTTATTTCTGTTTTTTTGTGCTGTGTTAAATAGATATTCACTTCGGTAGCTTCAGAGTGCTTAATGATGTTAGTACACAGTTCTTGAATCATTCTAAAGAGAATAATTTCTTTAGAATTTTCCAATCGTTCGGTCATCCCAAACGGAATCACATTGAAAGTGATTTTTTCTAACACACTCATTTTTTCTGCCATTTTTTTTACAGCAGCTTCTAATCCTTGATTGCCAATTACGCCCAAATTTTTTAAATGAGCAATATTTCGAACTTCTTGATAGGCTTCTTCTAATAAGTCATCTGTTTTTTGATAAAGTTCGTTGTTGGCAGTATCTGTAGTGTTGCTACTGTGTTTGATGTTTTGAAAATTAAATTTTAGTGTCGCTAACAAACTTCCCAAGTTGTCGTGCAACTCGTTGGCTATTCGTTGACGCTCTTTTTCTTGACTTTCGAGCATGACATCAATTTCGTGAAGTTCTTGTTCTTTGAGTGCTGTTTCTAGCTTTTGGGTTTGAATGAGTTTTTCTTGTTCGGCAATTTTTTTCTTTTTGACTAGGTTTTTATTTACAAGTAAACCGATAGTTATGATAACGAGAAGTAAACCAAGTACCGAATAGATGATTTTGAGCAATCGTTCATTTTTTTGTTTAGTTGCTTCGGTATTGTATTTTACTTCAATATCTTTAATAAATTTTTGTTGCTCATTTTCATCAATATAGTCTTCAAAAACCTTTTTTTTATCTAAATATTCGAGCGCTTTTTTGTAATCGCCTTTGCTTTTGTAGGCTTCGGCAATGTAGCCATAAAGTATTTCTTTGTTTTTATTGATATAGTGTTTTATGGGGATGGAATCAGCCTTTTTAAAATAAAGAAATGCCTTGTCAAAGTCTTTCTTTTTGCCGTAAGTCAATCCCATATTGGTGTAAATATTAAAATAATAGGTTATAATATTATCGGGATTGAGTTTATTATACTGGGCTGTTTTTAAGATTTTTAAAGCTTTTTGATAGGTATATAAAGCCGAGTCAATTTGGTTTATTTTATGATGGGTAAAAGTGGCTCCAATATTTTGAAGAATTCGAACATGAGTTAGGATATCTTTGGTTTTTGAATTTTCGATTTCAGCTTTTTTAAAATAAACAATAGATGATTTGGGCAAATTGTCGTAAAATGATTTTCCAATCTGAATGTAAAATTCCGTTACTATTTTGGAATCGTTTTTAGATTTCGCATAATCATTATATTCCTCTAAATAAGGTTTATAGTCAACATCATTCTTGTTTAAAGCCAATAACAAGGAAACTACTTGTACATTTATTTTGGCTACTTGATCAATGCTGTCAATAGATTTGTACAGTTTTTTTGCTTCAATATATTTGTTAAAAGCCAAGTCGTCTTTATTACTTTTAGAATCAATATTGGCTAAAATATAGTTGTATTTGGCTTTGTCTAAGACGCTTATTTTATTGAGTTTAATTTTTTTGGAAAGTGAAATGGTGCTGGCATAATCTTCTTTTTTAAATGATTGCTCCATTTCTTTTATTACTTTCGATTGTGCATGAGCAAAAGCAACACTCAATAGGAGTGTTGCTAAAGTAACAAATAAATGATTTTTTTTTGCAATCATAAATTAACAAGTACCATCAACCGTTAGAATTCCACCTTCACCTCGTTTTGGTTGTTTTAGATAAAATGTGTCGGTTTTATCATTATCTTTAAACTCGGGTAATCCTGCTCTTACTTGTTCTAAAATTTCAGCCATAGTTAGTTTTTGATCCTTAAACCACTGAAGTATTTTAGTATCAAAAGCGTTATCATGCCAACAAAAGAAATTGACTTTGTCATCTTCGGTAAGATCGGTTAAATATCGTCTTGCAAATTTAGAGTTGATAAATTCTAAATCTAGAAAAGGCTCAAAAGGAACATCATATAATGGTTCTTTACGACGTCGTAGATCTTCATTTCCAAGGTTATCCACCATAACGCCAAATACCCCAAACTCAGCGTCGTTAGAAATATTATAGAATTCAATGTATTTGTATATGGCACCATTTACTTTGGGCAAATAAGTAAATGCTTTTGCTATCAAATTAGTTAAATCCAATTGTCCACAAGTTTCATAAGTTACTTTCATAGTTTTGTTTTTAAAGGGTTATTAGATTTACAAAATTCAGCAATTAAAGTATAAAAAAAATCCCTACTTATGGGGATTTTTTAAAAATTATCTAAACTTAAAACTTTTAGTATTAGTCTTTTGGATTTTCTTGCTCTATAATATCGCTTAAATGAACGCGCAACGCATTTACAGAAATACTAATCTCCCAAAACGATATGCCCAAAGATATGAGTAAACTCAAAAAACTCAATCCGAACAAGTAGATTCCAAATGTTGATTGTTCAAAAAACAACAATAACATGGCAAAGACCGATAGAAAGAGGCTTAAAACCCCAAACAGTTGCATATATCGTATTAAGGTAAGGCGTAGGTTGAGGTTTTTAATTTCTAATAAAATACTTTTGGTTTGTACTTCTTCATAGTTTTTTTTCAACCCACGAACAATTTGTGCAATGGTTAAAAACCGATTGGTATACGCCAATAAAATTAATGAGGTAGCCGAGAATAATAGGGCTGGAGTTTCTATATGAAGTGTCATTTTAGTTAGAATTATGAATTGCAAATTTCGGAGTTTAGTTTTTAAATGAGTTATAAATACTACTTTCTTTCATGATTTTGTCTTTGGTTGCTTCCAATTCTTTAAAATCTTTTTCATGATTGCCTTTAAAATTTTCTTTAAGGTTTTTAATTCCCATTTTTTCTAAGCAATATAAATAGCAAGTAACAGCATTGGTTGGATCTTTGTCAAAACTTAAGGTCAACCAAAAGAACTGTGCGGCAAAATCATAGACTTTTAAATCCATGGCAATATCAGCATATTTATAAATGTCTTTGATGAGTTGTCCTTTGGTTTTAAATAAAGTACCCATTTCTTGTCGACGGTACAGCAAATAGGCTTCCTTTCCAGAACTAGCTCTAACATCCATATTGTATAGCGGATTGCTTTTGTAAATATTCACTTTAGAATCATCCCATAACTTTCTATCGTCTAATTTGCTTTGCCCTTTTTCGATGGCTAAGGCATTTGTAGAATAATATTTTTCATATTGCGTCCAAGCCGAATTAGGATAATCATTTAAAATAGCGTTGTATTGGCTAATAGCTTTTTCATATTTTCCGCTATCGTGTTGGGTAATTCCTTCGCCTATTTCATTATTTAATTGCAGATTAAATTCTTTCAAACACCAACTTATTTCTTTTAAATATGCATCGGATACTGTTTCAGAATTGGAAAAAACACTCAAAATTTCGATGTATTTGAAAGCATAATCAAATTCGCCTTGGCTCAATAATAGTGCTATTTTGGTAACAGGTATTAATTGATTTCCTTTTTCCATTTCCATCACAGCGCGCCAATAATCAGGGTTGTTATTGGTCAGTTGTTCTATGTTTTGAGGATTATTAAAATTGGTTTTAGCGATTAGTTTACCGAAGTTTTTTACACCCAAATATTTATCATCAACTGTAGTTTCAAAAGCAGTTAAAACAGGAATTACTTCATTAATTGCCCACGATTTGGTCATTTCTAACTTGGTTTTCAAATTAGCTTCTTGATACGTTTTTTTTATTTTTTCTTTCGGATAAACCAAATCTGGAAAGTCTTCTGACGTTTTTTCATCTTTACCATTGGCTAATAGTAATACCGTAAAATCAACAATTTTAGTATTGACTTGCTTCAGATTCATGATTTTATCTAAAAAATCTTTTTCAGTTTTTTTTGTGAGTTTCGGATTAGAAAATAGTTCGACCGATGGCTTTCCTTCTTTATGATAAGTCATTAGTACTCCAATTTTTTGGCTAGCTGGAATGTCATGGAATTCATTTTTAAATAGGTCGATGGCATCACTCAAGCTTTTAAGCATCGTATCCTCATCAGAATTAACACTAGAAATATTGTCGTTTTCTACCATAATTAAGCTCACATTGGGTGAATTTTGAGCTTGAAGAAAAGAATTAAATAGAATCGAAAAAAGTAAAAAACGGAGTTTCATATACAGATCAATTGGTGGTTATGATAACGCTAAGTTAATCGAAATTCAAAATAAAATTAAATCTACAAAAAAACCTGCAAGTTTGGGTTACTTTACTTGCAGGTTTTAAAATTATTTTAAAACTTTGACCAATTTATCAATATCTTTTTCCTTTATTCTGTAGGAGTTTTTGGTACTTTCATAGTAAACAACTTCACCAGTCCTTCCATTAACTATGCTAATTAATTTGTCTGCGGAACTTTGAATGTAGTTTAGGTAATAAAAATCTTTATCGGCTTTCAAAATCATATTATTCAATTCACTGCGATTTATAAGTTGCATTTTGTAGGGATATGTTTTGATAAGATTATCGATGTATTTTACGGTTGCATCGTAATATTTACTTTCTTTAGGTAGTTTTTCGGTTATGGTTCCAGCTTCTCCATACCAATAATTTGGAAAATACAACGTAGCTGTTTTTAATTTTTGCAATTCAGAATCAATTTTGAAATTGTCAAATAATTCTCGTTGAGTTCCTTTTTTTATTTCAGCATTCACATATTGGATCATATTTTTAAGATGTCCTTCAGTACCATTTAAAAAATAATTTTGAAAGTCAGCATCAGAGAAATCATATATTTTTGGATAAAATTCTTCACGCTGAACAGCAAAAACACTCGGTCTTTTGCCAATTACAAGCTCCATCTGAAAGGCTTTAAATTCTTCTTCACCCATACCAATTGTTTTTAAATAAAACTCACTTTTAGCCACGGTATATTTGTAATCCCACCAGTCATATTTAGGTTTATATTTTTTATCAATCACCCAAAAATTGAAGTAATAATAATCGTTGTACGTCACATCTCCTCTTGAAATTCCACCGTTGTTGCCATAATCTCTAACATATTGTGAAGCCAATGTGTAACGTTCGAAATTCATGAACAAATTTCCATCCATAAAAAGACTTTTATCTATCTTATCGGAAAAGAACTCTACCGGACAAACCGTCCAATTGTCTTGAAATAACTTCATTATTTTCTTAGTGTAATCGGCATTTTGGTCTCCAACTTTTACATAGAGTTTTTTGAACCCATTATTGCCATACCAATCGGGTTTGAAAAATTCATACTGACTATAAATTGTAGTGCTTGAGAATAAAAGGAAAAGAAATAAAAATCCACGAATAAATGTTTTCATAATCAAGAGTTTAATGTTTCATTTTTCAAAAATAAAAAAAAGTATAAAATAAAAAAACCTGTTAAGTTTGCACTCACAGGTTTTTTCTCTATTGTCTATATTCTTATTTCTCTCTTACTTAATTAACTCAAAACTTCTTTTTACAAAAGCGGTTAATTCTTCACCTTTTAGTAATCCTTGAGAAATTTTAGCTAAATCTAAAGCTTGTTTTACCAAACTTTCTTGAGCCGATTTGTCTTCGGTATTTAAGATGGTCGTTGCCAAATCGGAGTTGGTATTCACCACCAAATTATACATTTCTGGAAAATTGCCCATTCCGAACATTCCGCCACCGCCAGTTTGACTCATTTCTTTCATTCTGCGCATGAATTCGGGTTGTGTAATCATAAACGGAGCTGCATTGCTATCCATTGGTTCCAATTGAACCGAATAGTTGGTTTTCGGAACAATTTCTTCTACAACAGTTTTCAATTTAGTCGCTTCGTCTTCTGATAATTTAGAAATTTGTGTTTCTTCTTTTTGAATTAGTTTGTCAATATGATCAGAATCTACACGAGTAAATGTTAGGTTTTCATTGTCTTGTTCCAATTTCTGAATCAAGTGTGAAACGATAGGTGAATCCAATAACAATACTTCGTATCCTTTTTCTTTAGCAATATCGATATAACCGTGTTGTGCATCTTTGTTAGACGCATACAATACCACTAATTTTCCGTTTTTATCCGTTTGATTAGGAGCAATTGCTTCTTTCAATTCGGCTAAAGTGTAGTATTTGTTATCTACTGATGGATACAATACAAAATCACCAGCTTTTTCATAAAATTTTGGTTCCGATAACATTCCGTATTCTAAAACGATTTTGATATCGTTCCATTTAGACTCAAAATCTTCACGGTTTTCATTGAACAATGATTTTAATTTGTCGGCTACTTTTCGCGTGATGTAGTTGGAAATTTTCTTCACATTACCATCGGCTTGCAAGTAAGAACGCGATACGTTTAACGGAATATCTGGCGAATCAATTACACCTTTTAACATGCCTAAAAATTCCGGTACAATTCCCTCAACATTGTCGGTAACATATACTTGGTTTTGGTACAATTGAATTTTATCTTTTTGCAACTGTAAATCAGATGACATTTTAGGGAAGTATAAAATTCCTGTCAAGTTGAATGGATAATCCACATTCAAATGAATGTTGAATAACGGTTCCTCAAACTGCATGGGATACAATTCGCGGTAAAAGTTTTTATAATCTTCGTCCGTTAAATCAACGGGTTGTTTGGTCCAAGCTGGATTAGGATTGTTGATGATATTGTCAACATCTATGAACTCCGTTTTGTAATCTTCAGGAGCATTTTCTGGTTTTGGAAGTGCTTCTTTTTTGGTTCCGAATTTAATCGGAATAGGCATGAATTTATTGTATTTAGTCAATAATTCACGGATTTTAAATTCTTCCAAAAATTCTAAAGAATCTTCAGCAATATGTAGAATGATTTCGGTACCTCTGTCGGTTTTATCATGAGCTTCTAAGCTGAATTCTGGGCTTCCGTCACAGGTCCAATGTGCTGCTGGTTCGTCTTTGTAGGATTTAGTAATAATCTCAACTTTGGTTGCTACCATAAAAGCCGAATAAAATCCCAAACCAAAATGACCAATAATTCCTGAATCTTTGGCAGAGTCTTTATATTTTTCTAAAAATTCTTCAGCACCCGAAAAAGCCACTTGATTGATGTATTTTTCAACTTCATCAGCCGTCATCCCCAAACCTTGGTCGATGATGTGTAATTTTTTGCCTTCTTTGTCAATTTTTACTTCAATAATAGGGTTGCCATATTCTACTTTGGCCTCACCAATACTAGTTAAATGTTTTAATTTTAAAGTCGCATCTGTGGCATTAGAAACCAATTCACGAAGGAAAATTTCGTGATCGCTGTAAAGAAATTTCTTGATTAAAGGGAAAATGTTTTCTACCGAAACATTAATTTTTCCTGTTGACATATTTTGAACTTTTAAGTTAAACAATTTGTGTTTTCGTTATTTCAAATTCAGTACCAAATCGTAAAATCTGACAAATTGACGTAGAAATAGTTTTACAAAATTTTTACAGGTTCTTTATGGTGTTTATAAGATAGCACGTATCTTTGTAATTCATAAATTTAAACTATTGAACTATGAAAAAAAGTGTATTGCTATTACTGTTAACTATTGTTTTTGTGGGATGCAAACCCAAACAAACAGTTGTAAGTACAAAATTGGACACCAAATCGGAAGCTGCTATTAAAGGAAATTGGACTATAATTTCGGTAACCTACCCAGGTTCGGATTATATTAAAGTAACATCGTTTGATTTAGCTGATTCCAAATGTTTTATTGGAAGTACATGGAAATTCATCTCCAACAACAACAAAGGAGAAATGGCTTTGAACAATGCTTCATGCACTTCATTTTCTTCCCCAATTACATGGTACATCAATAAAGATGGGAATTTTGTGATGAAAATCATCAACGATACCAAAGCTAAAAAAGTTGTAGAAGGTTATGTTTTAAGTGTTGCTAATCAAACCGAAACTTCTTTTCAGTTGATTGATAAAGTGAATGTTGGAGGTAAAATTGTGGATGTTGTTTACCAGTTTCAAAAAAATTAAAAAAGATAAAAGATGAAAAAAATAACAGTTTATTTATTGATAAGTGTTTTAAGTTTAGGATCGGTTTTTACGAGTTGTGATTCGGTTAAAAATACTAACAAAACACAAAGAGGTGCTGCTATTGGAACCGTTGCAGGTGGAATTTTAGGTGCTGTAATTGGAAACAATGTTGGAAAAGGTGGTAATGGTGCTTTAGGTGCTGTTCTTGGTGGCGTAATCGGTGGTGTTGCTGGTGGTGTTATTGGAAATAAAATGGACAAACAAGCTCGTGAGATTCAAACTGCCTTGCCAGGTGCTCAAGTTGAACGAGTAGGAGAAGGAATCAAATTGACCTTGGGTGAAAATTCTGTTCGTTTTGATACTAATAAATCAACTTTAACAGCTGCAGCAAAAGCCAATTTAGATAAATTGGTTCCTGTGTTTCAAAGTTATGCCGATACAGATATCGTAATTTATGGTTACACAGATAGCACTGGTTCGGTTGAATACAATCAAACGTTGTCTGAGCAAAGAGCGGCTTCAGTTAAAGCATATTTGGCTTCAAAAGGATTGAGTGTGGCACGATTTACTACAACTGGAATGGGAGTTGCCGATCCAATTGCGACTAATGATACTCCAGAAGGAAGAACTCAAAATCGTCGTGTAGAATTTGCTATTGTTGCAAATGAAAAAATGAAACAAGAAGCTGCAAAAGAAGCAGGAAGATAGTTTTACAAATACTATATTTAGAAAAAGCGTTCCTATTTAGGAGCGCTTTTTTATTTTCAAATATTTTGAACGATTTTTAACAAAACTTTTTGTTTAAAAAATATTGTATTTTGTTAAACAATAATTAACTTTACATCAAATTATTTCAAATGGATACAACAAAGAAAACAACGGCTAAGAAAAAAATGATAGATGATAACTTCATTATTTCCAAATATATGGATGTCGTGTTGGAAAAAAATGAAGCACCAAAAAATGTTTTTTCGTTTTGTAAAGAACACAAAATCAATGAAACCGAGTTTTATACTTTTTTTGGTTCTTTGGATGCTTTAAGACAAGAAATTTGGGTTAAGTTTTTAGAAAATGCGCTATCAACTATAGAAAACGACGAGTCATTTTCGACTTATTCGGATAAAAATAAATTGTTGACGTTGTATTTTACCTTGTTTGAAATTTTGACACTTAATAGAAGTTATGTGGTGTTCGCCTTAAAAGAAAACAAGGAAGGATTAAAGAATTTGAAAAGTTTAAAGCAATTCAGAAACCATTTTAAAGATTTTATCGTAACTATAATAGAAACCGAAAATTCGGAAATGAAAGAGAAATTGGCCAAAGTAACTAAGCCTATTTTTGCAGAAGGAGCTTGGATTCAGTTCTTATTTTTATTGAAATTTTGGATGGATGATACTTCTAAAGGTTTTGAAAAAACAGATGTGCTTATCGAAAAATCGGTAAATACAGTAGTCGATTTACTAGATACCAAGCCTTTAGAAAGTTTATTTGATTTGGGAAAATTCCTTTGGAAAGAAAAAATGAATTAATACTAAAATTGATTCAGCATCATTATGAAAACATTAGATAAAATTCCAACAGGAAAAATAGAAAGAGCCAGTCAGTTGGTCAAAACCGGAATCAAAGTAGGAGGCAACTATGTAGCCTATTATGGCGAAAAGATGGTCAATCCGAAACTGAATCGTGATAAATTAAACGAAAGCAATGCCGAAGACATTTACGACGGATTGAAAAATTTGAAAGGAAGTGCTTTGAAAGTAGCGCAAATGCTCAGCATGGATAAGAGCATCATGCCACAACAATATGTAGATAAATTTTCGTTGTCACAATTTTCGGTTCCACCATTGTCGGCACCATTGGTTAGAAAAACATTTAAAAAATATTTAGGCCAATATCCAGAGAACTTATACGACACGTTTACTCCAGATGCTATGAATGCTGCGAGTATCGGGCAGGTACACAAAGCGACCAAAGATGGGAAAAATCTTGCTGTGAAAATCCAATATCCAGGTGTAGCGGATAGTATAAGTTCGGATTTGGCTTTGGTCAAGCCATTTGCCATTAGAATGTTTAATATCAAAGGCAAGGATTCGGATAAATATTTTAAAGAAGTTGAGGACAAATTGCTGGAAGAAACCGATTATAAGCTTGAATTAAAACAAAGTATCGAAGTTTCCGATTGGTGCAAACACATTGCAAATTTGCGTTTCCCAAAATATTATCCCGAGTTGTCTTCAGAAAAAATCTTGACCATGGAATGGATTGATGGCGAACATTTGTCTGAATTTGCAGCACGTAATACCAATCGAGAAAAAGGCGATAAAATTGGGCAAGCGCTTTGGGATTTTTACATGTATCAAATGCATCATTTAAAACAAGTGCATGCCGATCCGCATCCTGGAAATTTTTTGATTGATCAAGATGATAAATTGGTTGCTATTGATTTTGGTTGTATCAAACAAGTACCATTAGAATTTTATGTGCCTTATTTTGAATTGGCTAAGCCCGAAGTTATTGATAATCCAATTTTGTTCAATGAAAAGTTGTACGAATTAGAAATTTTAAGACAAGATGATTCTAAAGCAGAAATAGTCTATTTTACCAAGTTGTTTCACGATTTGTTGAGTTTGTTTACTCAACCTTTTCATGGTGATTTCTTTGATTTTTCTGATGAAGATTTTTTTGGTCAAATCGCCTCAATGGGAGAAGAATTTGCAAAAGATACGCAACTTCGTAAGATGAATGGAAATAGAGGTTCAAAACACTTTTTATACATCAATAGAACCTTTTTTGGTTTGTATAATTTATTGCACGACTTGAAAGCTCGAGTAGATACAAAAGCTTTTGAAAAATATATATAATTTTTTGTTTGTTAATTGGTTAGGTGATAAAGGTGAAACTGCATTTTGTAGTTTTGCCTTTATTTTTTATCGGATTTGTTTTACTTCAAAATAGGTTTTGCCTGAGAAAGCATCAATCGTAGTGCCACTATTTACATTGTGTGCGTAAATCTCGATATAATCAGATGCATTTAGATAAATGACACAATTGATCGTTCTTGAAATAAGGTTAATTCCATAATGGTGTGCTGAAGTTTCTTGATATTCCGATCCGTTTTTAAATACTGCAATTCCGTAGTAATTGGTATCACTTTGATTAAAGGTATGAAAACCTGCGTTAACTTCATAATAGCCAGCCTTAGCGGCTACAAATCGGTTGTTGGTTGTACTAAATTCACTTTTGGTATCAAATACCACTGTATTAAAACTTAATTTTTGCCAGCCACTTGTTCCCAAAGATTGATTGGCAGATAAATTGGTTCTTACAATTGAAATATTGTTTTGTGTATCTACCCAAGAAGTTCCTCCAGCACCATCCGTTTGGAGTAGTTGTCCTGCATTTCCTCTAACGGTAGGTAAAGCATAACCAGTTACAGCTGGATTTCCAATTTGTATGGTTCCGTTTGCCCTAACAATTTTATTATCAAACTCACCATAAATCAAAGCATTGTTGACACCAGAATCTGTACCATTTGCACCGACTGATCTTTCAATGTACAACCTATTGCTTCCTGTTTCATTATATCCTGCTTGATTCCCAATAAAAACATTATTATTTCCAGTGGATAAAAACCCAGAATTATATCCTAAACTGGTATTGTTATTACCACTCGAATTGGATACTAAAGCATTTCTTCCAACCGCTGTATTAAATCCCCCAATTCCATTAGTATACAACGCACCAGTGCCAATAGCAGTATTGTTTGATCCCGAAGAATCTGTAAATAACGCACGATCTCCAATGGCTGTGTTGTTGTTACCAGTGGTAACAGTGGGCATTATATTTGATCCGAAAGCGGTATTGCGTATTCCGAACTGTGATGCAACGTTTATACTTGGATTTAACAACGAATTTGCGCCAAAAACAGTATTAGAATTCAGGTATTTACCAGCCGATATAATTGGATCACCAATATATCCAGCTCTGATATTATTTCTTTTAAAAACAATATCTTGGTTGTCTGTCGTTCCTAAAAAGTTTGTAGCAGGACTAGTACTAGCATTACCCAATAAATTCCAACTAGAAGTCGGATTTGTTTGTATGCTAATCCAGTTGGTTGTAGGATTGTCCCAATAGTAAAAACCAGGTGCTCTTGAAACACTTGCAAAAGTAGTAGTTGTGGTCAAATAGACTAACATTCCTTGTTGCAACGCTGTTGGATTGGTTGCAGGAAAGGTATCAATTTTTGGGATTAAAATACCATCATTATTAGCTGGAGTTGCCTGATTACTTGCCGATATATCTAATTGTGCATTGGGTGAGGTGGTGCCAATTCCTACTTGTGCTTTTGCATAAAAACCAAACCATAAAATACACAAAACAACAATCTTCTTCATTTTTAAATATTTATGCTAAAACATAATAGTTTTAACATGCAAATTTTAGTAAAATATTTTGAATTTTAAAATAAATAGAAATCATTTGCTTAATTATCAAAAGATTAAAGTTATATCTTGAAATTACTGACAAAATTTGCCAAATAAGTTGTTATTTTTGTAAAATGCTTAGAGTTGACAACATTATATTTTCTTATTTACATCAAATAACCATCCAAAAAAGTACTTTTTCATTAAAGAAAGGCGCTAATTTGGCTGTAATTGGTGAAAGTGGTTGTGGTAAAAGTACGTTACTCAAACTAATATACGGTTTGTATGATTTAGATGAAGGTCGGATTTTTTGGAAGGATACTGAAGTTCTAGGTCCAAAGTTCAATTTGATTCCAGGAATGGATTTTATGAAATACTTGGCACAAGATTTTGATTTGATGCCTTACATCAGTGTTGCAGAAAATGTTGGAAAATACCTTTCTAATATTGATTCTGAAAAAAAATGGAATCGTGTAGCCGAATTACTTGAAATAGTCGAAATGTCTGATTTTGCTCAGATCAAGGTTAAAAATTTAAGTGGAGGGCAAATGCAAAGAGTAGCATTAGCTAGAGTTTTAGCCCTTGAGCCCGAAGTGTTGTTGCTAGACGAACCGTTCAGCCATATTGATAATTTCAAAAAGAATAGTTTGAGACGAAAACTATTTGCTTATTTGAAAGAGAAAAACATCACATGCATTGTTGCTACGCACGATAGTACTGATGTGCTGTCTTTTGCCGATGAGGTTTTGGTTATGCAACACGGAAAGATTGTCGCTAGCGGTACTCCAAAGTCTATTTATGAAACTCCGCAATCAAAGTATATCGCATCGCTTTTTGGAGACGTAAATGAGATTGAATTCAATGGAAAAAGACGGTTAGTTTACCCACATCAATTGAAAGTTGTAGCCTCATCTGATCTAAAGGTAATGGTTTTAAAGTCTTATTTTAGAGGAAGTTTCTATCTAATTGAAGCCAAATGGAGTGACAATACCTTATTTTTTGAAAGTGCGTTAGAATTTTCAAAATCAACCGAACTTTTTTTAACCATAGTCTCTTAATTCATTCCCTTTTTTATAATTTTATGACAAATTAAAAATGATGAAAAAATTATACTTTTTACTACTAATTTCAAGCCTCGCTTCTGCACAACTTACTTGGTCACCACTTCCCAATATTGCTTCTAACTTGAATGGACAGCGCTTTGATGATGTGTTTTTTTTAAACGAAAATTTAGGCTGGGCAGCCAATGGATATTATGCAGCTGTGTATAAAACTACCGATGGAGGATTGAATTGGACTTTGCTAACCAACAATGCGATGTTGGGGAGCAATCATTACTTTAGAAACATTGAATTTTTAGATGAAAATATTGGCTTTTTAGGAACCTTAAACGGAAAGTTTTACAAAACAACAGATGGTGGTGCAACTTGGAATTTAGTTTCAATAACACCAAATCCTGCCGCTATTTGTGGCTTAGATTGTGTTGGAACTTCAACAATTTATGGTTGTGGAGCCTATTTTTCTCCAGCCTACATTATAAAATCTACCGATAGCGGAATGACGTGGCAATTCATCAACATGAGTGCTTATGCCAATGCCTTAGTTGAGGTATTGTTTACCGACGAAAATACAGGTTATGCCTCGGGAAATAATAGTAATGGTGCTGTGATTTTAAAAACAACCGATGGTGGCGTGACATGGTCAACTATATACAACGGCACAATTGCAGGAGAATATGTATGGAAATTACAAATTTTGTCTAGTAATCCTAATGTGATGTTTGGTGCTATCGAAGCTGTTGCTCCAAATCCTGGAAAGTTGCTAAAATCTACTGATGGTGGTGTGACTTGGGTAGCTAAAAATGCTCCAGAATCTGAAATTCAAGCTGTTGGATTTGTAGATGAAAATCACGGTTGGATGGGAGGACATGATACCGGTTTTTACGAAACTACCGATGCTGGCGATACATGGACTAACACTACAGTAGGAAGTAATTTAAATCGAATTTTCTTTGTAAATAACGATGTAGCGTATGCCTGCGGCACAACAATTTATAAAATGACTAATAACTTAGCCGTGAATCAGTTTCATGAGCAAGCAAGAATTCCTTTAGCGGTTAGAGTGGCACCCAATCCGATAAAAGATAAATTAAATTTAGAAATCGATTTTAGAGGTAACGACCATCTAGTATTGGGCTTGTATTCGGCTACAGGTCAATTTATCAAACAATTAAAATTGGATGAAATTGAAGGTGCTTCTACCAAAAGATACACCTTTGATTTTCCTTATCCCAATGGAATTTATTTCTTGAATTTACATACCAATACAGGAAGGCAGTCAATTAAAATTACAAAATAAATAATATCATTTATCCCTTTTAAAACCAGTTTTATGACTGGTTTTTTTATTGGCTGTATCAATATGAATTGAGTCATTCAAAAATTAAGTGAAAGTTTAGTAGTCATTTTTAAAACATTGTTAAATTTGTGTAATCAAATTTGATAAAAATTCAAAATATGTATAATTCAAGAATAAGTGGTTTAGGATATTATGTTCCTGAAAATGTTGTTACTAACAATGATTTAGCCAAAATCATGGATACCTCTGATGAGTGGATTCAAGAGCGAACAGGTATTAAGGAACGTCGACATATAGTGCGTGGTGAAGATACTACAACATCAATGGGGGTTAAGGCTGCTAAAATTGCCATAGAACGTTCGGGTGTTGCTCCAGAAGATATCGATTTTATTGTATTTGCTACCATTTCACCCGATTACTATTTTCCTGGGCCAGGAGTGGCTTTGCAACAAGAATTAGGATTGCGAACTGTGGGTGCTTTAGATATTAGAAATCAATGTTCTGGATTCATTTATGCCTTGTCTGTTGCCGATCAATTTATCAAAACTGGAATGTATAAAAATATTTTAGTGGTAGCTTCTGAAGTGCAATCGTTAGGATTAGATATGACCGATCGCGGACGTGGTGTTTCCGTAATTTTTGGAGATGGGGCAGGAGCAGCAATGTTGAGTAGAGAAGAAAATCAATCCAAAGGAATTCTATCCACTCATTTACATTCGGAAGGTGAGCATGCCAAAGAATTAGCGGTTTTAGCACCTGGAATGGGAGGAAGATGGGTAACCGATATCCTAGCAGACAACAATCCAGATGATGAAAGTTATTATCCACACATGAATGGACAATTTGTGTTTAAAAATGCTGTAGTGCGTTTTAGTGAAGTGATCAACGAAGGATTAAAAGCCAATAATTTAGAGGTTGCCGATATTAACATGTTGATTCCCCATCAAGCTAATTTGAGAATCTCTCAATTTATTCAACAGAAGTTTAAATTAACCGACGATCAGATTTTTAACAATATTCAGAAGTATGGAAATACAACTGCGGCTTCAATTCCGATTGCTTTAACCGAAGCTTGGGAATTAGGCAAGATTAAAGAAGGTGATACCGTTGTTTTGGCCGCTTTTGGAAGTGGTTTTACTTGGGCAAGCGCCATCATAAAATGGTAATTTACCTAGTCAATCAATAAAAAAGCCGAAGTATTTACTACTTCGGCTTTTGTTTTTTACATCATTCCGCCACTGCCTTGCGTTTCGTTTTTATCACGTTGTTTGCGTTGTAGCGCTGCATTTTTTCCGCCACCAAAACGATAACTAAATCCTACGTAAACGGTGCGACTTTCCCAATGGAATGATCCGTCCTGTGTATAAGGTAAATCACCATTAAAACTAAAATGCATCGTATTGAAAATATCGCTAACACGAGCACTTACGGTTCCTTTTCCTTTCAAAATATTGTAGCTTGAACCAATATCGGTTCTAAACATATTTTGTCTCAAAAACTGCAAACTTTGTTCTTGTCCTCGGAACATTCCGAAAAGTTGGAAACGTAAGTTTTTATTGGCTTTAAACGTGTTGTTGATACGTGCATTAAAAATGTTGGCTTTACGTTCTACAAAGTCAGAAGAAACGGTTCCTCTAATGGTTTTGAAATAGATATCGGTACCAATATTAGCGCTCCACCATTTGGTAAAATCTAAATTGGCAGAAATTTCGGCACCATATGAATTGTTGTCTTTAAAATTGGTATACGACATAATGTTTTGTGCCGCATTATTTGGATTGATTTGCACAAAACGAGTAATTTCGTCTTGAATCATTCGGTAAAAAATAACTGTGGTAATCGAACCAATTTTAGTTTTACGCGTATAATTTAATTCGAACGAATTGGTAAATTGTGGTTTCAAATACGGATTTCCAACCGAAATAACTGTTGGCGTACTCCATTCTCTAATTGGGTTTACTTGTCCAATGCTTGGTCGGTCAACACGACGAGAATAGTTGAAATTGAAAGTGTTTTTATCCGATAATTTATACGAAACATAGCCACTTGGATACAACGTATTGATTTGATCGTTGAATGTTTTTGTTAAGGTTTCGGTGGTATTTCCGTTTCCGTTTTCATCATTAGAATCTAAAGCATGAAAAAGAGCGTTAGCGGTATAATTTTCAAATCGTGCGCCTACTTGAAATCCCCATTTATCCCATTGTTTACCATAGGTAGCATAAGCCGAGTTGATTTTTCTTTCGTAACTAAAATCCGAATAAAAAGCCACATTTTTATCGAAATTATTGTTGGTGTTTTCAATTCGAGTTTCCAAACCAAGTTCTAATCTAGAGTTTTTACTCAACGGATTGGTGTAATCTAAATTGATTTTGGTGTTGTGGTTATCGGTAGTAATATCGTTCTTTTCACTGGTATTAAAGCTATTGGTTACGATATTGAACAACGAATTTTCATTGCCTTTATTCTTGTTGTAATTGTATTCAAGTTCAATGTTTTCGCCTTCTTTTTTAAACTTATGCTTATAATCTAAGTTGTAGGTTTCAGAAGGATTGTTGTTTTTGCTGCTGTTGTATTGTAGGATATCATCAATAGCATTTGAAAAATAATCTACTGTTGTAATGCTATTTCCCGAAGATAAAAATCGGTTTTGATTGGTGTAAACAGAAAGTGTGTTGGAATCATTCATGTAATAATCAACCCCAATTTTATATAGATGAGAAGTGTTTTTATTTCTAAAATCAAATCGAACCATTTTCTCTGCATTGGGTTGGTAACTGTTGATGTTTCCGTAATTAGCTTGAAAGCCGTGGTTGAATCCATAACTCCCATAGACGTTAATTTTTCCAACTCTGTAATTCATATCCAATGACGAATTTACTTTAGGTGTTTTCCCAAAAGTTACTCCATTATTGATGCTACCATTAAAACCATTATTGGCATTTTTATGTAAAATGATGTTGATGATACCGCTCATTCCTTCTGGATTGTACTTTGCTGATGGATTGGTAATCAATTCAACTTGTTTGATAGACGAAGAAGGTATTTGTTTAAGCAATTGCGCTGTATCAATATTAGAAGGTTTTCCATCAATTAACACACGAACATTTTCATTACCTCTCAAACTGATGGCATTGGTTTGCGGATCTACACTTACCGATGGAATATTGTTCATGATTTCTCCAGCAGTTGCGCCAGCAGAAATCAAATCTTTACCAACATTAACTACTTTTCGGTCGATTTTTTGCTCGTAGGTTGATTTTTCTTTTACAATTTCTACTTCTTGCATCATAGTAGATTCTTCAGCTAATGCAATGGTATTAAGATTGATACTTTTATCGGAGGCTGATAAAGTAATGTTTTTGTTTTGTCCAGTATATCCAATAAAACGAATTTCTACTACATAACTGTCTAACGGAATGTTTTTTATAACAAAATTTCCGTTTTCTTGAGTGATGCCTCCAGTGATGGTTTTGCCTGCTTTTTTTAAGGTGATATTGGTGTAGGGAATTGGTTTTTTAGTTTGATTATCAACTACTTTTCCCGATAAAGTGCCGCTTTCTTGGGGATTTTGTGCGAATGAAAAAAAACTCAAAAAGAGTAAAGAAAATAAGAATTGAAATTTCATAAGAATTAAATGTGATATAAATTTTATCAAGACAATAGACTATCAAGAGATTTAATTGTTACACAAAAAGTGTTAAAGTTTTCGAATCAACTCAAATAGATTAAAAATAAAAAACCCCGAATTGCACTTCGGGGTTTTTCAGTTCAAATGGGTTACTTTGAAATCTGAAGCTAATTTTTTGTTGGGGCAAAAAAGGCGCTTATCTTTTTAAAGCAAAGTGGGCTTTAAATTCTTTTTCTTCTCCGCCTTTTTGATAATTGATGGTAAACCAATAATCATCAGCAGGCATTAAAGTATTATTGTAGGTACCATCCCAACCTTGTCCAGATGGTTTAACTTTTTTAATTAATTTTCCGTATCTATCAAAGATGTAAATCATAGCAACTGTTTCATCTTTTAGATCTTTAATATTCCAAGTTTCATTTATTCCATCTCCATTTGGAGTAAAGAAATGAGGATAGTTTATTACGATAGCATCTGTGGTGGTCATACCACAACCATTTTTATCTCTAACAGTGATGGTGTGTAGCCCTGAAGTAACATTTTCAAAAACTGGACTATCTTGGAAATCACCATTGTCTAGTTGATATTCATAATCTCCTGTTCCTTCTGTATTTACTGTAACAGATTGACTGTCTGAAAAATCTTCATTAACAGAATAACTTACAACAGCTGGTTCAGAAGGACTTACCGTAGCAGAAGCTGGTGCAGAAGAACATCCTGTTGCAATACTGGTAGCTACTACGTTATAAGTTCCAGGTAAAATAGCGGTATAATTTGCGCCAGTGCCAACCAATTGACCTTGTGAATTGTACCATTTAAAGGTATGAGTAGCTGGTGACAATCCACTGTGAATTACATAAGGATTGATTAAATGACCCGTAGCAGTAACGATACAAATGATTCCATCTTGAGGATTTGGTTCTGGAATTTTATTAACGATTATAGATATTGGTTTAACATCAAAACAATTTGGTGCTAATGCATTATTAACTCTTACATAAATCGTAGCTGCAGTTGAACTAGTAACAGGATTAGTATTAGTGTTGGCGTCAGCTAAACTTTCATAATATACAGCTGAGAATTCAGGTCCAGTTTGTGTTCCTAACACTGAGCTACTTAGCGCATTTAAAGAGAAGTTGTAAACTCCATCATTGGTACCATCATTATCACATGTTGTTCTAAGAGCAAGTGGTACAGGATTAGCAATAGGGCTTGGAACGATTGTTACTGTAAAAGAAGTTTCATCAGAACAATTTGGGTTAAACCCTGAATGTGCATAGATGTAAATTGTTTTAGTAGCGTGAATTGTTGTTCCAGCAGCGATTGTTCCGCCAGTTCCGTTAGGACCATTATAATAACTACCAATGTTAAGTGCAGGCAGTGTATAGCTATCACATTGGGTAACATTTTGCAATGTATCTACATTGAATAGTGTTATTGTAAAACTTCTTTCTGCAAAACAATTGGTAGTACCACCTGTTTCTGCATATACATAAACAGTTTGATTTGTGGTTATTACATCGCCAGCATGCAGTTGATTACCACCTTTATTAGGTTGTGTGTAATAATTACCTAAAGTTAAAGCAGGCAATGTATATGAATTACATGTGTTTACATTAGCAATTGGAGTAATTGTTGGAGTTGGAATGATAGTAACAGTAAAGCTTGTTTCATTAGAACAATTGATTCTACCTCCAGATTCGATGTACACATAAATAGTTTGACTTGAATTGATTACTGTTCCAGCTGGAATTTCAATACCAGTACCATTTTGACCTCCTGTTTGCGTGTAATATTTGTTGTTTCCTGGTAATGCAGGTAATACATAACTATCACACACAGTTACATTTTGAGGTTGATAAGCAAATATTTTGAAGATGTTAATTTGAAAACTAGTTTCCGCAGAACATCCGTTATTATTAGCATAAATGTAAACCAATTGTGAATCTGTTAAAACTGTTCCACCAGCAAGCATAGAACCAGTTCCATTTGGACCCGTATAATAATTACCTTGTGCTAAGTTAGTCAAAGTATAGGAATGACAAGCATCAATTGTAGCACGTGAATCGATTACTGGAGTTTGGTTGATAGTAACATCAAAACTTACTTCGTTTTGACATCCCATTCCATCATTTAAATAAATATATACCGTTTGTGAGTTCGTTAAAACATCACCAGCATGCATTAGAGTTCCAGTTCCGCCAGTTCCAGTGTAATAATCTCCAATAGGAATGCTTGGTAAAGTATAATTATCACATCCAACAGTAACTGCAGGCGTAGTTATAGCAGGCAATGTGATGGAGACCGTAAAGTTATAATTGTCTGTACAATTTGGTTGCGATTGAGAGACTGCATAGACATAAATGGTTTGAGTTGTATTAATGACTGTTCCTGCTGGAATTTGTGTTCCTGATCCTACAGGGCCGGTGTAATAATTTCCAACAACCAATTGAGGAAGTGTATATCCAGCACATTCTGTAACCGATGTTGGGAAGTTAATTCCAATTACTACTTCAAAACTAGAGTCGCTTTTACAATTACCATTTTCACCATGAATGTATATGGTTTTGGTTGATGTTATGGCTGTCCCGGCAGGAAGTTGATTTCCAGTTCCATTTGGACCGTCATAGTAATTACCAAAAGCAAGTGGTTGTAATGTGTATGAAGTACAATCAAAAACATTTGGTAAAGTTACCACTGTTTGTGTTGGTGTGATAACAATATTAAATGGAGCATCAATAACACAAATTGGTGGTGTTTGAGACACATAATTGAAATAAATTATTTGTGATGAAGTCAATACAGTTCCGCCAGGTAAATTCATTCCTCCGCCATTAGGTGCAGTGTGGTATGACCCATAAGTTAAAGGAGGTAAGGTGTAACTTCCACAATAAGTATTCGAGCTAATAGCTAAATCTTCTGGTTTTAAAATAGTTACTTTAAAATTTGTTTCATTTGGGCAGCTTGGCGTTGTAGCAGAAGCATTGTATATGTATATTATCTTAGTTTGTGTTATAACATCACCAGGGAATAATTGAGTTCCTGTTCCGCCAGATGCCGTAAAATAATTTCCATGTGTTAATGGAGGAAGTATATAACTTGTACATGTTATTACATCACTCATAGAGTCAACTAATGGTAAAGGAACAACAACTAGATTTAGCGTTGTTAAAGCATAACAAGAAGAATCAGTAATTAATTGTACTCTTACATAAATTGTAGTGCTTGTATTTGTATTAACCGTATTCCCAAGTGGATTAGTTCCTGAGTTTGCATTTGCTTGTGAATTGTAAAATGAAACACTGTATATAAATGAAGATTGACTTCCTAAAATGGAAGGTATTGATGCTCCTAAACTAAAAGATGTATTTCCAGTAATTGGTTTACATTTTACAATGTCAGCAGGTTGATTTGCTACTGGTGAGATAGTGACAAGTAGCTTAAAAGATTTTACTATAAAACAACCAGTTGAATTGTTGTCTATTCTTACGTATAAAGTTTCATTTCCTGGACTTGAATAGTTAGTAGGTGATAAAGGATTAGTATTTGAATTTGCATTGACTAATGAACTAAAATATTGAACAGAATAATTAGGCCCTAGCATGAAAGTAACTTTAGGTGTATTTATACTTAAGTTATAATTATAGCTAGATGCCCCAGTATTACATTTGTATAAATTTATCGGATTTGCAGTTACTATCAAAGGAAAATACTCCACCACCACATCATTAGTAACTGTCTGGCAAGGAGTAGCTATATTGGTGTAAATCAATTGATAAGTGCCAGGTTGACTAACTGTTAAAGTTGGTCCAGTTTGACCAGGTACTACCACACCGTCTTTTTTCCATACAAAAGAATATAATGCAGGATTCAATCCAGAATCAATTAAGTGTGTTTGACCATTACAAATTGCTGCATTGTCTGAAACTAATAAATCGTTTCCTAAAACATCTTGACCAATATTAAAACTGTTAGACGAAATAAATATAGCAGAATCCGATTTGTAATCTCCTCTATCGGCAATGACTAATTTTATTTTATAAGGTGTGTTTGGTGTCAAAACTGCCGAGGCATTCATAACTTTAGTTTGACCATTAAAATTTGTTGCTGAACCAGCAGCGTTAGTTCCGCCATTGAAAGAACCAAAATATTGTGCATTTACAGAAGGACAGGTCGAATTATAAAGAAAATCTCTAATGGTTACTACAGATATCGGAGTGTTGGTTCCAGGAACTACAGCTAAGTTGGTGGTAACACCTGTATTAACATTGGTAAGTAAAAAAGCAAATGCGTCAGAAAATTGACATTGAAAATTACCATATTCTTCAGATGCAAATAAAAAGTTGAAACTAAAATTGGGAGACATCGGAACAAAATCAAATTCTAAAACAGTAGCATTAGCAGATGTCATAGCTATTCCGTAGGTTGCCAATGTAGCCTCTAAGGAAGCATCTCCTGCCCATGAATTAGATCCTGCAGATTGCATAGTTGTATTCGGACCAGCAGCATTAGCAATATCTCCAGTACTTAAAATAACTCCGCTTTGCATTGGGAAATTCGGATTGGTATTCTGAAAATATCCAATTCCGTTAGACGAACCAAAATTAGTTCCTGTTCTCCATGTTATGTTAGAAGCATTAATACATGGGGAATTGATCAAAACGTTGTTTACTAACTGAGGTACTGTATAAGTGTTTGAATCCACAGTGATAGACTGTGAAAACACGTTTAGAGATGTAAAAACAATGAATAATAGTAATAATTTTTTCATAGGGCATTTGATTTGACACAACAAATATTGAGAATTAAATCGTTTAAATACAAATAAAATCGATGAAATGCATTTTATTTGTTTTTTAACATATAAAAATCTTACAAAAAAATTAAAATAAAAATAATTTTATCATTAATTAGTCTAACAGTATTTTTTGATACCTTAATTTCTAATTATAATATATCTTTGCAAACTCAAAAAAGTAATTAAAATGACACTACAACAAATTTTATCTCAAGCCATTATTGAAGCCGTTCAAAAACAATTCGATGCTACCATTGAAAAAGTTGAATTTCAGGCTACAAGGAAAGATTTTGAAGGTGATATTACTGTAGTAGTTTTTCCGTTACTCAAACTTATCAAAGGAAATCCTGTTGAAATAGGAACCAAAATTGGTACTTATTTGGTAGAAAATGTAGCGGAAGTTGAGAAGTTTAATGTGGTTCAAGGTTTCTTAAATATAGTTATTGCAGATACTTACTTCATTAATTTTTTTAACGAAATTAGAACCAATGAAAAGTATGGTTTTGTAACTCTTTCTCCTAATGACAAGGCTGTTATGGTAGAATATTCTTCGCCAAACACCAATAAACCTTTGCATTTAGGACACATCCGTAACAACCTTTTGGGATATTCGGTGGCAGAAATCATCAAAGCATCGGGTAAAAAGGTTTATAAGACTCAGATAATAAACGATAGAGGAATTCATATCTGTAAATCGATGTTGGCTTGGCAGAAATTAGGAAATGCAGAAACACCAAAATCTTCTGGTTTGAAAGGCGATAAATTGGTTGGTAATTTCTACGTTGCTTTTGATAAAGAATACAAATCTCAAATTAATGATTTAATTGCTCAAGGCAAATCAGAAGAAGAAGCTAAAAAGCAAGCTCCAATTATCTTAGAAGCTCAACAAATGCTACTTGATTGGGAAGCTGGTAAACCAGAAGTAATTGAACTTTGGAAAACGATGAACCAATGGGTTTACGATGGTTTTGCTCAAACCTATAAAAATTTGGGTGTTGATTTTGATTCCTATTATTACGAATCCAATACTTATTTGTTAGGGAAAGAAGTAGTGCAATTTGGTCTTGAAAAAGGTATTTTTGAGAAAGACCCTGATGGTTCTGTGTGGATAGATTTAACAGCTGATGGATTAGATCGAAAAATTGTGCTACGCTCCGATGGAACAGCAGTTTACATGACACAAGATATAGGAACTGCAATTCAACGTGTTAAAGATTTTCCTGATGTAGGAGGAATGGTATATACGGTAGGAAATGAACAAGATTATCATTTTAAAGTATTGTTTTTAATCTTGAAAAAATTAGGCTTCGATTGGGCCGAGAATTTATATCACTTGTCTTACGGAATGGTAGAATTGCCTTCTGGAAAAATGAAATCTCGTGAAGGAACTGTAGTTGATGCTGATGATTTGATGGAAGAAATGACTACAACGGCACAGTCTATTTCAGAAGAATTAGGAAAATTAGACGGGTATTCTGATGATGAAAAAGCCAAATTGTACAAAACCATTGGGCTGGGTGCTTTAAAATATTATATGTTAAAAGTAGATCCGAAAAAAGCAATGATGTTCAATCCTGAAGAATCTGTTGATTTTGCAGGAAATACAGGGCCTTTCATTCAATATACTTATGCGAGAATTCAGTCTATTTTGCGCAAAGCAAACTTTGATTTTGTCACACCTAGCGCAGTCGAGGTACTACATTCAAAAGAAAAAGAATTAATCAAACAAATTGAGCTATATCCTGAGGTAATTCAAGATGCAGCCAAAAATCACAGTCCGGCTTTAATTGCCAATTATACTTATGATTTAGTAAAAGAATTCAATTCGTTTTATCAAAATGTATCCATTTTAGGAGAAGAAAATTCAGCGGTAAAAGTATTTAGAGTGCAATTGTCTAAAAAAGTGGCCGATACTATCAAATCTGCCTTTCAATTATTAGGAATTGAAGTTCCAGAACGAATGTAATTTTAATCCAACCTTTGTGGCTTTGCGTCTTTGTGACTCAAAACCTTTATAGTATATTTGCAGTTCAAAAAAATAGAATGTTATGTTCAATAATTTAAGCGAAAAATTAGATAAAGCCTTTCATATATTAAAAGGTCACGGAAAAATCACCGAAGTTAACGTTGCAGAAACTCTAAAAGAAGTGCGTCGTGCCTTGCTTGATGCCGACGTGAACTTTAAAATTGCAAAAGATTTTACCACTTCTGTAAAAGAAAAAGCCTTAGGTCAAAACGTATTGACTACTTTGGAGCCAGGGCAATTAATGGTAAAATTGGTTAAGGATGAATTAACCGAATTAATGGGTGGTGATGCAACTGGAATCAATCTTTCGGGCAATCCAACAGTGATTTTAATGTCGGGTTTACAAGGTTCGGGTAAAACTACTTTTTCAGGAAAATTAGCCAATTATCTTAAAACTAAAAAGAACAAAAAACCGCTTTTAGTAGCGTGTGACATCTACCGTCCAGCAGCGATTAATCAGTTGCATGTGGTTGGTGATCAAATTGGAGTTGAAGTATATTCAGAGCCAGAAAATAAAAATCCAGTTGATATTTCATTAAAAGCGATTGCTTATGCTAAAGCAAATGGTTTTAATGTAGTAATTGTCGATACGGCTGGTCGTTTGGCTGTTGATGAAGAAATGATGACCGAAATTGCTAACGTTCATCAGGCCATCAAACCGCAAGAAACGTTGTTTGTTGTGGATGCAATGACTGGGCAAGATGCTGTAAATACGGCAAAAGCGTTTAATGACCGATTAAATTTTGACGGAGTTATCTTAACCAAATTGGATGGAGATACTCGTGGTGGAGCTGCCATTACTATCAAATCGGTGGTGAACAAACCCATCAAATTTGTAGGTACTGGTGAAAAGATGGACGCAATTGACGTGTTCTATCCTTCACGTATGGCTGACAGAATTTTAGGTATGGGTGACGTTGTTTCGTTGGTGGAACGTGCTCAAGAGCAATACGACGAAGAAGAAGCTCGAAAACTTCAAAAGAAAATTGCTAAAAACGAATTTGGTTTTGATGATTTCTTAGCTCAAATTCAGCAAATCAAGAAGATGGGTAGCATGAAAGATTTAGTTGGAATGATACCTGGTGCTGGAAAAGCATTGAAAGATGTTGAAATCGAAGACGATGCTTTCAAACATATAGAAGCTATCATTCACTCGATGACACCAATTGAAAGAAGTAAGCCATCAATCATCGATATGAAAAGAAAAACCAGAATCGCTAAAGGTTCGGGTAGAAAGATTGACGAAGTCAACCAATTGATGAAACAATTTGATCAGATGAGCAAAATGATGAAGATGATGCAAGGTCCAGGTGGCAAAAACATGATGCGCATGATGGGCGGAATGAAGGGAATGAGATAATACTATAGAGACGCGATTTATCGCGTCTTTTTTTATACAATAAATTTTGATTTTATATTTTTGTAAGACAACAACACAACACACAAAATAACTACACCATGCAAATTTTAGACGGAAAAAAAGTATCCGAAGACATTAAGAATGAAATTGCAGCCGAAGTCCAAAAAATGAGAGACAACGGCGAAAAAGTACCTCATTTAGCAGCCATTATCGTAGGAAATGATGGCGCGAGTTTAACGTATGTGGGAAGCAAAGTAAAGGCTTGTGAGCGAGTTGGTTTTGAATCGACTTTAATCAAAATGCCTAGCACCACTTCTGAAACAGAATTGCTTAAAAAAATCAAGGAACTTAACCAAAATGACGATATCGATGGTTTTATTGTGCAGCTTCCGTTGCCCAAACAAATCGATACACAACATATCATCATGTCGATTGATCCAAGTAAAGATGTTGATGGTTTTCATCCTGAAAATTTTGGAAAAATGGCTTTAGATATGAGTACTTTTATTCCAGCTACGCCTTTCGGAATTTTGGAATTATTAGAACGATATAACGTGCAAACCAACGGAAAACATACCGTAGTTATTGGTCGCAGTCACATTGTTGGACGACCAATGAGCATCTTGATGGGAAGAAATCATTTTCCAGGTAATTCAACCGTAACGTTAACTCATAGTCACACTAAAAATATCAACCAAATAACTACACAAGCTGATATTATAATTACTGCATTGGGAGTTCCAAATTATTTGAAAGCCGAAATGGTAAAAGATGATGTGGTGGTTATTGATGTAGGAATTACACGTGTTGCCGATGAAACTTCTGAAAAAGGGTATAGAATTGTAGGCGATGTCGATTTTGAAAATGTTTCTAAAAAAGCTTCTTTTATAACACCAGTTCCGGGTGGAGTAGGACCAATGACGATTGCAATGTTGTTAAAAAATACACTTTTGGCAAGAGAACAAAAACGAATGAAAAAATAGAATGGAATTTTCAAATGCTACTAAAAATCAATTGCCTATTGTTAGAGATTTGGCATTCCAAATTTGGCCAGACACTTATGGTGCAACTCATACCAAAGAAGAGTTGGATTATATGCTAAACAAATTTTATGCAGTCCATTCATTAGAACAACAAATGGATAATGGACATGTTTTTATTTTAGCAAAAGAAGATGAAACCTATGTTGGATTTGTAGCTTTTGAGATCAATTCTGAGAATACAGGTTTAACAAAGATTCATAAATTATATGTTTTACCCGAAACCCAAGGCAAAGGAATTGGAAAGCAATTAGTAGATCTTGTATTGAACGAATCGAAGAAAAACAATGATAATGGTTTGTTTCTTAATGTGAACAAACTCAATAAGGCCCAAGATTTTTACCATAAATATGGATTCAACATCACCAAAGATATCATAATTGATATTGGAGAAGGTTTTGTGATGGATGATTATGTCATGGAATTTAGATCGTAACGAATTAGCAGAAAATAAGGTATATGAAAATCAATTTAAAAAATGGAGTCGATCAATTACTTTTTGGAATGAAACAAAAAGATGTGATTGAACTTTATGGAAACCCAGATAAGCAATTTGAAGATGATGATAGCAATGTCATTTTTTTGTACAATCAACACAAATTACGTTTGACTTTTTACGAAGATGAAGATTTTCGTTTAGGATATATCATTACTTCCAATCCAGAAGCCATTTTGTTTGATAAAAAAGTAATAGGTTGTAATGTTGAACAATTAAAAAATGAGTTACCTTTTAAGTCATGGGAACAAGAAGATTTTGATTCGACCGAAAATCATTTTAATGAAAGCAATTGGTTTACTTTACAATCGGAATACGGAGAAATAATTCGGGTTGAACTCGGAGCTATTATCAACGACAACGATGAATTCGAATGGAAATTTAAAAAATAGTTTCAATAAAAAACCCTCAACTACTTGAGGGTTTTCTTTTTTATATTTAGTTGTTGATTTTAATCAATTCAACTTCAAAAATTAAATCACTTTTTGGAGGAATTGCACCAGGATAACCTTGTTCTCCATAGGCTAATGTATACGGAATAAAGAATTTGTATTTAGCACCTTCTTTCATTAATTGCAATCCTTCTGTCCAACCTTTAATTACTTGGTTTAAACCAAAATCGATAGGTTGACCACGTTGTACGCTACTATCAAATACTTTTCCGTCAATAAAAGTTCCAGTGTAATGAACTTTTACATTGCTAGTTGCGGTTGGAGTGGCTCCAGTTCCTTCTTGTAATACAATGTATCGCAATCCACTTGCAGTTGTTTTTCCGTTAGCAAATTCTTTTAAAGCTGCTTCGTTGGCAATAGCTCTTTCTTTGGCTTCTTTTTCAGCTTGTACTTTTTCTTCGGCATCTTTATTTACAAAATAGTCAGCAAAAACTTTTGCAGCATCAAATTTTTTAGCCTCAGCACCTTTTCTTGTGATGGTGATTTTTGTAATAACATCGTCTTGAGCAATAGCATTGACCACATCTTGACCAGTTACCACATAACCAAAAATAGTATGCTTACCAGTTAACCAAGGCGTATCTTTGTGAGTAATAAAAAATTGAGAACCATTAGTTTTTGGACCTGCATTAGCCATAGCTAAAATTCCAGCACGGTCAAATTTAGCATCGGTAATTTCATCTTTAAACGCATAGCCTGGGCCACCTGAACCATTTCCTTCTGGATCACCACCTTGAATCATAAAATCTTTGATAACACGGTGAAATTTCAAACCATCATAGAAATGTTTTCCTTTTAATTTTTCTACCACTTGCGTATTTGTTCCTTCTGCTAAAGAAACAAAATTGGCAACCGTTATGGGTGTTTTTTTGTATTCTAATTTGATGAAAATTTTACCTTTTGCAGTTTCAATTTCAGCAAAAATTCCCTCTTTGGTATCTATTGCTGGAGGAGCTGCTACAGAAGTGGTGTATTGCATTTTTGGTGCAACCGTTGTAGTGGTAGCAGGTTTCTTGGTAGCACTTTTCTTTTTGGTCTGTGCTGTTGCTAATGTTAGTCCTAAAAAGAATAACAAAAGGATTTTAAAATTTATTTTCATAATGGTTAATTTAATAGAGTTTTAATTTATTACATTTTATCGATAACTTCTACTTCAAAGATAATATTTGAGTTGGGTGGAATCACATCTCCAGCACCATTTTCTCCATAAGCTAAATTGGAAGGAATGAACAAGACAGCCTTGTCACCGAAACTTAATTTAGAAAGTCCTTCTTCCATACCCGGAATCATAACGCCCGTAGCCCCAATTTCATAAGGAAGCGGTTGATAAGCACCTTGAGCCTCTTTTTGAGGATTAAAATTACCAAAAAGTTTGGCAATATCAGATTTACTGGTGTCAAACAAAGTTCCATTTTCTAAATAGCCAGCATAATGAACATATATTTTGGTTCCGTTAGGAAGCTTTTTACCACTTCCTTTATGGGTAATAGCGTATTGTAAACCAGAAGGTAGTTTAGTTGCCGAAGCTTTAATTTGAGCAAAATAAGCCAACTTATCAGCAGTTGCTTTTTGTAAAGTAGCAGCATCTATAGCCGCTTGTTTTTTGATGTTTTCAGCTTCTATTTTATAATAATCAGTGAAAACTTTAACTGCATCAAATTTCTTGGCAGCTTCTCCTTTTCTAATGATTTTTACCGACTTGATTTCATCGCCTTGTACAATAGCATTGACTACTTCCATACCTTTATTGACAACATGACCAAAAATAGTATGCTTACCATCTAACCAAGGCGTTTCTTTGATGGTGATAAAAAACTGACTTCCATTGGTGCCCGGACCTGAATTAGCCATAGCCAAATAGCCGCCTTTGTCAAATTTTAAATCGGTAATTTCATCTTTAAACTTATATCCAGCATCACCAGAGCCATTACCAAGTGGATCACCACCTTGAATCATGAAATCTTCTGCATCACCATTTGTTTTTGAAATCACTCTGTGAAAAACTAAACCATCATACAGAGGCTTGTCTTTGTAATTTTCTAAGACAAACGGATTGTTTCCTTCAGCCAAAGTCACAAAATTAGCTACGGTAACTGGAGTTTTTTGGTATTCTAATTGAACTAAAATTTTGCCTTTAGAGGTTTTAATTTCGGCATACATTCCATCAGCTAAATTGGCATGCTCACCTTTACATCCTACCAATGTTATTGCTGCAAATAAAATTATTGAACTTAAAATTTTTTTCATATTATTCTTGACTAGTTTTATTTTGTGGTTTAAAATCATTTAAAGTTACGGTGCAAATTAAAGGTTCATTAGTTCCAATTCTCCGGTTATCGCCATGATATCCATAAGCCATGTGAGATGGAAATAAAAAAGTTACTTTTTCACTTTTATGCATCAATTTAATGCCGTGACGCAATCCCATCATAATGTTTTGCTTGTCTACAACATAGGTTTGTGGTTTCAATTCCAATTGTGAATAGATGACATTGCCGTCTAAATCTTTTATTTCATAATCAAAATTAGCCACATCACCTTTTCTTGGTCGAAGTGTATCTTTATCATTTTTAGATTCATAGTAATACCAATAGCCTTTCTGTGAAGCTATGTATTTAATATTGGGATTACTTTTAATGATAGAATCAATTTTTCCTTCCTCACCTTTAATGAGTTTTTTATTGCGCTCAGCAGACTCTTTCAGAAAGACGCCCGACGAATGAGAAACAGGCATTCTAGCTTGCTGCTGTTTGCAACTCACAAGTGCGAAAACAGCCAATAAGAGGAGCAGGTAACTTTTTAAATTTTTCATAAATTAGATGTTGAGGTTTGAAACAATTTGTTCAAATTTTTTAATCGTGTTTTCCATAGAATCATTCGATTTTCCGCCAGCAGCATTGATGTGACCACCTCCGTTAAAATGCTCTCTAGCAAATTGATTTACATCAAAATTACCTTGTGAACGGAAGGATATTTTAATAATATTCTCATCGCGATGTTCTATAAAAATGGCTGCAAAAACAATGCCTTTAATGGTTAAACCATAATTTACAATACCTTCGGTGTCGCCTTTTACATAATGAAATTCGTCTAATTCTTTTTGCGAAAGCGAAATATAAGAAGTTTTCTTTTCAAAAAGCACTTTCATGTTTTGCAAAGCTCTTCCTAGAAGTTGCAATCGATCGTACGAATTATTATCAAAAATCAAGGTTGGAATTTCAGAATTATTGACGCCTAAATCAATCAACTCAGCAACAATTCGATGGGTTGTTCCTGTGGTTTTTGGAAAGCGAAATTGTCCCGAATCGGTCATGATTCCTGTATACAAACAGGTTCCGATAGTTTTATCAATCAAGGCTTTTTGATTTAAAAATCCGATAAAATTATAAATCATTTCGCATGTAGAACCAAAAGCAGTATCAGAATAGGTGTAGGTAGCATAGCCATCGGGTAATTGATGATGGTCAATCATAACAAACGGTACAGAAAGCTTATTTAGTATTTGTTCCATTTCACCAGTTCTATGCAAAGCATTAAAATCTAAAGTAAAAATAAGCTCCGATTCTTGCATAATTTTAGTACAAGCAGCACGGTCGTTTTCGTAAACTAAAACATTTTCTGAACCGGGTAACCACGCCAAAAATTCTGGGAAATCATTGGGTGCAATTACAATAGGTTGATGGTTTAATTTTAGTAAAAAATGATACAAACCTAGGGTAGATCCCATTGCGTCACCATCGGGACTTCGGTGCGGTATAATTGCAATTTTTTTTGGTGTTGCCAATAATTCACTAATGGCCTGAATGTCTTTTTCGTTCATAGTCTGCGAAATTACATTTTTTTAACTAATTCTAAACCATTTTAGCATTATTACAACAAATTAAATACTACAAATCTTCAAAATTTTTACGAAGTAGTTTTTGATACAAATGATGCTTAGGACCTTTTACAATTTGAGAACTGTAAATTCCTATTGGACCAGAAAAAAAGTAAGCCATCAAGCAGGCTATGCCGACATAAAATCCACATTCTACACCAAATAATTCCATTCCTATGGCCGTACATGCAATCGGTGTGTGAGTAGCACCCGAAAATACAGCTACAAATCCCATTCCTGCTAAAAGCGCTACTGGCAACGGAATGATGCCAGATAGTGCACTTCCTAATGTGGCTCCAATAAAAAACAAAGGTGTTACTTCGCCACCTTTAAATCCAGAGCCAAGTGTCAATGCGGTTAATAATAATTTTAATATGAAATCAAAAGAATCACTTGGGTTTTCAAATGAATTAATTATGGATGGAACGCCTAAACCTATGAATTTTGTCGTGCCCAAACCGTAAAAAACGACTGCCAAAATAACACCACCAATTACGGGTCGGAGTGGAGGAAACGTAACGTATTTTGTAAATATTCTACTAAAGAAATGGGAAGTTTTGGCAAATAACATAGCGGTCAATCCGCATAATATTCCCACTACAATGATCCACATTAGTGAAGTAGCGCTTAAATTGGGTATTGTAGGAATAGCATAATGTGTATGCTTCACCTGAAGTAGCTCGACAGTAAAATAAGCGATATAGGAAGTTACAAAAGAAGGAATGACACTTTTGAACGATATTTTGCTAAAAAATAACACTTCAATAGCAAACAAAGCTCCAGCAATTGGTGTTCCAAATATAGAAGCAAATCCGGCGGAGATTCCGATAATAAGTAATGTTCTTCTTTCAGATTTTGAAAGTGTAAAAACCGATGAAAACTGATCGGCAATAGCTCCAGCCATTTGTACAGCCGTGCCCTCACGACCAGCCGAACCTCCAAATAAATGAGTTAGTAAAGTACCTATTAAAACCAAAGGTGCCATTTTTATTGGAATTCTTCCTTTGGGATGCTCGTATTCTTCTAGAATTAAGTTGTTGCCTTTAACAACTTCTTTGCCATAGTAATGGTAGAGTAATCCAACTAACAAACCACCAATTGGTAAAAACCAAACTAATGCTAAATGCTTATCACGAAAAGTGGTAACCCATTGCAGAGAAACTAAGAAAATTGCAGAAGCGATTCCAGAAAGAACACCTACTAACAAACAAATTAATATCCATTTGATAGCGGTTTTGATGAAAGAATCATTTTTTAAATTAGTAACCATTTAAAATGGAAGTTTTTTAGACGTTCAAATGTAATAAATTTCCAATTTAAAATCTGATGAAAATAAGTTTGATAGTAGTATCAATTAATCCTCATCGGGTAAATTTAATGCTTTTCGAATGATAATTTCAAAGGCAGCATCTTCTGGTTGTGGCATTTTGGCATTCACAAATTTTCCGCTAGGATCTATTAATATAAATCTTGGAATACTCTCCATGTTGTATTCTTTTCCAAATAGATTTTTATCGTTGATGTGACATTGAATTATTGATTTGTTTTTTGATTTAGCATCGATAAACCATTTTTTTACATCATCATCGACACTCAAACTCACAAATTGAATTTTTTCTTTTTTGTATTTTAAGGCAATTTTTTCAAAATAAGGAGCTTGTTGCTTGCACGGGCCACACCAAGTAGCCCATACATCAATAACAATATATTTTCCTTTTAAGTCGGACAGTTTTATCGCATTGCCTTCGATGGTGTTTGCTGTAAATTCTGGAGCTATTTTCCCTTTACCTAAACTTTCAATTTCTTTATACACAAAACCTATTCTGTTTTGGTAAATTGGATTTTTAAATTCGGTTTGATAGGTCGTTATTATTGCACTGCGTTCCTCACTGCTAGTGGCATCATTAAGACTTTTTCTAACTTGCCAAAACAATAATTTGTCTCTAAAATTACTCGGTTTTAGTTTTGAAATTTCTACAACAGCTTTATTGTTCTCATCGGTATCTGAGTTGTTTTTGAGAATTAATTGACTTTTTACATAATCAAAATAACTCTCATCGGTCAATAAACTTTCATCTTCTAGAGATAATTTACGCTGCATTTCTTTAATTCCAGAAGTTGCTATCGTTTTTTCATTTGGATATAATGCCAAACGTTTTTTAACTAAGTCATTCCAAAGATTCAAATATTTTGTAGTTATCAATTTTTCACTTCGTTGGGTAAAGTCAGGTTTAGCGATATAGTTGTCTATGGTTCTGAATTGGTTAGGTTTCTCAATAGCATCTTTCCATTCTTTATAAATGCTATTGATTATTTTTTCGGGTTTATCTAATTCGATGTTTTCTTGCAAGTAATATTCAGCCATACTCCAATCAAATTCTGATTTAGAATTCATTTGATTTTCGGCTAAGCGTGTACCTTTAATGTCAAATTTAACATTGTTGCCGTAAATTTTACCGTCAAGATAAATGCTGTCGTTGGTTCCAAAAAACAATGAGTTGCGAAATTTCCCATCTATGATAAACTCATAATAGTCAGTTATGATGTTGTTTTTAATTTCATAATGAAAAGTGTTGTTTTTAATCGGAATTATGGCTACCGTATCGTTGATGATACCGTCTCTAATGTAAATGTTTTTAAAATTGGTATCACCTTCAATTTTACCACAAATGATGGTTTTGGTGTAATTAGGCATCTGATTTGGTTTCAGTATCCAAACCAACAATCCACCACCCAAAATAATAACTAAAGCCAAGCCAGTTGCTCGTTTATAATTGCTTAAAAAAGCCAATTTAAACTGCTTGTGTTTGTACCATTCAAATCCGATATACAGTAAAAGTAAACTAGCAACAAGACTAATGTATTCAGTAAATAATAAATAATTTCCAAGCTGACTTCCGTCGGTAGTTGAAGCTACTTTAGATAGTATTTCATAAGGATACCAAACTGGTGTAAGTTTAAATGGAGTTAAAAAGAGTGTCAACAATAAACCAAAAAATCCGATAAGGATAGACCAAATAAAGCTAGATATCAAGACCGAAACGAAATATTGAATTGTGGTGATCAGTAAAGAAGCAACCAATAATCGAATGCATAATGCTATTATAAATGAAAAAGGAATTTCTAGAACCGCATTTTTCGGAACATTGATACTGTGTGACAATATCCAAGTGCCAATCAAACAAAATACTAAAAAGGATAGAATAGAAAGTAAATTAGCAATTAGAATAGTCGTGAATTTTGAAAAATAAATCGAAAACTTATAGGATGGTTGGGTTTCCATTAATTGCCAACCTCCATTTTTATGATCAATTTGTGTGATTCTACTCACCATCACAATGATGAATAATGGAAAGAAGAAATAGGTAAAAGGAGCCATACTTTCCTCAATAAATTTTTTGTAAAAGTTATAGGTAATTCCCGATTTTACTTCATTGGTACTCATGATTATTTGAACAACTAAATACAAAATAGGAGAAATTACTCCCATAATAATGCTTGTCCAATAAAAACCAGTACCTCTTTTTTTGATATGTTCTGCTTTGAGAGCCGTAATGAAATTATTTAATTTAGTTTTCATGTGTAGTTTTTTCATCAGTTATTGTTAAAAACCATTCTTCCAATCCATCGAGAATTTTTACTTCATAAATGGAAGCATTTTGTGAAACAAGGCCTTTTATAAAATTTGGAATCAACTGCTTGTTGCCAATTTCAAGTGTTATTTGATTATTAGACACCAATTGAGTCGATTGATACTCTTTTTCTAAAAAGGGCATCCAACGTTCAGCTTCCTCAATAGTAATTTGAATTTTACAAAAACTAGCTTGTTTAGAAAGTTCTTCTATGGTTCCTTCAAAACGCAAGATTCCTTTATTGATGATTCCTACATGCGTACACATTTTTTCGATTTCACTTAACAAATGGCTAGAAACAAAAATGGTAACGCCTTTTTCTTGATTGAGTTTTATAAGCAATTTTCGGATATCAATAATACCATTAGGATCTAAACCATTGACAGGTTCGTCTAAAAGTAGCAACTCGGGTTCGCTTAATAACGCCATTGCAATAGCCAAACGTTGTTTCATTCCCAAAGAATAGAACTTAGCTTTTCGATTTCCATCTCTTAGTAAGTCAACTAATTCAAGGGTTTCTTTAATTTTTTCTTCCGTTATGTTTCTGAGTTTTGCAATATATCTCAAGTTGTCAAAACCACTTAAATGTAAATATAAAGCAGGCGATTCTACTAACGAACCCATTTTATAAAACACCAAAGGCAATTGCTCTTTCAAAGGTTGGTCAAACAATTTTATGGCATTACCTTGTTCGGGAATAATGCCTGTTAACAAACGCATTGTGGTAGATTTTCCAGCGCCATTCGGACCTAAAAATCCGTAAATAGAACCTTTGGGAACGTTTATCGATAAGTTTTTTAGAACTTTTTTGTCTTTGGAATACTGAAAATTTAGAGAATCAGTTTGGATAATGTATTCGGTCATTTGGTGTGATTTGAAGCTAAAGTAAGTAAAATAATACAAAAAAATAAATTTAGAAGTACTATTTTTATTTTCCTTCAAGAATAGTACTTTTGCACATGCAACACAACGTACTTATTTTAGATTTCGGCTCGCAATACACACAACTTATTGCACGCCGCGTTCGCGAATTAAACATATTCTGCGAAATTTTTCCTTACAACAATTGTCCCACTGATTTATCGTCTTACAAAGCGGTCATTCTTGGCGGAAGCCCTTACTCGGTGCGCGCTGAAGATGCTCTGCACATCGATCTGTCCAATATTCGTGGCAAACTACCGTTACTAGCGGTGTGTTATGGTGCACAATATTTGGCTCACTTTTCAGGTGGTGAAGTAGCGGCTTCCAACATAAGAGAATATGGAAGGGCTAATTTGTCTTTTATTAAAGAAGATGAAATTTTCTTTGAAAATGTCAATCTCCATTCGCAAGTGTGGATGAGTCATAGTGACACGATTAAGCATTTGCCAACCAACGGAGTAAAACTTGCTAGCACCAATGACGTCGAAAATGCGGCTTATAAAATTGAAGGCGAAACTACTTATGCCATTCAGTTTCATCCCGAAGTGTATCATTCGACAGACGGAAAGCAAATGCTGGAAAACTTTTTGGTTAAAATTGCCGAAGTACCTCAAAATTTTACACCCAATGCTTTTGTTGACGATTGCGTGAGAGAATTACAAGAAAAAGTTGGAAATGATAAGGTGGTTCTCGGACTTTCAGGAGGAGTAGATTCAACGGTAGCTGCAGTTTTACTTAATAAAGCTATTGGAAAGAATTTATATTGCATTTTTGTAAACAACGGTTTGTTACGCAAAAATGAATTTGAAAACGTATTGCATCAATATAAAGACATGGGCTTGAACGTTAAAGGTGTTGATGCTTCGGCACGTTTTTTGTCGGAGTTGGCTGGTGTTGATGATCCAGAAACCAAGCGTAAAATTATTGGAAGGGTTTTTATTGAGGTTTTTGATGACGAATCCAAAATAATAGAAGATGTAACTTGGTTGGCACAAGGAACCATTTATCCCGATGTAATTGAGTCGGTTTCGGTAAAAGGTCCAAGTGCAACGATTAAATCGCATCACAATGTAGGTGGTTTACCTGATTTTATGAAATTGAAAATTGTAGAACCACTTCGTATGTTATTTAAAGATGAGGTTAGAAGAGTAGGGGCCACTTTAGGAATTGATTCCGAATTATTAGGAAGGCATCCATTTCCTGGTCCAGGATTATCGATACGTATTTTGGGCGATATTACTCCAGAAAAAGTCCGTATCTTGCAAGAAGTTGACGCTGTTTTTATCAACGGATTAAAAGAACACGGATTGTATGACAAAGTATGGCAAGCCGGAGCGATTTTATTACCAGTAAATAGTGTAGGTGTTATGGGCGATGAACGTACTTATGAGAAAGTAGTGGCACTTCGCGCTGTAGAATCTACCGATGGTATGACTGCTGATTGGGTGCATTTGCCGTATGATTTTTTGATGAAAGTATCCAATGATATTATCAATAAGGTAAAAGGTGTGAATCGAGTAGTATATGACATTAGCTCCAAACCACCAGCCACAATTGAATGGGAATAATTGTCAATAGTAATCACAATGTCAAAATTCAAAAGAATTAGTTTTGAAATTGAAATTGAAATTGATTTTTGTAGTTGTAGTTGATTTTTGAAATTTAATTTAAAGAGATATGTTTAAAAGAGTTATTTACATTTTTGTTTTAGTTTTTACAACAACAGTTTTGGCGCAGAATTACACCAAACATACCGTTGCCAAAGGCGAAACCATTCAGTCGATTGCATTAAAATACAAAGTAACTCCATTTGATATCTATAAGTTAAATCCAGATTCTAAAAATGGTATTCAACCTAATGCTGTTTTATTGATTCCAAAGAGTGTTCCATCGGCTCCAAAACCAGTTGCAGCTAGTTCTTCTAAAGAAAAGTTACATGAAGTAGTGGCAGGCGATACCAAATACAGCATTTCTAAAAAGTATGGTGTTTCAGTAGAAGAATTAGAAAAATTTAATCCAGAAATTAAAGATAATTTACCACTCGGATTTAAAGTTAGACTCAATGCGAGTGCACCAAAATTACCTGCTGTGGTTAATAATAAACCAAAATCAGCACCATCAATAGTTATTCACGAAGTAGTGGCAGGCGATACCAAATACAGCATTTCTAAAAAATATGGTATTTCGGTGGAAGAATTAGAAAAACAAAATCCAGAGATTAAAGAGAATCTTCCGTTAGGATTTCAGTTAAAAATAAGTAAATCCGCTACTGATACTTCAGTTAATGAGGAAATTAAGCCTCATGCTAAACCAATTGATTTATTGGAATATACTGTGAAATCTGGAGAAACTTTGTACAGTTTAACACATTTGTTTAATTTGTCGGAAGCTTCTTTGATAGGATTGAATCCGAATTTAAAAGATGGCGTTAAAGAAGGAATGGTACTTAAAGTTCCAGCCAATCTTTCTTTTGCTAAGGAAACTCAAAACGGCTTGAAAGATTTAACCAAATCGATTGCCAATCAAAAGAAAAAGCAACTGGTTTTATTCTTGCCATTCAATGTTTCTAAAATTCAAAATGACACCGTAACTACCGTTTCGGAGCGTTTGAAAAAAGACAAATTTCTTAATATGACGCTCGATTTTTATTCGGGTGCTTTAATGGCAATTGATTCGGCTAAAGTATTAGGAATGAATGTCGATATTAAAATATTTGATTCAGAAGAAACTAAAAACTCCACCAACGCATTGTCGGTTATTTCATCTGAAAGTTTTAGCAATACCGATGTAGTTATTGGACCATTTTATCAAGTTAACGTAGAACGAGTAGCAGCAGCTCTAGAAAGTCAAAATATTCCTGTGATTTCGCCCTTGTCTAAAGATGATGGAAAATCATACAAGAATTTATATCAATCGATGCCTCAAAATGAAGCTATTAGAAAGGCTATGTTCGATTTTATGCTTTCCAAAAATAGTAATATAATTGGTGTTATTGATCCTAAAAAATTAGCAGTCAAACAATACATCCAAGATTTCCAAAAGGAGGTTAAAATTGTAGGAATTTCTGATAAAGGCGGATTTGTAGCCGACAGTATTAAAAAGTATTTTGTTAAGGATAAAATCAATTATGTTGTTTTAGCTTCTGAAAAAACCGGTACCATTTTTACGGTGACCAATACCATGCAAGCCGCTATGAAAGAGTATCAAGTGCAATTGGTGATATTGGAGCCCAACGAAACCTTAGATTTTGAAGAAATTGATTTAAAACGTTTGACAAAATTAAAGTTAGCCTATCCATCTGCAACTCGTGATAATGATTCTCCAGAAGCACAACAATTTGAAATGGCATACAAAAAGAAAAATAGAATTTTTCCAAATCAATATGCCGTTCGAGGTTTTGACGTAACTTTTGATACGTTGTTGCGTTTATCTCAAAATAAATCGCTGCAAGAATCCTTAGAAAATGACGCAACGGAGCAAGTGGAAAGTAAGTTTGATTATGCAAAAAAAATAGCTGGAGGTTACGCCAATAACGGAATCTACGTGCTATATTATGACGAAGATTTAACTATAAAACAAGCACAATAATGGCAACTTCAAAAGTGGTATATTTAGGTGATTTACGAACTTCTTCTGTCCATTTACAATCGGGTACAGAAATTATTACCGATGCTCCAACAGACAACAACGGAAAAGGTGAAGCTTTTTCTCCAACCGATATGGTGGCTAATTCACTAGCGACTTGTATGCTTACCGTTATGGGCATCAAAGCTCGTGATTTGGGAGTAGATTTTTCAGGTTCTACAGCCGAAGTAACTAAAGTAATGGCTGCCGAACCGAGAAGAATTTCCGAAATTCACATTACTTTTCACATGAATTTGGTTGCCGATGAAAAAACCAAAACCATTCTTGAACGAACCGGTATGACTTGTCCAGTGCATTATAGTTTGCATCCTGATATCAAAAAGGAAATTACCTTTAACTGGAAATAAATAGTAAAGAATAAAGAGAATAGAACTTAGAAAATAGAAGTTTTTAAAAGTCTATATTCTTTAATCTTTGCTCTTTTCTCTTTCTTCTCAAAATGGACGACCAACAAAAATCCCTAATAAAACTCGCTCACACCAAAATGCCATTCGGTAAATACGAAGGCAAATATCTTATTGACTTACCCGAATATTATTTGGTTTGGCTGCACAATAATCGATTACCCAAAGGTCAGCTTGGAGAACAACTCAAATTGGTATATGAGCTGAAATTAAACGGTCTAGAAGAGCTAATTCGCAACATCAAAAGACAATATCCTTAAAATGATTATTAGATTATTAGACTTTAGGCAATAGGCTTCTTTTTTTTCTGAAATTCTAATCATAGAACAATCTAACAATCCAATTTAAATTGTACTTTTGCATCGTTTTTTACAAGAAAACTGAACAACAAATTTACCCAAAGCTAGTCGATGGGCAACAACAACAACAACAACACAACAACAAACTAGTACAATGAATCCAACAAAATACATTTTTGTTACAGGCGGTGTGACTTCTTCCTTGGGAAAAGGAATTATAGCGGCATCTTTAGCAAAATTATTGCAAGCACGAGGGTATCGAACTACCATTCAAAAATTTGATCCATACATCAATGTCGATCCAGGTACATTGAATCCTTATGAACATGGTGAATGTTTTGTTACTGATGACGGTGCCGAAACCGATTTAGATTTAGGACATTACGAACGATTTTTAAATGTTCCTACTTCACAGGCAAACAACGTAACCACAGGAAGAGTATATCTTTCGGTTATCGAAAAAGAACGTCGTGGAGAATTTTTAGGAAAAACGGTGCAAGTAGTTCCGCACATCACTAATGAGATTAAAGAACGCATGCAATTGCTTGGTAAATCGGGCGATTTTGATATTGTGATTACCGAAATTGGTGGAACCGTTGGTGATATTGAATCGTTGCCCTACATCGAGTCGGTGCGTCAATTGGTTTGGGAATTGGGCGATAATAACGGAATTGTAATTCATCTAACACTTGTACCTTATTTGGCTGCAGCTGGTGAATTGAAAACAAAACCAACGCAGCATTCGGTAAAAACGTTGATGGAAAGCGGAATCAAAGCGGATATCTTGGTGTGCAGAACCGAACACGAATTGTCAGACGAATTGCGCCAAAAGTTAGCTTTATTTTGTAATGTGAAACGCGAAGCTGTCATTCAGTCTATCGATGCTAAAACCATCTATGAAGTACCCAATTTGATGTTGAAAGAAGGATTGGATGTGGTTGCTTTAAAAAAATTAGCATTGCCCGAAAAATCAGCACCCGATTTATCACAATGGAATGATTTTTTAAATCGATTACAAAATCCGAAACACACCGTAAATGTTGGTTTGGTCGGAAAATATGTAGAATTACAAGATTCGTATAAATCAATTTTAGAAGCTTTTATTCACGCAGGTGCTGCCAATGAAACAAAAGTAAATGTAATTAGTATTCACTCCGAATCGATAGATGCCAATACGGCAGAAAATCAATTAAAAAATTTAGATGGCATACTAGTTGCTCCGGGATTTGGCGAGCGCGGTATTGAAGGAAAGATTGAAACCGTTCGTTATGCTCGTGAACATAATATTCCGTTTTTCGGAATTTGTTTGGGAATGCAAATGGCAGTTATTGAATATGCAAGAACCGTTTTAGGATTGACTGATGCCAATTCAACCGAAATGAATCCGAATACGAAAAATCCAGTTATCGATTTGATGGAAGACCAAAAAACGATTACAGATAAAGGTGGAACGATGCGTTTGGGTTCATGGAAATGCGATTTGCAAGAAGGTTCTTTGGCTCAAAAAATATATGGTAAAACACAAATTGCTGAGCGTCATCGCCATCGATATGAATACAATAATAAGTATTCTGAAGCCTTGGAGCAAGCCGGATTAGTAAGTTCAGGAATCAATCCAGATACAGGTTTGGTAGAGATTGTTGAAATTAAAAATCATCCATTTTTTATTGGAGTGCAATACCATCCAGAATATAAAAGTACAGTTGCCAATCCACAGCCAATTTTTGTTAGCTTTGTGGCCGCAATGGTAAAAAATAAAAAGTAAGTTTTCAGAATAAACTGAAAATTAGAAACAAAACAGTCGTAATGTCGACTGATGCATAAATTATAAATAGTAATGGAACAAAAGAAATTTGACAAGAATTCAATTATTGGAATAACATTGATTGTTTTAATCTTTGTTTGGATGACCATCAACAGTCAGAAAGAAGCAGAAAAAGAACGCGCTTTAAAAGCCAAACAAGAAAAAATTGATAAAGCTAAAAAAGTGGAAGAAGCTCAAACAAAGCAAGTAGCTTCAGTTGCTGTAGACTCTACGGTTAGCGATACTGTTAAACTTCAAAAATTACAAGGAGCATTAGGAAGTTTTGCCTATTCAGCTACATTACCTTCGGCTAAAGAAGGGTATTCTGTCATAGAAAATGACTTAGTAAAATTGACGATTGCCAACAAAGGTGGATACATTTCTGAAGCAGTTTTAAAGAAATACGAAAAATTCAAAAAAGGTTCAGGTCAATTAGTAGAATTGATTAAAAATAATAATGCTAATTTGAATCTTGCACTTCAAACGAAAGACAATCGTGTTTTAAATACCAAAGACTTATTTTTTGAACCTAGCTTAACTAAAGTTGGTGAAAATCAAATATTGTCTATGAAATTGAAAGCTGGTGAAAACGAGTATTTAGAATACAAATACGTGTTGAAACCAAACGATTATATGGTTGATTTTGACGTTCGTTCTCAAGGATTGAATAAAGTTTTAAATACTTCTAAACCAATTGATTTGGAATGGAATTTAAAGACGTATCGCAATGAGAAAAGTGTCATTTATGAAAATCAAAATGCAGAGATTTATTTTGAATATGATGATGATAAGATTGATTATGTAGGTCAAGGAAAAGATAAAGAAGAAAATCCAAAAAAGACTACATTCATTGCATACAAGCAGCATTTTTTCTCTTCCATTTTAATGACGAGCACACCGTTTGAAACTTCTAAAATTCATTCAGCTTCTTTAGTTGACGATGTGAAAAAAGATACCGTATTTACTAAACAATTCAAATCAACCATGCCATTGGCATTCAAAAATGGAGAATTAGATTATAAAATGAATTGGTACTACGGACCAACAGATTATAAAACTTTAGGAAAATATGAAGACAAGCATCTTGACAAAATCATTCCGTTAGGATGGGGAATTTTTGGGTGGATTAATCGCTTGATTTTTATTCCGTTATTCGGATTTTTAGGTGGATTCATGTCGTATGGTATTGCAATTATCATCTTCACAATCATTATTAAAGTAGCCATGTCGCCAATTACTTTCAAATCGTTCTTGTCTCAAGCCAAGATGAAAGTTTTACGACCAGAAATTGCCGAGTTGGGTGATAAATTTAAAGATCCAGTAAAAAGACAACAAGAAACCATGAAGTTGTACAACAAAGCTGGTGTAAATCCAATGGCAGGTTGTATTCCAGCCTTGATACAAATGCCGTTTTTGATGGCGTCGTTTCGATTCTTCCCATCAGCTTTTGAGTTAAGACAACAACCTTTCCTTTGGGCAGATGATTTATCGTCTTTTGACCAAATATTCAAATTGCCTTTCAACATTCCAATGTATGGTGATCACGTGAGTTTGTTCCCAATTTTGGCAGCGATTGCAATTTTCTTCTATATGAAAATGACATCTGGAGATAATCAAATGGCACAACCACAACAAGAAGGAATGCCAGACATGACCAAAATGATGAAAATCATGATTTATGTTTCGCCATTAATGATGTTGATTTTCTTTAATAATTACGGTTCTGGTTTGAGTTTGTATAACTTTATGTCCAATTTAATCACTATCGGAATTATGTTAGTTATCAAAAAATATTTTATTGATAGTGACAAAATTCATGCTCAAATTCAGGAAAATAAAACCAAACCTGTAAAAGAAGGTAAGTTCCAAAGAAAACTTCGAGAAGCAATGGAACAAGCAGAAGCTCAAAAAAATAATTCCAAAAAATAATTCCAAAAAAAAAGGCTATCCCAATTAAGGATAGCCTTTTTAATTACATAGCAATTTTAAAAAGTAGGTTGTAATACTTTATCTACTGCGTGAATAACGCCATTAGCACATTGAACATCTGTAACAATAATATTTGCTTTTGTTGTTGAGGTATCAGATATTTTGGCTCCGTTTGTTAAATCAATAGTGAGATTTTGAACTGGGTTAGTTAACGTTGGTATTGATTGTCCATTTGTTAAAGACGATGCTAAAACATTACCTGCTGTAGTAACATGATATTGTAATACTTTAGAAACTTGTGTTGGAGTTGCACCTACTGCAAAACCACTACCAGTTGTAGCTGCTGTAAATGCTGAATTGGTTGGCGCAAATACAGTTTTAGTAGTATTATTTGCTAATGCACTCAATACCGCACTTTGGTCACCAAAACCATTTCCGTTGGAAGCCGTACTAGTAACAACAGTTACTAAAGTTGAGAAAGCTGGATTTGCTTGCGCATGAGTTATGATAGTTGGTAAATCGATAACTGCATCAACGGTATGAATTACGCCATTGCTTGCAATAATATCAAAAGTACTACCAGGACCAGTAGTTATAACAGAGGCTACACCATTCAATCGAACTCCACTAGTAGTATTAACATACATACTTAGAGTATTAGTAGATGAGGCAGAACCTTTTGCTAAGGTTTTAATGTAGGTGTTATTTACCAATCCTGTAGATTGTACAGACCCACTAATAACATGGTTTTTTAAAATTTCTGTCAACGCAGCTACAGGAACTGCATCCAAGTTAGCATAGCCGTTAGCATTCAAAAAAGTTGTAAATGCAGCGTTTGTTGGAGCAAAAACCGTAAATGGACCATTACCTTGCAAGGTACCAGCTAAGTTTGTTTTGGTTAACGCTTGTACTAACATACTTAAGTTAGAATTTCTTGAGGCAATACCTGTTATGGTGTTATCTTGCATTACAGGATCGTCATCAGATTTGCTACAAGAAGTTAGACATAGCATTAAAAATGCAAAAATTACCGAATGTTTGATTTTGAAATTTTTCATAGTGTTTATTTGTTTAAAGTTAAAAATGTTTAACTAAACTAATAAAACATTAAACAAAATTTTTTTAATTGATGTTTTTTTAACTTTTTTGTTTAAATAATTTTTGTGTTTCATTAAACAAAAATACCTCTCAAAACATTGTTATTTCATCTTGATATTTTTCTATGATTAAACAATTTTAAAATATTTAAGAAAAAATTTGTAGTATTTTACTTTTATAAATCATTGATAATTATTTTATTAACCTATGTTGTTAAATGAAATATAGGTATTAAATGCTTCTATTTAAAATAATTTCTTTTTGAACAAATAGGAAATACAATCAAAGTACTTTTCCTAAATTTGTCGCTTTATTGATGTATTCCAAAAATGAATGGAAACTTTTGTAGTGCATAATAAAATACCGTAAATAGAGTTAATATTAAAAAAAATAATGAAATACATACTAATTTGTTTGTTTTGCTTTACCGCCGCTTTGTCTCAAGAAACCAATAAACTTGATGCAAATGGTAAAAAACATGGCTTGTGGAAAGGAATTTATGAAAATTCAAAACGTCCTCGATATGAAGGAACTTTTGAGCATGGTAAGGAAGTAGGAATGTTTAAATTCTTTGATGATACCGCTGCAGGAACCGTTATAGCCACACGTGAATTCAATCCCAAAGACAATTCTTGTTACACTATTTTTTACAATCAAAAAGGAAGTAAAGTAAGTGAAGGAAAATTGGTAGATAAACTCAATGAAGGAGAATGGAAGTATTATCACGAAGATTCGCCTGTAATTATGGCTTCTGAGAACTACATAAAAGGAAAGTTAAACGGAGTTCGTAAAGTGTTTTATTTGAGCGGAAAAATAGCAGAAGAAGCCAATTATAAAGATGGAAAACGTGATGGCTTCTATAAAAAATATGCCGAAAATGGTATTGTTTTAGAAGAATCCAACTATAAAAATGGTGAGTTTGATGGATTGGCGATTTTTAGAAGTCCTTCTAATGTTGTTGTTGCCAAAGGAATGTTTATTAAGGGCAAAAAAGAAGGTATTTGGGAGATGATCAATGAGAAAGGTAAGTTGATTAAAACTAATATGTCGAAACAAAAAGTGAGAAAATTTGTCAAGAAACCACTCACTCGAGAAGAAGACCGATAGTTCTCGATAAATATTATTTACTGAAGTATATGTTTTACTAATTAAAGCATATACTTTTTTTTATTATTTGATGTAAATTTGCACTTTAAAATAATTTATTAAATGAAACGTGTTGTAGTTGGACTTTCTGGTGGTGTAGATTCGAGTGTAGCAGCTTATCTTTTAAAAGAGCAAGGTTATGAAGTAATCGGACTTTTTATGAAGAATTGGCACGATGACTCGGTGACTATTTCCAACGAATGTCCGTGGCTAGAAGACAGTAATGATGCGCTTTTGGTTGCTGAAAAACTAGGAATTCCGTTTCAAACAGTAGATTTAAGCGAACAATACAAAGAAAAAATAGTTGACTACATGTTCAACGAATATGAAAAAGGGCGTACTCCAAACCCAGATGTATTGTGTAATCGTGAAATTAAATTTGATGTTTTCATGAAAATCGCACTCAGTCTTGGTGCCGATTTTGTAGCTACAGGACATTATTGTAGAAAAGGAGAAATTGAAGTGGACGGCAAAAAAGTTTACCAATTGTTGGCCGGTGTTGATGGCAACAAAGACCAATCGTATTTTTTGTGTCAACTATCGCAAGAACAATTGGCAAAATCATTATTTCCTATAGGTGAATTAACCAAACCTCAGGTTCGTGAAATTGCGACTCAAATGGAATTAGTAACCGCCGAGAAAAAAGATTCTCAAGGCTTGTGTTTCATCGGAAAAGTGCGCTTGCCAGAATTTTTACAACAACAATTGCAACCCAAAGAAGGCTTGATTTATGAAATTGCAGCCTCAAGCCCAATCTATAATCAAGAAAAACCAGTTTTTCACTCAAAAGAAGAAGAACTCATTTTTGAGTCTACACCCATTCATTATACACCAGAGGTAGGCAAAGTTGTGGGCAAACACCAAGGCGCACATTATTTTACCATTGGGCAACGCAAAGGATTGAATGTTGGCGGTACCAAAGAAGCTTTATTTATTATTGCTACAGATGTCGCTACCAATGCTATTTACACAGGGCAAGGTCATCATCATCCTGGTTTGTTTCGAAAAGCTTTGCGTGTGCAACCGTCAGAAACGCATTGGATTCGAGAAGATATGAAGTTGCAAAATGGCGAAACTATGGAGGTTTTAGCACGTATTCGTTACCGTCAAGAATTGCAAAAAGCCACCTTATACCAATTTGAAAGTGGTTTGTATGTAGCATTTGACGAACCGCAATCTGCCATTACGGAAGGACAATTTGTGGCTTGGAATGTAGGTGACGAATTAGTTGGTTCGGGAGTAATTTCTTAAATTAGCACTTTCCTAAATCGAAAGTTATGCGAAATCTACTGGTTTTATTTTTGTTTCTGATATCCTTCTCGGGATTTTCACAAGAAGATGCTTGGGTATATTTTAATGACAAACCCAATGCGCAAGCTTTTTTTGACAATCCATTAAGCGAATTAACCCAACGAGCATTAGATCGTAGAACTACACAAGGAATAGCCTTGAATTTAACCGATGCACCCATCGAACAATCTTATATCAATCAAATTGCATCGGCATCTGGAATTACCATTAAAGCCAAATCGAAATGGCTGAACTGCTTGCATATTCGCGGAAGCATTGCCGATATTCAAGCATTATTGAGTTTGTCCTTTGTGAATCATGTTCATTTTGCCGATAATTCGTTGAATTCTAAAACCATTGCTCCAAAAGTAATTACACCAATCAATAAGCAAATGAATGTGCAAACGTCTTTTGCCTACGGTACTTCTGCCAATCAAATACAAATGCTCAACGGAGATTATCTTCATCAAGCAAATTACACAGGAACTGGAAAAGTTATTGCCGTTTTAGATTCTGGTTTTATAGGAGTGAGCACCATTGCGCCTTTCAATAGAATGTTTACCAACGGATTGTATTTAGGAGGTTATAATTTTGTAGCAGGAAATACCGATGTTTTTTCTTCTCATAATCATGGTACGATGACGCTATCGTGTATGGTAGGATATGTAGATGGCCAATTGGTGGGTACAGCACCTGATGCTGCCTATTATTTGTTTATTACGGAAGATGTTTCAGGAGAAAATCCAGTGGAAGAAAGTTTTTGGGTGCAAGCCGCAGAAGAAGCCGATCGATTAGGAGCCGATATTATCTCTACGTCATTAGGATATTTTGGATACGATAATGCTAATTATAGCCATACTTATGCAGAGATGACCGGAAATACGGCCTTCGCTTCACAAGGAGCGAATATCGCATTCAGTAAAGGAATGATTGTGGTGGCAAGTGCTGGAAATAGTGGTGGTTCATCAGAACCGCATATTGGAGTGCCTGCCGAAGCGACAAATGTTTTGGCTGTTGGCGCTGTTGATGCCAATAGAAATTATGCCTCTTTTAGTTCTATCGGACCAAGTTTTGATGGCAGAATTAAACCCGATGTGATGGCTAAAGGACAAGGAACTACCTTGTCAAACACTAGTGGTACCATTGTAACGGCAAGTGGAACGTCGTTTTCGTGTCCAGTAATGGCTGGAATGATTGCGAGTTTTTGGCAAGCTGTTCCCAATTTTACCAACCAACAAGTAATCGATTTTGTAAAGCAATCGGCAGACCGATATAGTAATCCCGATGTGCAATACGGTTACGGAATTCCCGATTTCCAATTGGCTTTAGCAACAGCTTTACTATCTGTAAATTCAGCTTCTCAAGATTATTTTGCAATAGCACCCAATCCAGCTAATGACACTATTTTTATTTCTTTTCCAAATGGATTTGAAGCAACTAACATACAATTTTACAATACTTTAGGGCAAGTGGTGTTGGAAAAATCAATAACACAATCAGAATCTTTATCATTACAATCGTTACAATCAGGAGTTTATTTTTATAAAATTAAAAGTAATTCCTATACGCAATCGGGTAAAATCATCAAAAATTAAATTCGTACCAATTCCTCATTCATGAACAGAATTACACAACTTTTCAATATACAATATCCCATTATTCAAGGTGGAATGATCTGGAATAGTGGATACAAATTAGCCAGTGCCGTGAGTAATGCTGGTGGTTTAGGACTAATAGGAGCAGGCTCTATGTATCCAGATGTATTGCGCGAACACATACAGAAATGCAAAAAAGCTACCGATAAACCGTTTGGTGTCAACATTCCGATGCTGTATCCTAATGTGGAAGAAATCATCAATATCATCATAGAAGAAGGTGTGAAAATTGTATTTACTTCGGCAGGAAACCCGAAAACATGGACTTCTTTTTTGAAAGAAAAGGGCATTACTGTGGTGCATGTGGTGAGCAGTTCTAAATTTGCTTTGAAAGCACAAGAAGCTGGCGTAGATGCCGTAGTTGCTGAAGGTTTTGAAGCTGGCGGACACAATGGTCGTGAAGAAACCACTACCTTGACGTTGATACCGATGGTGAAAGAAAACATTTCGATTCCGTTAATTGCCGCTGGTGGTATTGCTACAGGTCGTGGTATGTTGGCAGCTATGATTTTGGGTGCTGATGGCGTGCAAATGGGAAGCCGTTTTGTGGCTTCAACCGAGAGTTCGGCACACGATAATTTTAAGAAAACCGTTCTGGAAACAGGTGAAGGCGAAACCCAATTGACTTTGAAAGAATTGGCGCCTGTTCGTTTGATTAAAAATAAATTTTACAACGATGTTCAAGAGTTGTACACCAAATGTCCGTCCAAAGAAGATTTGCAAAATCTGTTAGGCAAACGTCGCGCCAAACGCGGCATGTTTGAAGGCGATTTGGTAGAAGGTGAATTAGAAATTGGACAGATTGCCGGATTGATTCACGATATCAAACCTGTAGAAGTCATTATAAAAGATATTATTGCCGAATTCGAATTGGCAAAACAACAAGCAAGTAGTCTATGAAAAAGTTAGTAGGTGTATTGATGTTGGTTTGTGTGCTAATGTCACAAGCACAAGAACGACCTAAGTTAGTGGTGGGAATCGTGGTTGATCAAATGAAAATGGAGTATTTATACCGCTTTTCTAACGATTTTTCAGAAAACGGATTCAAGCGATTGATGAACAACGGCTATGTGTTTCAAAACGTGCATTACAATTATATGCCAACTTACACAGGACCAGGTCATGCCTCAATTTACACAGGAACCACACCGGCTACTCACGGCATTGTAGGTAACGAATGGTTCAGCAGAAAACTGGGTAAAGACATGTATTGCACCGATGATGCTTCTGTAAAAACAATAGGTGATGGTACTAAAGGCGAAGGTGAAATGTCACCGAAAAATTTACTTTCCACCACGATTACCGACGAGTTGCGATTGGGAACTAACTTCAGAGGAAAGGTAATCGGTGTGAGTTTGAAAGACCGAGGTGCTATTTTACCAGCTGGGCATTTTGCCAATTGGGCATTTTGGTATAGTAAAACTGGAGCCTTCATATCAAGTACGTTTTATGGTGAAAAATTACCCGATTGGGTAACCAATTTCAATGCGGAAAAGCATTATATGGATTACATCAACAAAGGTTGGGATTTGCTAAAGCCAGTAGCGACTTACGACGAGAGTTTAGCTGATGACAATCCGTATGAAGGCAAGTTGAATGGTGCCAAACCCGTATTTCCATACAATTTAAAAGAAATGTATGAAAAAAATGATGCTGGAATCCTTCGTTCGACGCCTTTTGGAAATGATTTGTTGGAAGAATTTGCCAAAAAAGCTATTGAAAAAGAAGATTTAGGAAAAGATCAAAATACCGATTTTCTTACGGTGAGTTTTTCTTCTACGGATTATGTTGGGCATAGTATCGGACCGCGTTCGATGGAATTGCAAGACACTTATTTACGTTTAGATTTGACAATCGCCGATTTTCTAAACTATCTTGATAAAACCGTAGGCAAAGGCAATTATTTGGTGTTCTTAACAGCCGATCATGCAGGTGCCGAGAACGCCAAATTTTTAAGCGACAATAAGTACAACGTTACGAATGTAGAGCCGAAAGAGATTCGTGCCGCTTTGAAGAAATTTTCAACCGATACCTTTGGAGACGATTTGGTGCTGAATTATTCCAATTTCAATCTGTTTTTTAACAAAGAAATCATTAAAACAAAAAGTTTGGATTTGGGTAAAGTAAAACAAGCTTTCAAAGACTTTTTGATGACACAAGATCAAGTAAAAAGAGTATATACCGAAGAAGAAATACTTGCTTCATCAGGCAGTGATTTTTATTTAAATTTCATTGCAAAAGGGTATGATCCAACACAAGATGGTGATTTGGTAATTCTAGATAAACCAGGTTATATCGAATATGGAGCTACAGGTACTTCTCACGGAACACCTTACACTTATGACACTCATGTACCACTGATTTTCTTTGGATGGAATATCAAAAAAGGAGAATCGTTTGACAGAAAAGAAATCACCCAAATAGCGCCGACTTTAGCTCAAAAATTAAAAATTACGTTTCCGAATGGAACGGAAGCGAAGGTTTTGACGGAGGTTTTGGATAAATAGTGGTGTGATAGTTTGGAACACAGATTACACGGATTGCATGGATTTTTGCACCAGTATAAAAGATATCGTTTTGTCATTCTGAGGTACGAAGAATCGCATACGGTAGTCACATAAAGAAAGCAGTTACTTGTGTGATGTTTCCTTCGTCAACATGACAAAAAGAGAGGTGTTTTGTCATTATGAGGTACGAAGAATCAAACATGATAGTCACGTAAGGAAAGGAGTTACTCGTGTGATGTTTCCTTCGTCAACATGACAAAGAATAACGCTTTGTCATTCTGAGGCACGAAGAATCACACATAATAGTCACATAAAGAAAGGAGTTACTTGTGTGATGTTTCCTTCGTCAACATGACAATAAGAAAAAATATAAAATTATACGCCATGAACAACACAATGATTGAATATAATGAAGGACACTATTCCTTTTATGTTTATATAATTACCAATAAGCATCGATCAACTTACTACATAGGAATGACCAATGATTTAAGTGTTCGTTTACAACAACATAAAGAAAATATAGTAAAAGGAATTAAAACTTTTGCATCAAAATATGGTTTAGAGTATTTGGTGTATTATGAAAAATTCAGTTGGGTTCAAGAAGCAATTGCAAGAGAAAAAGAACTCAAAGGATGGAAGAGAGATAGGAAGTTAGCACTTATTCGTTCTTTTAATGAAAATTTTGAGTTTTTGAATGATCGTTTTGTGAGGGCTTAATGAGTATTTTTGTCATTCTGAGGTACGAAGAATCACACTCGCATTATTGAGTTACTAGTGTGATGTTTCCTACGTCAACATGACAAAAGATATTCTTGTCATTCTGAGGCACGGAGAATCACAATCATTATTGAGCTACTTGTGTGATGTTTCCTACGTCAACATGACAAAAAGAGGTGCTTTGTCATTCTGAGGTACGAAGAATCACACCCGCAAATCACAAAAAGAAAAAACCTCGCTGTATTAAGCGAGGTTTTTCTTTATACTTCCACTACAATCTGATTTCTAATCAAATCGTCAAAAGTTTCTCGTTTGCTAATCAGGTGGCCTTTATCGTCTTTCCACAGCACTTCGGCAGGTTTGAAGCGCGAGTTGTAGTTGGAAGCCATCGAGTAGCAGTAGGCACCAGCATTTTTAAAACATAAAATATCTCCTTCATTAATTTCGGCGATACGACGATTGTTAGCAAAGGTGTCGGTTTCACAAATATAACCCACTACGGTATAGAAACGTTCTTTTCCTTTGGGGTTCGAAATGTTTTCTATGGTATGTTGCGAGCCATAGAACATAGGACGAATGAGATGGTTGAAACCAGAATCGATTCCAGCAAAAACCGTTGAGGTTGTTTGTTTCACAACGTTTACTTTAACCAAGAAATAGCCAGCTTCACTCACCAGAAATTTTCCAGGTTCGAAAGCAAGTGTTAATGGTCGGCCGTAGTCTTTTTCGAAGGCCAAGAAACGTTTGGTTAATTTTTTTCCTAATTCTTCGATGTTGGTTTCGATGTCGCCTTTTTTGTACGGCACTTTAAATCCAGAACCGAAATCAAGGAAATCGAGTTCTTTAAATTGTTTGGCAGCATCAAATAGAATTTCGGCAGCGTATAAAAATACTTCAATATCTAAAATATCAGAACCCGTATGCATGTGAATGCCGTTGATGTGCATTCCGGTGTTTTCTACAATGCGCAAGATGTGCGGAATTTGATAGATGGAAATTCCGAATTTACTATCGATATGTCCCACAGAAATGTTTTGATTGCCACCAGCCATTACGTGTGGGTTGATGCGAATACAAACAGGCACCATTGGATATTTAGCTCCGAAATGTTCTAAAACCGAAAGGTTATCAATGTTAATTTGAACGCCAAGTTTTGCAACTTCTTCTATTTCTTCAAAAGAAACACCATTGGGCGTGAAGATGATTTTGTCTGGAGAAAAACCAGCATGTAAACCCAATTGCACTTCTTGAATAGAAACGGTATCTAAACCAGATCCGCACTTCTTCAGCAACTTTAAGATGGAAATGTTGGACAAAGCTTTCATCGCATAATTGATGCGAAGGTTTTTAACCTTAGAAAAAGCTGCTGTCAAACGATTGTACTGGTGCTCGATGGTTGTTGCGTCATAAACGTACAACGGATTGCCAAATTCTTCGGCAAGTGCTAGTAACTCTTTGGGTTGCATAATTTTTCAGTTTTCAGTTCACGGTTGTCGGTAGACAGTTTGAACGGTTTAATTATACAAAGATACTTTTTGAAGCACGGAATACAAACGGGTTTAACATTTCTGTGAAATTGTTATTTTTTAACCTGATTTTTTTGCAATACCACAACAATCTAGCCCTGATGCGGGAATTGTTTGAGCTCTTTTTATAATGTTGGTTGAGGCTCTCGAAATCAACATTATAAAAAAGCGAGTTCCTGCAGCAGGAAAATGGAGGGCAAAAACACCCAAACCATTCGCTTCAATACATCAATAAACTTAGCGTGACATTAAACTCAAAATAAAGTTACTAAATTGATATACATTTCTTTTAGGTTTCATTCTATTTAATTACTTTTGTGACACTTTTTAAAGACAAACTCATAATTATGAATATACACGAATATCAAGGAAAAGAGATTTTAGCAAAATATGGTGTACGCGTACAACGTGGTATCGTTGCTAATAGTCCGGTAGAAGCTGTAGCTGCTGCAAAACAATTGACTACTGAAACTGGAACCAGTTGGTACGTTATTAAGGCTCAAATTCACGCAGGTGGTAGAGGTAAAGGTGGCGGTGTGAAATTGGCTAAGAATTTAGACCAAGTTACTGAAATATCAGAACAAATTATTGGGATGATGCTTAAAACGCCTCAAACTCCACCAGAAGGAAAACAAGTACATAAAGTATTAGTTGCTGAAGATGTGTACTATCCTGGAGAAAGTGAAACTTCTGAGTTTTATATGTCGGTTTTATTGAACAGAGCGACTGGAAGAAACATGATTATGTATTCTACTGAAGGTGGAATGGATATTGAGGAAGTAGCAGAACATACTCCGCATTTAATTTTTACAGAAGAGATTGATCCACAATTAGGATTACAAGGATTTCAAGCGAGACGTGTTGCGTTTAACTTAGGTCTTTCTGGAAATGCATTCAAAGAAATGGTGAAGTTTGTAGAAGCTTTGTATGATGCTTACATTGGAAGTGATGCTTCTATGTTTGAAATTAATCCAGTTTTAAAAACATCGGATAACAAAATATTAGCGGTTGATGCTAAAGTAAATATTGATGATAATGCGTTATACCGTCAGCCAAAATATGCTGATATGCGTGACATTAGAGAAGAGAATCCAATTGAAGTAGAAGCTAAAGAAGCAGGTTTGAACTATGTTGACCTTGACGGAACGGTAGGTTGTATGGTAAACGGTGCTGGATTGGCAATGGCTACAATGGATTTGATTAAATATGCCGGTTTTGAGCCAGCTAACTTCTTAGACGTAGGAGGAACCGCTGATGCTAAACGTGTAGAAACTGCTTTTAGAATTATCTTAAAAGATCCAAACGTAAAAGCTATTTTGATCAATATTTTTGGTGGAATTGTTCGTTGCGACCGTGTAGCTCAAGGAGTTGTAGATGCATACAAAAATATGGGTGACGATATTAAAGTGCCAATTATTGTTCGTTTACAAGGAACCAATGCTGAGATTGCTAAAGAATTAATTGATAATTCAGGAATGCCAATCTTGTCTGCAGTTCAATTTCAAGAAGCTGCTGATCAAGTTAAAGTAGCGCTTTCGTAAGTACGAAATTAGAAGTACGAAATATAAAGTGAATCCTGAGTTAAGGCTCGGGATTTTTTTATGTGTTTAAGTGTTTACTTTTTCCAATCCAGCCCAAATGGGTGTGGTCGAAACTATCGGAATATTTTAAGCCATAACCCAAAGCGCGGTCAAAGCAACTGTGTGCCATAAAGATAAGTCCGATTTTAGAAATAAGGTCGTTGTGTAGGAACCAACCAATTAGAATTACAATTGACATAATGCCTTTATGATGAAAGATATTGTAAGCAATAGTTCCAGCTTTTTTATGAATAAAATAAAAAACAAAAGATGCATCGGGTACAAAGAATAGTGCTAAAAAGAATCCCCAGGTGCCGTTATAAAAGTTGAAATAAAGTAGGGAGAACAAGATGAGCAATCCAACTTCTTCTAGTTTTATGATGTTTTTCATGTTTTTAAATTATAGTTAAAAAAAAATATCCCGAGTGAAAACTCAGGATATTATTAGTATTTGTTGGGATCGATTCGTTACAATTTAGCAAGCCACAAAGAGGCATTCATGTGCAAACGCGAGTGGGATGCTAGCTCAGTCCAACCGGGATATAAGGTATCTCCAGAAGCACCTGTACCATCATCTGCAGGAGAACTATCTCCAATTACCACCACTCTTCCAGTTCCATAAGTAGCAGAAGCACACATGATATTTGAAGTTCCTTGAGACGAACTGCCTCTCCAAATTAAACCTTGAACTGTTGGATTTGCGGTTGTGTTGATGGTCATAGTTGCGCCATTAGAATATTTTAATTGCGAAACCACACCTTGTGAACCATTTAATATTGGGTTGGTGGTTGTGCTTAAACGATTAGAAGTCGTTTCAGAAATGTTGTTTAAGGTAATGTTGATTCCGAATGGATTGGCTTGAACCGAGTTGGTCGTCATTAAGTCGTTCCAAATAGCAGGAGAATCCCAACCGTCGTTATTTCTATCAGAAACGGTATGGTCTGAAATCATGAACAATCCACCGCCATTTTTTACAAAGTTGATGATGGCTGTTTTTTCTGCAGCTGTAAAACGAATGTTTGGTTCGTCAATTACAAAAACATCGTAGTTTTTCAAATCTTGAGCACCTGTTCCTCCATAAGTAATCGCTGTGCCAGATGGTAGTGTTTCAACAGTATGTCCTAGTTTTGCTAGAGCAATTCCCCAAGACGATAAAGCACCACGCCAATAAGATTCCGTAGTAGACGACGTAATAGTTGATTGTAAAGGTGTAGGAATGCGTTGTGGAGAAGTATCGGCATCGATAACCCAGTCTGCATTTCCAGCTGTTTCTGCTTTGGTAGCATCAAATAGAAAACGTTTTGGATTGGCTGCTACTACAGCTGTTGTGGTTGTTTTGTTTGTGTTTGATGATGAGGTGTTGCTTACAGCACTTTCTTCATTACATGAAATAGCCAAAGAAGCTATTCCTAAAAATAGGAACTTATTTAATATACTCATTTTGTTTACATTTAAAATCGACTAAACCTACAAAAAAATCTATTTTCAAAGGTAGAAGTCATTAAAAATTAATCAATTCTTAATTTTTAAAATAAAAAAAATCCTAGATAACTAGGACTTTTTGTTTTTACCATTTTTGTATTGTACTTTTTCTACAATTGGTTCTTTTTTGACTGTTTTTTTGGGTGCGAACTTCTTTTTAGGCGCATCGGCAGTTTTGGGTTTGTATTCTTTTTTTGGACCGCCTTCCGATTTATGGTATTCTTTAGGCTTGGCTTCCGATTTATGAATTGCGATTACATCCATAGGATTTTTTGGATTTTCCTTAGTTCCGCGTAAGTGAATTACCAATCCGTTTAGGAAATTACGCAATACTTGGTCGCCACATTCTACAAATTTTGGATGATCGGCATTTCTAAAGAAGTTGCCAATTTCTCCTTTTGACATTCTGAAATCAACTAGTTTTAAAATCTCTTCTATTTGATCGTCGCGAAGCATTAAAGCGACACGTAGTTTTTTGAATATATCGTTGTTATTCATGTTTTAGTGTATTTGTTTCAAAAATAGAATGTTGAATATTCAACAAGAAATTTTGAATTGTGAAATTTAAAAAAGCCAAAGGTACGCTTTTTTGAAACCTTCTCGCCATAATTTTTCGTTGTGTTGTCCGCCTTTTACAATGATTTTTTTATTCAACATCTTGCATTCACATCTTTTGGTGTTGACTTGGTATTCCATGGCGTTTAAATCTTTTACCATATCGTCATCACCTTCGTTATCGCCACATAAGAAATAGACTTTGGTTTTGAAGTTTTTGGTTTGTTGCATCAACTCAAATATTTCTTTGCGATTGAACCAAAAAGAAGGAGAAAAGCACCCTACTTTTCCGAATACTTCAGGATATTTTAAAGCTCCATAAAACGAAACTAATCCGCCAAGAGAACTTCCCCAAAGGCAAGTATTGGAAGCATTGGTTTTGGTTCTGTAATTTTGATCCACATAAGGTTTTAGCGTATGTACAATAAAATCGAGGTAAGCATCGGCATTGCCACCGCCGTATTTAGCATTTTTAAAAGGAGTTAATTCTTCCATTCGTTTTTCGCCACCGTGTTCAATTCCGATCACAATCACTTGGGCATTGATGCTGTCTAAAGTTTCGTCTACATTCCATTCGCCTACATAGGAAGTTTTAGCATCAAACAAATTTTGTCCATCCTGCATGTAAATTACTGGAAATTTCTTGGTTGAACTCGAATAGTTTTTGGGAAGATAAACCCAAATTTTCTTAGAAGTTTTTAATTGAGGTGCTTGAATAGTAAATGATGAAACTTGGCTGCTGGCAGTGCTTGACTGCGCATTGCTGGTATGAAAAATTAGAAGGCAAAGTAGTGAGGTGATAAATTTCAAACGAATAAATTTTTAGAATGTAACAAATAATTATATTTTAGCTAAAAATAATCATTTTTGATGAACACTAAGGAACAAAAGATAAGTTTATTGTGCGACATGATTGCCTTTGCCATTGTGGACGGCGAATTGCACGAAAGAGAGTATCTGTTTTTATCTCTCATTGCTATAGAACTTGGTATTGATAAAAACGAATTTAAGCAATTATTCCACGAAGAAAACCGAAGTGAGGTCATCAAGACGGAATTTGAGCGCATTCAACAATTCTACAGATTAGCCTTATTAATGCATTGTGATGGCGTGTTACATGAACGCGAGCAAATCAAAATTCATGAAATAGGAGTGAATATGGGGCTAAACCCATTTGCCATAAAACGCGTTTTGAAAGCCATGGAGCAATCGCCAACCCGAATGGTTTCTCCAGATTATTTGTTAGAGGTTTTTCAAGAGCAACATAACTGAAAATTAGTCAGTTAACAAATTGTTAAAGTGGTCATTTTTTCATTTTTATCACTTAGAATTTCTTATAAAAATGTCAAATTGACCTAAAATTTCTGTTGGTATGTGATTTGTTGGAAAGTAGTTGTAAGACTAAAAATGTTTAATTTAAAAAATACAACTATGAACTTAATTAAAAGAAACTCAGTACCATTTCCATCAATTATTGATGAATTACTAAAACCAGATTGGTTGGGCGGCATGCAAAGTTTTAATGCTAATGTACCTGCAGTAAATATTAAAGAAACTGATACCAGTTTTGGAATTGAATTGGCTGCACCTGGAAAGAAAAAAGAAGATTTCAATATTGAAATTGATCACAATGTTTTAACCATTTCTTCTGAAGAAAAAGCAGAGAAAGAAGAAAAAGATACTGAAGGAAAATATACTCGTAAAGAATTTAGTTATTCTTCTTTCAGACGTGCTTTTACGTTACCAGAAACGGTAAACACAGAAAATATAAATGCCACTTATGAAAATGGTGTTTTACACATAGCACTTCCAAAAAGAGAAGAAGCTTTACCAAAACCAAAACGTTTGATTGAAATTGCATAATTGCATTGGAACACAATAGAAAAACGCAACTTTAACGGTTGCGTTTTTTTTATCTTATAATTTTTCTTGCAAAGCTTTTATCTCATCTCGATATTTTGCCGCTTGCATAAAATCTAGTTCTTTGGCAGCTTTTTCCATCGCTTTTTTGGCTTCGCGAATTTTCTTTTCAATTTCAGATTTAGATAAATACAAACTTTCAGGTTCGGCCGCTTTTAGAATTTTTTCTTCATAGTAAGAAGTCGAAACAGAGTTGTTGCTCAAGGCATTACCCAAACTTTTGTTTAATGCTTTGGGTTCGATGTTATTTTCGGCATTGTATCGCATTTGTTTTTCTCTACGATAATTGGTTTCGTCAATGGTTTTTTGCATGGAAGCCGTAATTTTATCAGCATACATGATGGCTTTTCCATTTACATTTCGTGCGGCACGACCCACCGTTTGCGTAAGCGAGCGATGACTTCGTAAAAAACCTTCTTTATCGGCATCCAAAATAGCAACCAGCGAAACTTCGGGTAAATCCAAACCTTCACGCAATAAGTTGACTCCGATTAAAACATCAAATAAACCTTTACGTAAATCTTGCATGATTTCTACACGTTCCAAGGTGTCAACATCACTGTGGATGTAACGGCATCGAATAGCTACTTTGGTTAAATATTTGGTCAACTCTTCTGCCATTCGTTTGGTTAATGTAGTTACCAAAACACGTTCGTCGAATTCGCATCGTTGTTGAATTTCCTCAATTAAGTCGTCTATTTGGTTCAAACTTGGACGAATTTCTATAATCGGATCTAACAACCCAGTAGGGCGAATGACTTGCTCCACATAAATTCCTTCCGATTTTTGCAATTCATAATCAGCTGGAGTTGCCGAAACATAAATCACTTGGTTTTGCATGCTTTCAAATTCTTCAAACTTTAACGGACGGTTGTCCATTGCAGCAGGCAATCGAAATCCGTATTCGACCAAGTTTTCCTTTCGACTTCTATCGCCACCATACATAGCGTGAACTTGCGAAATGGTAACGTGGCTTTCATCCACCACCATCAGAAAATCATCTGGAAAATAATCTAACAGACAGAAAGGACGCGTACCGGGTAAACGTCGGTCTAAATAACGAGAATAGTTTTCAATTCCAGAACAATAGCCTAATTCACGAATCATTTCCAAATCGAAATTGGTGCGCTCTTCTAGGCGTTTGGCCTCGAGATGTTTGCCAATTTCTTTAAAATAATCGACTTGTTTGACCAAATCTTGTTGGATGTCCCAAATAGCAGCTTGCAACACATCGGGAGAAGTCACAAACATATTGGCTGGATAAATATTCAGTTTTTCGTATTTTTCTAAAACTTGCGCACTTCGAGCATCAAAAGCCTCAATTTCTTCAATTTCATCACCAAAAAAATGTACGCGAAACGGTTCGTCAGCATAACTTGGAAAAATTTCTACCGTATCGCCTTTAATACGAAAGGTTCCGGGTGTAAATTCGGCTTCGGTTCTAGAATACAAACTTTGCACCAATCGATGCAGTAATTTAGTTCGAGAAATAACCTGATCTCTCTCAATCGAAATTACATTTTTTTGAAATTCTACTGGATTTCCTATACCATACAAACAAGAAACCGAAGAAATTACAATGATATCTCTT
>CAZNWY010000003.1:0-124996 GCA_964577105.1 uncultured Flavobacterium sp.
CCTATATATATTGTATGTGTTTTGTTAATCTTATATATTTGCAGTCCATAAAAATTTAGGAATGATAAAGATTACTCTACCTGACGGTTCGGTTAAGGAGTTCGCAAAAGGTTCGACTCCAATGGATGTTGCGAGAAGCATCAGTGAAGGATTAGCAAGAAATGTGATTTCGGCAGCTTTTAATGGTACAACAATAGAAACTTCGACGGAATTAACCACCGACGGATCACTTATATTGTATACGTGGAATGACAAAGAGGGAAAAAAAGCTTTTTGGCATTCGACTTCACACGTAATGGCTCAGGTTTTGGAGGAAAAATATAAAGGTATTAAATTAACTTTAGGACCAGCAATTGACAATGGGTTTTATTATGACGTTGATTTTGGAGACAACAAGATTTCTGAAAGCGACTTTAAAGCTATTGAGGATCGAGTTTTAGAGATATCGAGAGAGAAACATGAGTTTAAAATGCGTCCGGTTTCGAAAGCGGAAGCATTAGAAGTATACAAAAACAACGAGTATAAGACAGAATTGATTTCGAATTTAGAAGACGGAACGATTACATTTTGTGATCATTCCAACTTTTTTGATTTGTGTCGTGGTGGTCATATTCCGAATACAGGAATCATCAAGGCTATGAAAATCATGAGTGTTGCTGGTGCTTATTGGCGTGGTGACGAGAAAAACAAACAGCTGACTCGTGTGTATGGAATTTCTTTTCCGAAGCAAAAAGATTTGACTGATTATTTAGAGTTATTAGAAGAAGCGAAACGTCGTGACCATAGAAAACTAGGAAAAGAATTAGATTTATTTGCATTTTCACAAAAAGTTGGTCAAGGTTTACCTTTATGGCTACCTAAAGGAGCCGCTTTGAGAGATCGTTTGGAGCAATTTTTAAAAAGAGCTCAAAAGAAAGCTGGTTATGAGCAAGTCGTTACACCACATATTGGTCAGAAAGAGCTTTATGTAACTTCTGGACATTATGCTAAATATGGCGCTGATAGCTTTCAACCCATAACCACTCCAGCTGAAGGAGAAGAGTTTTTATTGAAACCTATGAACTGTCCGCATCATTGTGAGATATACAACACCAAACCATGGTCGTATAAAGATTTACCAAAACGCTATGCTGAGTTTGGAACCGTTTACCGATATGAGCAAAGTGGTGAATTGCATGGATTGACACGTGTGAGAGGATTTACTCAAGATGATGCGCATATTTTCTGTACTCCAGACCAATTGGATAGTGAGTTCAAAAAAGTAATTGACTTGGTATTGTATGTTTTTGGTTCGTTAGGATTTGAAAATTTTACAGCGCAAATATCTCTACGCGATCAAGAAAACAGAGATAAATATATAGGTAGCGACGAAAATTGGGAAAAAGCTGAAAATGCTATTATCAATGCTGCCGCTGATAAAGGACTGAATACTGTAGTTGAATATGGTGAAGCCGCTTTTTATGGTCCGAAATTGGATTTTATGGTAAAAGATGCATTAGGCAGAAGTTGGCAGTTAGGAACCATTCAGGTAGATTACAATTTACCAGAACGTTTTGAATTGACTTACAAAGGAGCTGACGACAAATTACACCGACCAGTAATGATTCACAGAGCGCCATTTGGTTCGATGGAACGTTTTATAGCAATTTTATTAGAACATACCGCAGGAAACTTCCCACTATGGTTGATGCCTGAGCAAGCTATTATACTGTCTTTGAGCGAGAAATATGAAAATTATGCAAAAAAAGTTTTAGAATTGCTAGAAAATCACGAAATTCGCGCCCTAATTGACAACCGCAACGAAACAATTGGTAAGAAAATTAGAGATGCGGAAGTTCAAAAAATGCCGTTCATGCTGATTGTTGGTGAGGAAGAAGAGAAAAACGGAACCATATCTGTTCGCAGACACGGACAAGAAGGAAAAGGTAATATTACCGTTACAATAGAGGAATTTGCTAAAATTGTAAACGAAGAAATTGCCAAAACATTAAAAACATTTGAAGTTTAACTAAAATAATAAAGCCATAGCAATTAGAAACAACAGAGGTTACCAACCTCGAGTAGAAAAAAAAGATGAGCACAGAATAAATAATTTTATTCGTGTACCTGAAATACGTCTTGTTGGAGACAATGTAGAACCAGGAATTTACAAGACATCAGACGCCATGCGTTTAGCTGACGAATTGGAATTAGATTTGGTTGAAATTTCGCCAAACGCAGAACCGCCAGTTTGTAAAATTATTGACTACAAAAAGTTTGTTTACATGCAAAAAAAGCGTGAGAAAGAGCTTAAAGCAAAATCTACGCAAATTGTGGTTAAAGAGATTCGTTTTGGTCCTCAAACAGACGAGCATGATTACGAATTTAAAAGAAAAAATGCTGAAAAATTCCTGAAAGAAGGAGCTAAATTGAAAGCATTTGTGTTCTTTAAAGGACGTTCTATCATTTACAAAGAGCAAGGACAAATTTTATTGTTACGTTTAGCTCAAGATTTAGAAGAACATGGAAAAGTAGAAGCTTTACCAGTTCTTGAAGGAAAGAGAATGATTATGTATATCGCTCCGAAGAAAAAGAAGTAATAAGATTCATGTCCTGTTAACAGTAATGAATTCTAAAAATAAGTAAGTAAGTTAAATTAAATAAATTAGGGAAATTATGCCTAAAATGAAAACAAAATCTAGCGCTAAGAAACGTTTTAAAGTTACTGGCTCTGGAAAAATTAAAAGAAAACACGCTTTCAAAAGCCACATCTTGACTAAAAAGTCTAAGAAGCGTAAATTAGCTTTAACCCATTCTGCTTTGGTTCACAAAACAGATGAGAAAAGCATCAAACAACAATTAAGAATTATCTAATAGCTAACAGCTTTTAGAATAATCTTTAGGTTAAAACAATTTTAATAACCTTGGAGTATGGCCTCAAGTTCCCTTGATTAGATTCGGGACGCCTGCTACAAAAACACAAGAAAAATTATGCCAAGATCAGTAAATTCAGTTGCTAAAAGAGCAAGAAGAAAAAAGATAATGAAGCAAGCCAAAGGTTTCTTTGGTCGTCGTAAAAACGTTTGGACTGTAGCTAAAAACGCAGTTGAAAAAGCGATGGTTTACGCTTATCGCGATAGAAAACAAAACAAGAGAAACTTCCGTTCATTATGGATTCAACGTATCAACGCTGGAGCTCGTTTAGAAGGAATGTCTTACTCTCAATTCATGGGATTAGTTAAGAAAAACGGAATCGAATTGAACCGTAAAGTATTAGCAGATTTAGCAATGAATCACCCAGAAGCTTTCAAAGCTGTTGTGAAAAAAGTGAAATAAAAACGTTTGTACAACCAGTTTAACTTACTTACATATAGAAAATCCCAATCTTTCGATTGGGATTTTTTTATTGTTCTATCAAAAAATCTAATTAAAAACTTCTTCTTTTTCTCCATCATAACTCGCATAAACCATACTAGGATGCGAATCTTGATGAAAGATATTACCATTCTTATCAATCGCAATTGCACCTGCAAAACCATCGTAAGGCTTCAATTCTGCAAATGTTTTTTCAAAAGCATCTTTCAAAGCAAAGCCGTCTGTCACACGAGTCACAATTTTGGCAGCTACTGCTCCACTTACAATATCTTCTCCCACTCCAGTCAAACTCACACCACAAAATTCGTTCACATAATTTCCTGCAACCGTAGCCGAATCTGATATTCTTCCTGGAATTTCAAAGCCTTTTCCTCCAGTTGAAGTCGCCGCAGCCAATCTTCCTTGAGCATCCAAAGCCACACATCCCACAGTACCTAAACCCGTTGATGCCAGTTTTGCTTCATATTCGGCTCTTCTTTGAGGGATTTCAGTCGAATATTGTTCGAATCCATGCTGTCTAGCAAAATTGGTTGCTCCTTCTCCACCCAAAACTCTATCATCAACTTTCATCAACTCTAAAGCCACTTGAATTGGATTTTTCACTTCTTCAATATTAATTACACCACTAAACTTTTGTGTAGTCCCATCCATTAATGAAGCACTCATTCTAATTTTTCCATCACTTTGAATCTGCGAACCAATACCAGCATTGAACAACGCATCGTCTTCCAACAAAGAAACTGCATATACCACTGTTTCAACAGCCGAATGCGTTTTTAAATAATCATAAGATTCTTTAGCAATTCGCAACAAAGCTTGTTGTTTGGCTACTTTCGTTTCGTGATTAGTAGAAGATTCCGAGAAAAAACCGCCGTGAATGATTATTTTTGACATAACATAAAATTAAAAAAAACACAGATTGAAGAAATTTTTAAAATTTATATAATTTCTATAATCTGTGTTTAAAATTATCGTAAAAAACTTTTATTAAACGTATTGCGAAGACTTAATGGTCATTTTAAACGTATCCAAATCAAAGGTATCGTGTTTACTCATCACGTGCGTTACCAAATGATTAATAGAAATCGGTTGCCCTAATTCTACTTGAGTTAAATTAGTATCTTTTACTTCACGTCCATCAACCAAAATCACAAGTCCAGAACCAATAGCTTCCATTTGACGTCCATTTTTAATTAACAAACCAGTGTCTTCTCCCAAACCAATTCCAAGAACTTTTGGATTTCCAACAACAGCTTGAAACAATCTTCCTATTCTGCCTCTTTGCACAAAATGGGTATCAATAACTACATCGTCTATCAAACCCAGTCCAGATGTAATTTTAACTTCACCTTTTAGCAAAGCTTCTTGACTGCTTCCCTGATAAATCATATTGTTGGATGCCGCAGCAGCCCCAGCAGAAGTTCCTGCATAAATAAAATCGGTATTTCTATACTTATCAATTAAAATATCATCAAACGGAGTACCACCCAAAATAGAAGTCAAACGCAACTGATCTCCACCAGTAAACATCACTACATCAGCAGCTTTTAAACGTTCTAAAATATCCGATTCTGAAGCTTGTTCTCTTTTTTCAATGTATAAAACATCAACATTATTCGCACCCAAATAACTAAAAGCTTTGACATATTCAGGTCCAATCTCTCTCGGAATTTTTGACGCCGTTGTAATCACCTCAATACGTGACTGCTCTTTATGTTTAGATTCTTTAATAATTCGCTTTAAAATTCCTTCCTCAAAGAAATTCAAATTTTTAGTGGCATTCTTATCCAAATCGGTTTCCGAAAAACTGCCCTTATCAACAGCACCACCTATAATAATTAATTTTCCGTGTATTTTCATGCCGTAAAAATAACCATTTCATAATATTCCGCAAACGTTTTCTTTTATTTTGAAGCGAAACTTATCGACTACTTGTTAACCATGTTCCTGCTTTTCGCACCGCATGGCGGATTGCTTCAATCAGGGCTAGACACTAATGGTATTGCACTTCATTTAGGAATTTCAAAGTAATGCATCTTAAATTACGCCCTTTTTCTTTCCTAACAAAACACATTTCCTTGAAAATCAACACAACCATAATAAATCAAATAAAAAACAAACTTTTTCTCACTAAAAATGTTTCACAATAACAAATATTTTTTATTTTTAACAAATTCATTACAATCAACTCAAAACAAAACATCATAATCCTATGAAAATAGATAAAATTCAAGCACTTCGCGGTCCAAATATTTGGAGTGTACAAAGAAAAAAATTAATCCAAATGCGATTAGATTTGGAAGAAATGGAAGAACGTCCAACCAACAAAATCGAAGGATTTCGCGAACGCATTGAAGCTATGTTTCCCACCATGATTGAACATCGTTGCTCTGAAGGATGTCGCGGCGGATTTTTTTCTCGTGTAGACAGAGGCACTTGGATGGGACACGTAATTGAACACATAGCATTAGAAATTCAAACTCTTGCTGGTATGGAAACGGGTTTCGGAAGAACTAGAGAAACCAAAACACCCGGAATTTATAATGTCGTTTTTAGTTATACCGAAGAAAATGTAGGACTTTATGCAGCCGAAGCATCGGTTCGCATTGCCGAAGCGCTTATTGCAGGAACCGATTATGATGTTGAAGCCGATATCCAAAAAATGCGTGAAATTCGCGAACGTGTTCGACTAGGTCCTTCAACCGGAAGTATTGTAGAAGAAGCCGTTGCACGGGACATTCCTTGGATTCGTCTTGGAACCAATTCATTAGTACAATTAGGTTATGGTGTAAATCAAATGCGTTTTCAGGCAACAATTACTTGTAAAACCAGCAACATTGCTGTAGATATTGCCTGCAATAAAGAAGAAACCAAACGCATGTTGGATTTGGCTTCCATACCTGTTGCCAACGGTGGTATTTGTGTAGATGAAGAAGATTTAGAAGCCGTTGTGAAAAAGATTGGTTACCCAATTGTAATCAAACCATTAGACGGTAATCATGGAAAAGGTGCTTCTATCAATGTAAAAACCTGGGAGGATGCAGTCTCGGGATTAGCGTATGCTAAAAATTATAGCCGTCGTGTAATTGTTGAAAAATTCATAACTGGCTTCGACTTTAGAGTACTAATCATTGACAACAAATTGGTAGCCGCTGCCAAAAGAGAACCTGCTCATGTAAGAGGTGATGGCAAACAAACCATCCAACAATTGATTGCTGAAACCAACAAAGACCCAAGACGTGGATACGGACATGAAAATGTACTGACGCAAATTGATGTCGATCGCGATACTACCGATTTATTAGAAAAATTAGGCTATACCTTAGAAACTGTTCCAAGAAAAGATGAAGTAGTCTATTTAAAATCGACTGCCAATTTAAGTACTGGTGGAACTTCTGTAGACGTTACCGATATGATGCATCCCGAAAATATTTTCCTATGCGAAAGAATTTCACGAGTAATCGGATTGGACATCTGTGGTGTAGATATTATGGCAGAAAATTTAACGCAACCACTTAAAGAAACGGGTGGTTGTATATTAGAAGTTAATGCTGCTCCAGGTTTTCGTATGCACTTAGCACCTTCTGAAGGTTTGCCAAGAAACGTGGCCGCACCTGTAATTGATATGTTATATCCTCCAGGAAAACCAAGTCGTATTCCTATTATTGCTATTACCGGAACTAATGGCAAAACTACCACTACCCGATTGATCGCTCACATTGTTAAAAATAATGGTTACCGAGTTGGATTTACCACATCCGATGGTATTTATGTGCAAAACCATTTGATGGAAAAAGGAGATACCACAGGACCAGTTTCTGCCGAATATATTTTAAAGGATCCCACTGTTGAGTTCGCTGTGTTAGAAACTGCTCGTGGTGGAATTCTTCGTGCCGGATTGGGTTTTAGCAGATGTGATATCGGAATCATTACCAACATTCAAGAAGATCACTTAGGATTATCTGACATTCATACTTTGGATGATTTAGCAAGAGTAAAAGCTACGGTAGTTAGAAGCATCAAAAAAGATGGTTGGGCGATTCTTAATGCAGAAGACGAACAATGTTTGAAAATTGCCAACGAACTAAGTTGCAGTATTGCTTATTTTGCAATGGATGAAAACCATCCAAAAGTGCAACAATTTGCCAAAGAAGGAAAAATTGTAGCGGTATATGAAAACGGATTCATCACCATCAAAAAAGGCGAGTGGAAAATTCGAGTAGAACGTGCTACTCATGTACCTTTGACATTAGGCGGTAAAGCCAAATTCATGATTGCAAATGTATTAGCTGCGACTTTAGCGGCCTATTTACAAGGATTTAAAACGGAAGATATCAGTTTATCATTACAAACATTCATTCCAAGTGCAGCCCAAACGCCAGGTAGAATGAATATTTTTGAATTCAAAAAATTCAAAGTTTTGATTGACTTTGCGCATAATCCTGCTGGTTATAAAGGTGTTGAAGAATATTTAAGCTCGGTAGAAGCCACCAAAAAAATCGGAATTATCGCCGGAGTCGGTGATCGACGTGACGAAGACATTAAAGAATGTGCGACCATTGCTGCACGAATGTTTGACCACATCATCATTCGCCAAGAGAAATATTTACGTGGAAGAACCGAAGAAGAAATCATCGGACTCATTATGGAAGGTATTGCTGCTTCAGGAAAAACAGTTACTCACGAAATTATTTCTAAAGAAACCGAAGCCATCAAGCATGCTATTGACACCGCACAAGATGGTACTTTTATAACCGCTTTAAGCGATGTCGTTACCAATGCCATCGAAATTGTTCAAAGTTATTTGGATAAAGAAAATGAAAATGGTAACGTCTAATTCGGATTTTTAGAAAAACAAAACCTCAAATACAAAGCTGTTTTTGAGGTTTTTTTCTTTTTAAGACTCAATATTTAACAATATGAAAATGATTTATGTCAGTTATAGTCTAACTTATTTTGATTAAATTGCAGAATAATTCACAACAAACAAAACACTAAAACCATGGCTATTAACAAATTAATACATATTCATTTTTTGTCCTTGTATATCATCGCTGTTATCGTTTTTATTATTGTCATTTATCGAAAACTAAAATATAAAAAAGGACCTAAAGAACTCTCTAAAGAAAAATTTAAATCTACTTTAACCCCTAAAATGGTAGATGTTTCCAACCAAGAAGACAACGTAATGTTTAACATTTGGCCTTTTGTAAACGAATTGAAAAGAATAAAAATTTTACCTAAAAAATTTGATGAAAACGAATTGGTTTACAAAGTTTTCAGAGATTCAAAAGACAAATTTGAACATATTTTACTGAACACCGACCAAGAAAATCAGTTTATTGCCATTGTAGTAGATTTAACTAAAAAGAAAGCAAAAGGATATTATCAATTACAATCACAAGCTGAGTATAGTTTAGGATAATAGTTTTTACCACCACAAAATCAACCTCATTTAATTAATTTTATTTGAGGTTTTCTTTTTTAAAATCAAAAAATCTAAATTTAGATTAGAAATCTCCGATAAAATATAAGACCTTTGCAGACTTTTTTAACGCAAACTCAAAGTGTTATCATAAAGAGATTTCAATTTATGAAAAAGAAAATAGAAATATTAGCACCAGCTAAAGATTTAATTCACGGAATGGCAGCCATCAATAGTGGAGCCGATGCCGTTTATATTGGAGCACCTCAGTTTGGAGCTCGTTCCAATGCTCACAATTCGATAGAAGATGTAGCCGAATTGGTGAAGTATGCTCATTTGTTTAACGCCCAAGTTTTTGTGGTAATCAATACCATTTTATACGATAACGAATTAGAAACTTGTCGCCAATTAATATGGGAATTGTACCATATTGGCGTTGATGCATTGATTATTCAAGACATGGCAATCATGGAAATGGAGCTGCCGCCAATTGTTTTACATGCCAGTACACAAGCCAACAATCGCGATGCCAATAAAATTAAATTTCTAAAAGATGCTGGCATCCAACGTGTGGTGTTGGCGCGTGAATTGAATTTGCATCAAATAAGAGAAATTCATGAAGCAACCGATGTTGAGTTAGAATTCTTCGTTACTGGAGCACTTTGTGTTTCATTTAGTGGAAATTGTTACATGAGTGTAGCCAATGGCGAACGCTCTGCCAATCGTGGCTCATGTGCGCAAAATTGCCGTTTACCTTACAACTTAATTGATGGACATGGCGATACGTTAATCAAAAACAGTCACTTACTTTCTATAAAAGATTTTGATGTTACCGACCAAATTCCGAATTTAATTGATGCCGGAATTACCTCATTTAAAATCGAAGGTCGATTAAAAGATATCGTTTATGTTAAAAATAACGTTTCTTTTTTACGTCAAAAATTGGATGCGTTTTTAGAACAAAATTCTGATAAATATACCAAAGCTTCTTCCGGAAAATGTACCTATACGTTTGATTCGGCATTGAATAGAACTTTTAATCGCGGTTATACCGATTATTTTGTAAACGAAAGACACCAATCGATTGGTTCTTGGGAAAGTCCGAAATCAAAAGGACAATACATCGGGAAACTGGTTCAAACTAAAGGAAACGCCTATGAAATTGAAAACGGTCATTTGCTTAATAATGGTGACGGACTGTGTTTTATAAACGACGATAACGAAGCTGATGGTATCTATGTAAACCGAGCCGAAAATGGTTTGGTATACCCAAATGTTTTGAAAGAAATTAAAAACGGAACATTCATCTATCGTAATAATGATGCGGCTTTCATTAAAATTGTGGAACGTGAAGATAGTGCTGTACGAAAAATTAGTACTTCTTTATTATTATTTGAAAATGAAACTGGTTTCGAATTAACGGCTACCGATGAAGATGGAAACGTGAGTAAAGTTACTTTAGAACATCCGAAAGAGACGACTAAAAACAACGAGTCTATCGAAGAAAATATCAAAACACAATTGGCCAAAACAGGATTTACACCTTATACCGCTGACGAAATTGATATTGTTTTCTCACAAAATTGGTTCCTTCCGATTTCAAAAATTAATGAAATGAGAAGAACGGTTTATGAGCAATTAACCGAAATTCGATTGGCTAATTATCATAGAGAAGAACACCAAATTGTAAAAACATCGCATCCGTATCCAGAAGAAAAATTGGATTTTATGTACAATGTTTCCAACAAATTGGCTCGTAAATTCTATGAGCGCCATGGAGTTACTGAAATTGAAAAAGCCTTTGAATTGCAATGGGATCCTGGGAAATCGCGTGTGATGACGACCAAATATTGCATCAAATACGAATTGGAAAAATGTCCGAAATACCATCGAGATACGATGGAAACCAAATTAAAAGAACCACTAGTATTGAAGCAAGGTGAATTAGAATACAAACTCAAATTCAATTGCAAACCTTGTGAAATGGAAATTTGGGAAAAAGACGCCGAATTTGAAATTGAAGAAGATTAATTTTCAAAACATATAAATTGTAACAAAGGATAATGCTTTAAGTCTAACTTAGCATTGTCCTTTTTTTATATCTTTATCCCAACAAACAAATTACATCATGAATAAAAAAATCATACTATTTTTAAGTTTATTTATTGCCATAACGAGTCAGGCTCAATTAAAGAAAATAACACTAGAAGAAGGTGTTTTACAACAAAACAGAAAGTTTGGCGCCGATAAATTAACTGGTTTTCAATGGATTCCGAATACCAATAATTACGTGTATTATACCGATGCTTGGAGCAAAATGATGTCGGCTTCAACTACCGATAAAAATGCTAAAGAATTGGTTACGCTTTCAGAAATTAATACCGCTTTAGGAACCAAATTAAAAACATTCTTCGGACTAGAATGGATGGATTCTAGTACTTTTTTATTATCTGAAAATGGCAAGTATTACATCTACAATCTGTCATTAAAATCGGGTATGTTACTTCAAGAATCGCCTGAAAAAGCCGAAAATCAAACCTTTGACTCCAAGAAAGAAAACCTTGCTTTTACAGAAGGTAATAATTTGTTTTTTTTGAACAAAAACAAAGAAAAAGTAACTGTTACCAACGAAAAAAATGAAGGCATTGTTTCGGGACAATCGATTTCAAGAAATGAATTCGGAATTAACAACGGAATTTTCTGGTCACCAAAATCAACATATTTGGCATTTTATCAAAAAGACCAAAGCGAAGTTGCCGATTATCCTTTGTTAGACATTACAGAAACACCAGGAAAATTAATTAACATTAAGTATCCAATGATTGGACAAAAATCGGAAAAACCTAGAGTAGGAATTTATAATGTAGCTACTGGAAAAACAGTTTTTATTGCTCCAAAAGGAAATTCTGACGATTACTTAACCAATCTTTCTTGGTCACCAGACGAAAAATATGTACTGATTGCCGAATTGAATCGCGGTCAAAATGATATGAGTTTGAATGTATACGACGCACTAACTGGTTCGTATGTACGCACCATTTTGAATGAAAAAAATTCGAATTGGGTAGAACCAGAACATGAAGCTTTTTTCCCAAATGCAAACTCAAACAATTTTGTATGGTTTAGCGAAAAAGACGGTTTCCAAAATCTTTATTACTACGCTATTGACGGAAAATTAATCCAACAATTAACGGCTAATACTTTTCCAACTCGCGAAATCATAGGAACCAATCCGAAAGGAACCGAAATTTATTTCAAAGCTACAGGAGAAAATGGTATGAACATGCTGGTTTATAAAGTAGACTTGAAAGGAAAACAAACTTTAATCACTAAAGATTTGGGCGTTCATAACGTAGTGGTTTCACCTGATGGAAATTGGTTTTTTGACGAATATTCTAATCATAACACGCCTTCAAAATCGTTGTTGTACGACAAAAAATTAAAAGCAACAACCTTATTAGAAAGTAAAAATAAATACGAAGGTTATGAGTTAGGAACTGCAGAAATCAGAACCATTAAAGCTGCGGATGGCACCACCGATTTGTATACGCGATTAATCAAACCAAGCAACTTTGATCCTACAAAGAAATATCCAGTTTTAGTATATGTTTATGGCGGACCTCATGCACAATTGGTGACCAATTCGTTTTTAGATGGCGCTAATTTATGGATGTATTGGATGGCTGAACAAGGCTATTTAGTATTTACATTAGACAACAGAGGTTCAGACAATCGTGGTTTTGCCTTTGAAAGTGTAATCCATGGTCGTTTAGGTGTGAACGAAATGGAAGATCAAATGAAAGGTGTTGAGTATTTGAAGTCACTGCCTTACGTAGATGGTAATCGTTTAGCCGTTCACGGATGGAGCTTTGGTGGATTCATGACTACATCTTTGATGTTGCGAAAACCAGACACTTTTAAAGTGGGTGTTGCTGGCGGACCGGTAACCGATTGGAAATGGTACGAAGTGATGTATGGGGAACGTTATATGGATACGCCTGCTGAAAATCAAAAAGGTTTTGATGAAGCAAGCACATTGAATTACGTGAGCAACTTAAAAGGAAAATTACTTTTAATTCATGGCACTAGCGATGATACCGTAGTGATGCAACACAATTTAGCCTTAGTAAAAAAATTCATCGAAGCTCAAAAACAAGTTGATTTCTTTCCTTACCCAATGGCGAAACACAATGTGCAAGGAAAAGACCGCGTACATTTGATGACTAAAGTTTTGAATTACATCATCGAGAATAATAAATAAATTTCTACTTTTTATTTCATACAAAAAAGTCCAAAATATACATTTTGGACTTTTTTTATAATGAATACGGAAAGTTTAAGACATAACTTTCACTCTTAAGTTTCTCCACTCTTGATAAATAAGTGCCTGATAGAGAATGAAGAAAATGGAATTGAAAATCCATATATCAAAATAAAAGGGTTCTGTAAAAAAAACTAATTCGGTGTTTCCTGTTAGAAAAATCAAACAGCTACTGGTTAAATAAAAGACTAAGCCCAAACAGAAATAAAAATAGTCGTAGGTTTCCTTTAAATTTTCATAAAAATAGACCACTGCATAAAGCACTAGAAGTATAGACGTTATTCCAATTTCAAAGTAATTGAACGACCAGTACAAATTAGGGTTTCTATAATATTGAAATGATAAAATGAGTAGTACAACTATACTATTTAGTAAAACTAATTTCTTTAAAAAAGCATTTTTAAATACTTGTTTGAAAAACAAACTAAGCAAAACAAATTGAATTACAAACGCGTAATGTGAGATGAAAAAATTTTCATTTGGTTTTAAAATACCAATAACATTACAGGAAAGTTCAATGATAAATTGCACTAACAAATATAGGGTAACATACTGATAAACTTTGTTTTTACCTTTTCTGCTTACAACAAATAACACACTATTTAAAAATAAAAACAGTAGTCCGATGATACTTATAAAGAATGAAACAAGCATGTCTAATTTTTATGTTTTCTGTTTTTTCTTTCTTGCTGCTGGAAACAACACATTATTCAAAATTAATCTAAAACCAGGTGAATTAGGATGTAAATCCAGTACCGTTGGAGCATCACCTACATGGTGTTGGTAATCTTCTGGATCGTGACCACCATAAAAGGTAAAGAAACCTTTACCCTTCTGACCATGAATGTATCGTGCTTCTCCATTGATTTCATTTTCACCCAAAACCAAAACATTTGATTTAATAAGTTCACTATCAAATGAGGTCGTTTGTCCCATAAATCCTTTTACTAAAGAAGTATGATTTTGGCATAACATCGTCGGAATTACATCCCATTTTGCCGAAAAGTCCATCAAAGTAAAATAATCCTTCTCCATCGGAATTCTTCTTTTCTCCGTCATATCAATATCAGAAAACTCATAATGTTCAGGTTTTCGATCTAGAATATAATTTTTAAAAGCAAACGTTTTGGTATAATCAATTTTTGATTGGTAATTTGGGTCGCTATCATCACCATCAAACATAGGTTCGCAAATATCTACACCTTCTGCAGAAAGCGCTATGTCAAAACTATCTGTTGCTGAGCACATCGCAAACATAAATCCACCACCAATTACGAAATCGCGAATCTTTTTGACTACCGCTAATTTTTCTTGAGACACTTTTGAAAAGCCTAACTTAGTGGCTAGTGCCTCGGCTTCTTTCTTCTCATCAATATACCAAGGTGCATTTCTATACGCTCCATAAAATTTACCATACTGGCCTGTAAAATCCTCGTGATGCAAATGCAACCAATCGTACATAATCAATTGATCACTCAAAACTTCTTCATCATATATAGGTGTAAACGGAATCTCTGCATAGGTCAAAACCATGGTTACGGCATCGTCCCAAGGTTGCTTTCCTTTTGGCGTATATACTGCAATTTTGGGTGCTTTTTCTAAAATTACGGTTTCCATATTTTGAGATGGTGACGAAATTTCTGCTAAGATAGCTTCTTCTTCTGCATCCGAAAGTATTTCAAAACTAACACCTCTAATTTGACATTCTTTTCTTATTTCTGGAGCATCGGGCAACAAAAAAGAACCGCCACGATAATTGAGTAACCAACTGGCCTTGTATTTTTTATCTAAAACCCAGTACGTTACACCATACGCTTTTAGATGATTTTTTTGGGAAGTTTCATCCATTGGCAGCAAAATAAAACTGGCTCTAACCTGCTGTACACAAACCAAAAGTAGTAATAGACAAACTAATCTTATGCTTTTCATTGTTGAAAATTATATTTACATCGAAGATACTATATTAAATGATTAGGATAAAGATAATTTTTTGTTAAAACAACAAACTTTTAGTCCAAGAAAAACCAAAAACACGTAAAACTACGTATATGAGAGTGGATTAATGTTTCTATTTTTGATTAAATAAAAAAACATTCATTATGAACACAAACGAATCAATCACTATGAATAGATCTTTTAAAAGTATGAATCTCTTAAAAAAAATAGGATTGTCTTTATTTGCAATAATGCTTGTAATCTATTTGGTCTTATCTGTGCGATTTATTTTTAGTTAAATACTTATAAAAATGAATTACAGCCTCAGACTTACTAAAGGCAATCATTATCTTGCCGATTTAAAAGCCATAATAGATTCTATTAAAGTTAATGGAAATAAAGCGCAGTGCCATAGCATTGTAGTGTCACATCCTGAAGGTTATGATATAGAACTTTTTATGAATTTTGGGTTGGAACAAAATTCTTGTAATCCGCCGGTAAAATATTCTTTAAATATTTTGGGATTTAAGAATAGTAAGTCACAAGAATTTACCTTTAATATAAACCCGTTTCCTTGTATAGATTTAAATTTCAATGCCAAAAAACTGAACATTGATGGTACTTATAAAAGTTTGGGATTTCCGATGCAACTTCCAAAAATTAAAAACATTGATTTATTAAACAGCATTCAGATTCTGAATAATTTTAGCTCAAGCAACGAAATAGGGAAACAAGAGTGCGAAGCTTTGGCACGATTGATTATCATTACTAGTGAAGCCATCCGATTTACTTCTGTTGCAAATGGTATAAAAAACATCTTAGAAAACGAGAATGAATTTACACCAAATTCATTTGAAATAATAGGTTGGGGCGGTCATTCCATAGCCAGTTAAATTCGCTGTAAGGTCACTAGTTGATTTTGAATTGCAAAAACAACAAGACCTGCAATATTTTTAGATTCCGATTTAAGCATCATGTTGTTTCGATGTCCTTCTACAGTTCTTGGACTGATGAATAAAATTTCTGCTATTTCGGCAGTACTTTTTTGTTCACAAATGAGTTGCAGAACTTCTTTTTCGCGATTGGTTATAAAATCTTCATCCAGTTTTGATTTATTTTTCTTTGAAAAACTATTATCGTTAATAATTTTTAAAACGGCATCATTGTAATAAAATCCTTTACGAGCTACTTCATTTATTGTCTCAATCATTTCGTTTGGAGTAGCATTTTTAACCAAATAAGAAGAAGCTCCAACATGAATCATATTAGCAATAAAAGTATCCGTATTATAACTTGTTAAGGCAATAATCTTTATTTCTGGAAAATCATTTCGTATAATTTTCGTTGCTTCAACACCATTTAACAATGGCATTTTTAAATCCATCAAAATGATATCGGGTTTAACAGAACTCGAATTCAAAAAAGCAATTAATTCTTCTCCATCAGAAGCTTCATGAATTACATCAATATTTGCTTCTCGTTGTAATAAAAAATAAATCCCTTTTCTAAATAAAATTTCGTCATCAACTAAAAGTATCTTAATCATTCTTTATGCTCTAAAAATTTATTACTACATTAATTCCATTATGAATTGAAGAGGAAACGGCCAATGTTCCTCCAATAAAACCTACCCTACTTTCAATGTTTTTCATACCTAATCCTTTTTTATTAGCCAAAGCATTGGTGTCAAAACCTGTTCCGTTATCGGTGTACTCACACACACTAACTTGATCCACTTTTTCAAACAAAATAGAAATAGCAGTTGCTTTACCGTGTCGTAGAGAATTGTTGATGAGTTCTTGAAGGATTCTAAAAATATGCAACTCTTTATCAATTCCACATTCAGAAAAATCGATTGTACTTCGGTAGTGAATTTGCACCGATTTAGTGGTACTATATTCTAAACACAATTCTTCGATAGCAGCATTAAGTCCGAATTTATCCAAAACTGCTGGCAACAAATTATGCGCAATAGCCCTAGAATTGTCTAAGGCTTTTGTCGTTAAATTAATGATATTATCGGTAATTTCAAGTTGCTCCTTTTCTGAAAGGTTGGGGGTTTTTAACAAATGACTATTAAGTGATACAATATTTAATTTGGAACTAATATCATCATGTAAATCTTGTGCAATTCGTTTTCGCTCTTCTTCTTGAGTGATAATGACCGCTCGCAATAATTCTTTTTGGTGGTTTATTTCAAGGTCCTTTTGCTCGAGTTCTTTTTCGATTATTTTTTTTCTAGACTTATAGAAAAAGATTACAATCGCTGTTGACATCAATAGAAAGCCAAAAAAAACATACGCAATTACATAATTTATTTCAGTTTCAAAATTAGCGTTCATCGTATTAATTTATTTTAGAATAGTTTTTCTTCCATTCTATGAATAATAAAACCTGATAAAAAAGGTATAAAATTGAATTAAAAGTCCAGCAATCACTGGCTAATTTCGGACTATAAATATTAATAATATTCCCTGATAAAAAAATAATAGTGCTTCCTGTTGTGTAAACCATTATTCCAATATTTAGATAATAAAATTCTTTTTTTTCATTTAACATATTGTACAAATGAAATATCGAATAGATTACAATTGGAAAAGAGGTAATGAATATTTCAAATAAATTAAATTTAAAAAACATTTTCGGAATTAAGGCATACTGAATTCCTAACATTATAAAACATAGAACTAAATAAATTTTAATTGCTTTTATTTGAGCTTTATTTTTAAGAATATTTATATAAAACAGACTCAATAATAGCAGTTGTGAAGTACAGTAAAAATGCGACACAAATAAATTGTTGTAACCATAACGAGCCAAAACACGCATTATCAGTTCAACCAATAAAGTAGCTAAAATATAAATTGAAACTATTTTAAAAGCTTTACCGTAATGCTTAAAACTGCGTAAATACAAGATACAATTTACAATCAGAACCAATACTGCACCTTCTCCAAAAATTTCATTCATTGGTTATTTCAAAGTATATAGTGGGCTTTTAATATCGCAAAAACTTGGACATGGTTTTGTCATATCATAAATCCCATCATCCACCATATCGCTACCATCACTATCTACAGCAACCAACATCAATTTGTACTCGCCATCTTCTTTTATTCCTAAATACCCTCTTACTCCCATGTCTTTTGTCTTGTTTATGATAGAATACAATTCGATAATGTCTTCTTGTGGAATAAAAAAAGCTTTCACATTATCTGGTTGTTTCTTTCTCCAATTTGCAGCCCAACTTTGAGCAGTTTCTAGGGTAATTTCATTCTCTGCCATACTAATTTGTTTTTAGGTTAAGTTATAAAAGTACTAATAATAAGTCATTGATTGTTGTTCTAAATAAAAATTTTCTTCACTTGATTAAACTACCGTTTGTTTGACAATTCGCTTGAGCTTAATCGGAGAAGGATACATTTTTTTCCGATGGTATTTAAATAGAAGTAACAGAATGATAACCATGGCAAGAAACACACAAAACGTAAAAAAAATTGCGCCTTTGACTTCAGTTTCTTGTATGGAAATTATCTTCATACCGATTTATCTAGAAATAATAATTCGGTAAAAATAAAGTAAAGTGTTTAAAGAATTATACGTAAAACTACGTGTTTTTTACATAAAAAAATCCCGATTACTCGGGATTATATGTTAAAAAGGAACATCACTGTCGTCATCGTTATTATTGATGTTACTACCAAAAGCTTCATTCGGTGAAGGTAAGTTTTTTGTAAAAAACGGATTGTCATCACCTAAATTCATCTTAGAAGGCAAATCATCAAAACCTCCGCCATAATCTTCTAGATTGTCAAATTTTCCGAGGTTACCAATAAATTTCAATCGGATATTTTCTAACGAACCATTTCGGTGCTTAGCAATGATAAACTCTGCTTGACCTGCCGTTGGTGATTGCTCATCGTCATCCCATTCTTCAATCTTATAATATTCTGGACGATAAATAAACGATACAATATCGGCATCCTGCTCAATAGCTCCCGATTCACGTAAATCGGAAAGTAATGGACGCTTACTAGATCCACGGGTTTCAACGGCACGAGACAACTGCGACAAGGCAATTACTGGCACTTCTAGCTCTTTGGCTAATGCTTTTAAATTTCTTGAAATGGTAGATATTTCTTGCTCACGATTTCCGCCACCTTTTCCGTTTCCACCAGCGGTCATCAATTGAAGGTAATCAATAATAATCAACTTTATGCCATGTTGAGAGGCTAAACGTCTGGCCTTAGCACGCAAATCAAAAATAGATAATGATGGTGTATCGTCGATAAATAAGGGTGCTTTTTCTAAATCTTTTACTTTAACAGAAAGTTGTTCCCATTCGTGTTTTTCTAATTTACCCGTACGAAGTTTTTCAGAAGACAAACCAGTTTCCGAAGAAATTAAACGAGTAATCAACTGCACAGATGACATCTCTAGAGAAAACAATGCGATTGGATGCCCGAAATCAATAGCCATATTACGTGCCATAGAAAGTACAAAGGCGGTTTTACCCATACCCGGACGAGCCGCAATAATAACCAAATCGGAGGGTTGCCAACCTGAAGTAACTTTGTCTAACTTTTCAAATCCTGTAGCAATACCACTCAATCCTTCTTTGTTAGCAATCTCTTCAATTCGTTTTTTGGCCTGAATTACCAAACTTTGAGCAGTTTCTGAACTTCGTTTGATGTTTCCTTGAGTGACTTCATACAATTTAGATTCGGCCTTGTCTAGCAAATCAAATACATCCGTCGATTCATCATAAGATTCTTCAATGATTTCTGAAGAAATTCTAATCAAACTTCTTTGGATGTATTTCTGCAAAATAATACGTGAGTGAAACTCGATGTGTGCCGAAGAAGATATCTTTTGGGTGAGCTGAATGAGATAAAAATCACCTCCAGCCAATTCTAACTTACCATTCTTTTTTAATTGTGCCGAAACTGTTAACAAGTCAATAGGCTGAGAATCTGTGAATAACTGAAAAATAGCTTCAAAAATATGCTTGTGAGCATCTTTATAAAAGGTATCAGATTGCAAAATATCAATTACCTCATCCACACCTTTTTTATCAATCATCATAGCACCAAGCACAGCTTCCTCAAGGTCTAATGCTTGTGGCGGCAGCTTGCCTTTTTCTAAATTGATAATCGTAGTTTTATCTACTTTTATAGGGTTTATGTTCTTGAGATTTTCCATGTAGCGAAAGTAACCAATTCTTTATTTTTTTTACAGATTAGTTATTACAGCAGTATGTTTATAACTAATCTTTTTTTGTTGATAACCAAAAAAAAATCCGAAACTATAGGGCTTCGGATTTTCTATCGTTTTGTAAGATTTTACTCTTTGTATTCGCCCATTTTGCTGTATTTATCCATCCTTTGAGCTACTAACTCGGTTGTTGATAAATCTTTCAATTCATTAAACGCTTTGGTAATGTATTGCTGTACGGTTCTAAAAGTAGTTTCTCTATCATAATGTGCTCCACCAAGTGGCTCTGGAATAATATCATCAACTAATTTTTGTTTTTTCATATCAGCCGAAGTCAATTTTAATGCTTCAGCAGCCGTTTCTTTATATTCCCAGCTTTTCCATAAAATAGAAGAACAAGATTCTGGTGAAATCACAGAATACCAGGTATTCTCCATCATCAAAACGCGATCTCCAACTCCTATTCCTAACGCACCTCCTGAGGCACCTTCACCCACAATCACACAAATAATTGGCACTTTCAAACGACACATCTCCAAAATATTTCTGGCAATAGCTTCTCCTTGTCCGCGTTCTTCAGCTTCTAAACCAGGATAAGCACCTGGTGTATCAATAAAAGTCACTACAGGAATTCCGAATTTTTCGGCCATTTTCATCAATCGCAATGCTTTGCGATATCCTTCTGGATTGGCCATTCCAAAGTTTCTATATTGACGTGTTTTGGTATTGTATCCTTTTTGTTGACCCACAATCATAAACGATTGCCCATCAATTTTACCTAAACCTCCTACCATTGCTTTGTCATCTTTAAAACCTCGGTCTCCAAAAAGTTCTAAAAAAGTATCCCCACACAAGGCATTGATATGATCCATCGTGTAAGGTCTGTTGGGATGACGCGACAATTGAACTCGTTGCCAAGCCGTAAGATTCTTATATATTTTGCGTTTAGTTTCTTCTAATTTCTTTTCAATTTGTTTGCAAGTATTGGTAACATCAACATCTGATTCCTGACCAATTATTTGACATTTGTCTAATTGGTCTTCCAATTCTTTTATAGGAAGCTCAAAATCTAAATATTCCATAGGATTTGTGCGTTTTTAATTAAAATTCGAACTACAAATATAAAATTTAAAATGTTCTGTAAAAGCAATTTTGTTGGATAAGTTTTAAACATAAAGCTAAGTCGCTTTAATTCTGCTTTTTATAATTCCGTTTAAAATAACTGTAACCAAAATTATGACGGCGCCTAGATAGAAAGACGGACTCATTTTTTCATTATTTTCAAAAATAATAACCGCTAAAATGATACCGTAAATAGGCTCTAAATTTATGGTTAACATAACCGTATACGGACTCAAAAACTTCATTACCGCTGTGGAAGCAATGAATGCATAAGCAGTACAAACCGAACTCAAAATCATCAAATACAGGAGATCATGAGCAGAAATTTGAAAAAAATGAGCATCAAAACTACCTGTTGCTAATAAAAATACGGAGAAAAAAAGTACACCGCCAGAAAGTTCGTAAAACGAAATTAACGTAGGCTCAAAATCTTTTACAAACTTACTGTTGATTACGGCAAAAGACGCAGAGAGAAAAGCCGATGTTAACGCTAAAACAATTCCTTCGGCATAGTTTCCTTCCACTTTAAAGATGATTGAAAGTCCGAAAACTACAATCAATCCGAAGAAAATCTCATACCAAATGATTTTTTTTCCAAAGAAAATAGGCTCAATTAAAGAAGTGAAAAATGCTCCTGTAGACAAACAAGCTAAGGTTATAGATACATTAGACACCTTGATGGCTCTAAAAAAAGTAAACCAATGCAACGCAATTACCAATCCTGCAACTAAAAACTTGAGTATTATTCTTTTGGGAAGCTTGATTGAAATTTTGTTGCGTTTGATGTATAAAAAAATAAAAAAAACGGCAAACAACATTCTAAACCAAACTAAGGGTAAGGCATCAAGAGTGATTAATCTTCCCAAGATGGCTGTGAATCCCCATATAAAAACAATCAGATGAAGATGTAAATAACTTTTAGTGTTATCGCTTAGCATTCCGTAGAAGATAAATGGCTAATATTCCAAAAACGATATTCGGAATCCATACCGCAATTATGGGTGGTGTACTGGCTTTTTCGGCTAAAACACCAAATACTTTGTCTAAAAACACATAGGCAAAAGCCAATAAAATACCAATGGCTAAGTTAATTCCCATTCCGCCACGACGTTTCATAGACGATACCGCAACGGCAATAATAGTTAGAATAAAAGCCGATACCGGAATACTGTATTTTTTATAAAGCACAACCAAATAGACATTAATATTGGTAGAACCACGCTCTTTTTCTTTTTCAATAAATCGAACTAAATCACCATAAGATAGTGTTTCGGCTATATAAACCACCGGAGTTAAATCTTCTAAATCAAATTTAAAAACCGTATCTTTTCTAGGTAAAGATTGGATTTGATCATTCAATTCTCCTATTTTTCTTTTTTTGTAATCAAACAAGGTATAGCTACTATCTTTTGGATTCCATTTTATTCTGCTGGCAGAAACTTTATATTTCAATTTATTATTTTCAAATCGTTCCATCGAAAAATTGAACGCCATTTTAGAAGTCGAATTAAAACTGCTCACATAAATGTATTCTTCTTTATTGATTTGACGATACACATCAGAATTGTCTCGCATTTCATTCTGACCATTTCCAATCAAATACATGTATCTGAAGTTTTTAAAACCATCGCTAGCTTTGGGAACCAAGAAGAAACCCATCAGTAAAGCAAAAATAGAAACGCATGTCGCACCTATGATATAAGGACGTAAAAATCGGGTAAACGAAATTCCAGAACTTAAAATCGCAATAATTTCAGTATTGTTAGCGAGTTTGGAAGTAAACCAAATAATAGATAAAAATAAAAATATAGGAAAAAGTAGGTTGGCAAAATAAATGGTAAAATCAACATAATACTGCGCAATAGCACCAAAAGGCACATGATTTTCAATCATCTTGTTCACTTTTTCGGATACATCGATGGTAATTCCGATAGGAATAAACATCAACAACATCACTATAAAAGTGGTCAAGTAGCGCTTTAAAATGTATTTATCAATTATTTTCAGCATTGTCTTTTTATAAACGTTGACTCATTTGTTTGACCATCATCTCTTTCCAAACTCTAAAATCTCCTGCTAAGATATGTTTTCTTGCTTCACGAACCAACCACATATAAAAACCTAAATTGTGAATAGTCGCAATTTGCTTACCTAAATATTCATTGGCTGCAAATAAATGGCGTAAATAGGCTTTGGTATATTCAGTATCTACAAACGTGATTCCCATTGGGTCGATAGGAGAAAAATCATCTTCCCATTTTTTATTTTTAATATTGATGATACCTTGAGCGGTAAACAACATTCCGTTTCGAGCATTTCGGGTGGGCATCACACAATCAAACATATCTACTCCTAAAGCAATATTTTCTAAAATATTGATTGGAGTTCCAACACCCATCAAGTAACGCGGTTTATCTTGTGGCAAAATATCACAAACCACTTCGGTCATGGCATACATTTCTTCTGCAGGTTCCCCTACAGACAATCCACCTATAGCATTTCCTTGTTGGCCAGCATTAGCGATGTATTCTGCCGATTGGATTCTTAAATCTTTATAAGTACTTCCTTGAACAATTGGGAAAAAAGTTTGATCATACCCATATTTAGTTGGAACTTTCTCCAAATGATTGATGCATCGGTCTAACCATCGATGCGTCATTTTCATCGAACGTTGTGCATATCGATAATCACATGGATAAGGCGTACATTCGTCAAATGCCATAATAATATCGGCACCAATGGTACGCTGAATTTCCATCACACTTTCAGGTGAAAAAAAGTGGTACGAACCATCGATGTGTGATTTAAACTTAACGCCTTCTTCTTTAATTTTTCTATTGGCTGATAGTGAATACACTTGATAACCACCAGAATCGGTCAATATATTGCGATCCCAATTCATAAACTTATGTAAACCGCCAGCTTTTTCGAGGATTTCAGTTTGCGGACGCAAGTATAAATGATAGGTATTTCCCAAAATAATATCGGGATTAATCTCTTCTTTTAACTCGCGTTGGTGCACCCCTTTAACCGAAGCAACGGTTCCAACAGGCATAAAAATAGGAGTTTCAATAACACCGTGATCGGTCGTTATTTGGCCAGCTCTGGCTTTAGAATTTGGGTCGTTTTGTAATAAATCAAACTTCATAATAACATAGTGCTCCCAATTATCGGGTTTGCAAAGATAACAGAATTACAAAATCTGAATTGCGAATTCCAAATTTTTAATACCGATTTATGAATTTATATTAATAACTTATAACAAAATCTTTTGCCTCGCCAAAAAAATAGATTTACTTTTGACAGCAAATAATAATTCCAAAAAAATGTCTGACATTAAACAACTACACGATTTAACAACACAAGTTCGAAGAGACATTCTTCGTATGGTACATGCTGTGAATTCTGGTCACCCGGGAGGTTCTTTGGGGTGTACCGAATTTTTAGTAACACTGTACCAAAACATCATGACACGCAAAGAAGGTTTTGATATGAACGGAATTGGCGAAGATATTTTCTTCCTTTCAAATGGTCATATTTCACCCGTTTTTTACAGTGTCTTAGCAAGAAGTGGTTATTTTCCAATTGCTGAATTAGCAACTTTTAGAAAATTAAATACCCGTTTACAAGGGCATCCAACCACACACGAAGGATTACCTGGAATTAGAATGGCATCGGGTTCGTTAGGACAAGGATTATCTGTGGCTGTTGGTGCCGCTCAAGCCAAAAAATTAAACAACGACAATCATTTGGTATTTGTGCTAACTGGTGATGGCGAATTACAAGAAGGTCAAAATTGGGAAGCAATTATGTATGCCTCTGCCAAAAAAGTGGACAACCTAATTGCAACAGTAGATTACAATGGTCAGCAAATTGACGGTTCTACTAAAGACGTCTTGAATATGGGCAATTTAAAAGCTAAGTTTGAAGCTTTTGATTGGGATGTTGTTGAAATCAAAGAAGGCAACAATATCGAAGCTATCATTACAGGAATGAACGAAGCCAAAGCAAGAACTGGTAAAGGAAAACCTGTTTGTGTCCTACTTCATACTGAAATGGGTAATGGTGTAGATTTTATGATGCACACCCATGCTTGGCACGGTAAGGCTCCAAGCGACGAACAATTAGCGAATGCTTTAGCACAAAATCCAGAAACTTTAGGCGATTATTAGAATTATGAAAAAATATACAAACACAGGAAGCAAAGATACCCGTTCTGGATTTGGTGCTGGAATGACCGAATTGGGACAAAAAAATGAAAATGTTGTGGCTTTATGCGCCGATTTAATTGGTTCTCTAAAGTTTGACGATTTCAAAAAAAATCATCCAGAACGTTTTTTCCAAATTGGAATTGCAGAAGCCAACATGATTGGTATTGCAGCAGGATTGACCATTGGCGGTAAAATTCCGTTTACAGGAACATTTGCTAACTTTTCTACAGGAAGAGTATACGATCAAATTCGTCAATCGGTAGCATATTCTGATAAAAATGTAAAGATTTGTGCTTCTCACGCAGGATTGACCTTGGGTGAAGATGGTGCAACGCATCAAATATTAGAAGATATTGGTTTGATGAAAATGTTACCAGGAATGACCGTTATCAACACTTGCGATTACAACCAAACAAAAGCAGCTACTATTGCATTAGCAGATCATCATGGTCCGGCTTATTTGCGTTTTGGCCGTCCAGTAGTGCCTAACTTCACTCCTGCCGACGAACCATTTGTAATCGGAAAAGCGATCATGCTTAACGAAGGTACTGATGTTACGATTATCGCAACCGGACATTTGGTTTGGGAAGCCTTAATTGCTGCTGAAGCACTAGAAGCAAAAGGAATTTCTGCAGAAGTAATCAATATTCATACTATAAAACCATTGGATGAAGAAGCTATTTTAAAATCAGTGGCTAAAACAGGTTGTGTCGTTACCGCAGAAGAGCACAACATTCTTGGTGGATTGGGCGAAAGCGTTGCTAGAACATTAGCTTTAAACAATCCAACACCACAAGAGTTTGTAGCGGTTCAAGATTCGTTTGGAGAAAGTGGAACTCCAGAACAATTGATGGATAAATATAAATTAAACCATCAAGCGATTGTTGAAGCAGCAGAAAAAGTAATGAAGAGAAAGTAATTCTTTTTTTAAATAAATAGCAAATCCGTCTAATTTCTATTAGGCGGATTTTTTTTATAAATCATGTAAAATAAAAAAAACCACCACTAAAAAGTGATGGTTAATTTTTGAGCCGATAGAGGGACTCGAACCCACGACCTGCTGATTACAAATCAGCTGCTCTAGCCAGCTGAGCTACATCGGCGTCATTATTGTGGTGCAAATATAATAGCGAATTTTAAATCTCCAAAATATTTTTACACTTTTTTAATGATTTTTTTAATTAAAGTGCATTGATTTTAGCAACCAACTGATTAGCAGTTTGTTCTAATTCTGCATTAATTTGTTTGAAATGTGCTTTCTTATTTTCAACTTTTTTAGCGTTTACTTTAACGATTAAAGCATCAAAAGAGCTAATTGCCTCATCTATAATAGCATTAGTTGCTTCAGTTGGTTTTCCTGCACCAGTCATCTCACAGATGTATACTGCTTCAATAATATCACCTAAAACGTAATTGATGTCTTTTTTTAAATTTTTAACACTTGGCATTTTCTTCTAATTTTAAAATTTGATGCAAAACTACATATAATCTTTCTAATATAGGTTAAGAAATGTATATTTCTAATACTGATGCTTTTCCGAAAATTTCAAATGCGTGCATCTCGGCTGGTATCAAAACAGTATCACCTGCTTTGTAATGATACGATTGATCATTGTAGCGCAATTGAAAATCACCTTCAACACACATGTAAACGGTAAAAGAAGTTCCGTTTTTAGAAACCGACATGGTTCCGTCTAACGGAATAAAATTGGTAGTAAAATAAGGACAATGAACCATTTCATTAGCACTATTCACAGCCTTCGTATAATGTTTTTCGGCGTCAACTATATTGTAATTGATAGCATCTAAAGCCAAATCAACGTGTAATTCACGAGTATTTCCTTGAGCATCCACTCTATCAAAATCGTAAATTCTATAAGTAATATCGGATGTTTGTTGGATTTCTGCGATGACCATTCCAGCTCCAATAGCGTGAACGGTTCCTGTTTCTAAAAAGAAAACATCACCTTTATGCACTTTTTTGGAATCTAAAATGGAAAGAATAGATTTATTTTCTAAACTTGCTAAATAGGCTTCTTTGGAAGATTTCTCTTTAAAACCGACTATTAAACGAGCATCAGTATCGGCTTGCATGACGTACCACATTTCGGTTTTTCCAAAAGAATTGTGACGCGCTTTGGCCAAGTCATCATTTGGATGCACTTGTATGGATAAATCTTCTCGAGCATCAAGGTATTTAAACAATAGCGGAAATTGTGTCCCGAATTGCTTGTAAACGTTAGTTCCTAATACGGCAACAGGAAAATCAGCAATAAGTTCATTCAAATTTTTTCCTTTCAAACTACCATTAGCAATAACACTTATATCATTTTCGACGGTAGAAATCTCCCAACTTTCTCCAGTAATTTCAGATGAAATGGGTTTGTTCAAATACGTTTTAAGTTTGGTTCCGCCCCAAATTCTTTCTTTTAGAATGGGTTCGAATTGTAATGGATATAATTTCATAAGCTTACAAAAGTGCCATGCGTTGATCTCTTAGTCCCGATTGAAGTGTAAATCCTTTTCTTTTGGTGTGACTTGAGGTACTCGAAGGCACACCAAAAGAAAAGATTGCAACGGAAAGCGGGAATGAGGTTTACAAAAGTAACCAAACCATTCGCTTCAAAAAAAATTATAACGCTTTTTTAAGGATTTCGAGCGCTTTTTCGATGTGAATTTTTCCAGACATGCTATTGAAAACCATGATAATAGTTCCGTTTTTGTCGGCTACAAAAGTTTGACGACCTGGAATAAAAATTAAATCATTTCCGACTCCAAACAGTTTTCGCAGTTTTTTATTGGCATCGGAAAGCAAAATGAAAGGCAAATTGAATTTGCTTTTAAACTTGAGGTGCGATTGAACCGAATCGGCGCTAATGCCAATAACCTCAGCGCCTAAATCTTTGAATTCTTGATAATTATCTCTAAAACTACAGGCTTGCTCGGTACAAACTTTGGTTTCGTCTTTAGGATAAAAATAAATGACAACTGGTTGTTTTCCAATAATGGATTGGCTATCAAAATCGTTTCCATTCGTATCTTTTGCGATAAAATTCGGAACCTTATCTCCTACTTTTAGTGCCATTTTAGTTGCCTTTATAAGTTACAAAGTTGCGCGGTGTTTCATAAAGAACCACTTCTAGTTCTTTATCGGTATCTATTTTGGCTCTCAATTTATTCCATATCACCACAGCAATATTTTCGGCAGTTGGATTTAAATCGGCAAATTCGGGCACATCAAGGTTTAGATTTTTATGATCAAAAGCATTTTCGATATGTTCTTTAATTAAATCGGAAAGAACTTTAACATCGATTACAAATCCGGTTTCAGGATCAATTTCACCCGTTACCGAAACAATTAATTCGTAATTATGGCCGTGAAAATTGGGATTATTACATTTTCCAAAAACAGCATCGTTTTGCTCCATCGACCAATCTTTGCGATACAATCGGTGTGCTGCGTTGAAATGAGCTTTTCTAGAAACTGTGACTTTCATGTTTTGAAATTTTATAATTTGTGATCTTCTAAATAGTGGTAAAACTCGTCAAAAATAATTTTAAACCAAACGGTATAAATTTCGGGATTTTGCTTCATATCTTGACGCACATCTTCAATGCACATCCACTTCCAGCTTTCCACTTCTTCTGGATTAATATTAGGTTCATCATTGTAATAACCTATCATTACGTGATCCAGTTCGTGTTCGGTTAACCCATTATCAAAAGGAGCTTTATAGATAAAATGAAATAATTCTTTGAGTTCGGTTACAAAACCCATTTCTTCGAACAAGCGTCTAGAACCTGCTTGAATATTAGTTTCTCCATTGCGTTGGTGACTGCAACACGTATTGGTCCACAACAAAGGCGAATGGTATTTGTGATGCGCGCGTTGCTGCAACATGATTTCGTTTTTATTGTTTAAAACAAAAACCGAGAAAGCGCGATGCAAAACTGCTTTTTCATGAGCTTCGAGTTTATTCATCAGCCCAATAGGCTCATCGTTTTCATTGACTAATATAACTTGTTCTTCTTTCATGCTGTGTATAAGATGGTCAAAAGTACAAAAAAAGTATTGGGAACATGGGTTTTTAGAATCTCAACAATCGTTAAACTTTCCTTAAATGAAGTCATTTTGCAATCTACTTGTCATTTTGTTGCGTAGTTCTATTGTAAATTTGTAATATAATCTTAATAAGATTGCTATGAGAAAAATATTTAATTATTTGATTCTATTGCCGTTTTTGGCTGTAAATGCTTGCGGTCAATCGACAAAAAAAACCAATTCAACTCCCAATTCAACAACTATGGAAAATGTTATCAGTAAACCTGAAAATCCGTATTATTCTAATACCGACACGACGAAACTAAATGTGTCAGATGCCGAATGGAAAAAAGTGCTTTCGCCAGACTTGTATGCAGTGGCTCGCGAAGCAGATACCGAACGTGCGTTTACAGGAACCATGTGGAAATCGGAAACCAAAGGAACTTATTACTGCGCAGCTTGCGGCTATAAATTATTCAAGTCCAATCAAAAATTCACCAGCAGTTGCGGTTGGCCGAGTTTCTTTGAACAAGACAATAAACAAAGCATCACTTTCAAACCCGACAATTCATTCGGAATGCAACGTACCGAAGCCTTGTGTGGAAGATGTGGCAGCCATTTAGGACATTTATTTGATGATGGTCCTGAACCAACGGGCAAACGCTATTGTATGAATGCCATTTCATTGGATTTTGTTCCAGATGGTGTGACACCTATTAAAACTCAAGGTAATTTAGAAACTATCGTACTAGGTGGTGGATGTTATTGGTGTGTAGAAGCCGTTTATGAAAATTTAGAAGGCGTTACCAAAGTGGTTTCAGGTTTTTCTGGTGGAACGGTTGCCAACCCTTCTTATGAAGAAGTTTGTACGGGTAGAACTGGTGCAGCCGAAGTAGTTGAAATTACATATGATAAGACGAAAACTAATTTGGACGAAATTTTTCAAGTATTTTTTACCGTGCACGATCCCACAACATTAAATCGTCAAGGTGCCGATGTAGGAACGCAATACCGTTCGGTAATTTTTTATAAAAATGAAGAACAAAAGAAAGCAGCCGAAAGCATCATTAACGAATTGAATTCTAAAAATGTATATGGTAGCAAAGTAGTAACGGCGTTAGAACCTTTCAAAGCGTTCTATCCTGCAGAAGATTACCATCAAAATTACTACAACAACAATAAAGAAAAACCGTATTGTCAAATGGTAATCCAACCAAAAATCGAAAAATTTGAAAAGATTTTTAAAGATCGATTGAAAAAGAAACCATAAAAAATTGAAGAACATCGCTCAAGCAATTGGGCGATTTTTTTTACAAATCAACTAAGGTAATATTTAATCTGTCTTTGATAAGAAGACCTTTCTTTCCATCGTATTCTATTAAAAATACATAGAAAAGATTATTTCGTATGGACTTTGAATACAGCATTTTTTGATTACCTTTAGTGTAATCTTTATACGTTTTCAATGCATGAGTCAGAGCTTCTTCATCTGACGTTAATGGCTCAATAGTATCCCATTTTAAATTGATTAAATTATAGGCATTATGGGTATCTTTATCAAAATCATCTATAATTTTTGAATAGGTAACATTATTTAAATCGTCACTCAGATTACCATTACTTTTAATAAGTTTGATGACATTATCTTGTTTGGAAACATAATAAATACCTAGCTCTTTTTTTGGAAATAATTTCAAATGCTTACAATCTCCAAAAACGAAAATAGAATCTAGATAAAAACTTACATGGTTATCATCAATAAATTTAAATTTTCCTGCCGTTAGAGGAAAACAGTCATTACCACAAGGTGCAGAATAGCCACTTGCAAATTTGCCGTCAGCATTAAACACAACATTATTTCCATACGAAAAATTTTGTCGTTTATCTTGTAAGTACAATTGATATTCGTTGTGCGCAATATATTCCTCTCAGCGCGCCTCATAGCCAATTAGGTGATCAATTCTCCATTTTCCAATAATTGAATTTTGAGAAAAAAGCAACGTCGAACTAACTAAAAGAAAACACCATACTAATTTGATTTTCATAATAATTTATTTTAAAACCGAAGCAATTTTTATAGCACACTTTTCACCATCAATGGCCGCCGAAATAATCCCACCGGCATATCCAGCGCCTTCTCCACACGGATACAATCCTTTAATTTGAAGATGTTCTAGTGTTTCGTTATCTCTCGGAATGCGTACTGGTGATGATGTTCTACTCTCAGGCGCATGAAGAATAGCGTCATTAGTGAGATAACCACGCATCGATTTTCCAAATTCCACAAATCCTTCTCTCATGATTTGTGATAAAAATCCAGTAAAAACTTGCCCCATTTCTACCGAAGTTGTTCCAGGAACATAGGAAGTTTTGGGTATATCGGCTGATACTTTATTTTGAGTAAAATCGACCATACGTTGTGCTGGAACTTTTTGAGTTTGCCCTGCTAATTGCCATGCTTTCTGCTCAATTGATTTTTGAAACTCCATTCCAGCCAAGGCTCCAAATTTGGCAAAAGGTTTAAAATCTTCCAATTTCAATTCGACTACAATTCCAGAATTGGCCGTAGCTTGATCGCGTTTGGAAGGCGACCAACCATTAGTCACCACTTCACCCGGACTGGTAGCACAGGGCGCAATAACTCCACCCGGACACATACAAAAAGAATACATACCACGACCATTGACTTGTTTCACGATAGAATACGGTGCTGGTGGCAAATAATCGCCTCTAAAATCGCACGAATATTGAATTTGATCAATCAATTGTTGTGGATGCTCTGCGCGAACTCCCAACGCAAAAGGCTTGGCTTCTATGAGTATTTTTTTTCTGTCCAACAATTCAAAAATATCACGAGCCGAATGTCCTGTGGCTAGAATGACTTTATTAGCCGAAATAGTAGCCCCATTTTGTGTGGTAACTCCTTGTATTTCGTTATTTTTTATGATAAAATCGGTTACGCGCGTTTCAAATAAAACTTTACCGCCGCAAGCAATAATTTTTTCACGAATATCTTGAATAATTTGAGGTAATTTATTGGTTCCTATGTGTGGATGAGCTTCTACTAAAATTTCTGGCGAAGCTCCAAAACCTACTAATAACTGAAGGATTCTGTCGACATCACCACGTTTTTTGGAACGCGTATACAATTTCCCATCCGAATAGGTTCCAGCGCCACCTTCCCCAAAGCAATAATTGGAATCTTCGTTTACAATATGTTCTACATTGATAGCTTTTAAATCGCGACGACGTCCACGAACATCTTTGCCACGTTCGATAACTATCGGTTTTAAACCCAACTCAATAAGTTGAAGTGCTGCAAAAAGTCCAGCCGGACCAGCGCCTACAATAATTACTTCTTGGCTGTTAGAAACATTATGATAATCGGGAAGTTCTATTTTATGCGGAACAAATGTTTCTCCATTAAAAAAAACCAATCCTTTAATATTGAATTTGATAGCTTTTTGACGTGCATCGATAGAGCGTTTTAACACAACAACCTTTTGAATTTCTTTGACAGAAACATGAAACAGCTTGGCAACATGCTCGTTGAGCAACGATTCATTGTGAGCAACTTCAGGTGTGACTTGTGTTTGAATTTCGCGAGGCATAAAATGATTTTTGGCAAAAATAGTAATTTGAAAATTGTTATTGTAATTTTGCTTCCAACAACTTTGATAACCAAAAAATGTCGAGAAAAATAAAAATGATTTGGGATTTTCGTGGTCCAGCTGCTGCAAAAACTGCCGAACATCATGAAATTCATTTAAAAGAGTATATAGCGATTGAAAAACTTCCTATCAATATAACCGGATTTGAAGTTTTAAACGAAATGTATGCTATAGCCTTTATGGTAGTAACCGATGAAAACATGATACAAGTTCGTGATGCCTTAAAACCTCATCGAGGTGAATTGTATTTGGAGTAAATAAAAAATCCAAATTCTAAATTATACTATTTTAGAATTTGGATTTTATGAGAATGAGTAACTTCAATTTAATTGGCTACTTCACTGATAAATTTGATACGCATCAATCGAAGTTCTTCAATATCGTAATCACCATCAAATTCTTTAAGAGCTTCCTCTATTTTATCGGTTTCCGATTCCATAAAATACTCGTGAATTTCTTCTTGCTGTTCTTCATCGAGTAAATCATCAATCCAATATTTTATATTCAGCTTTGTACCAGAATAGACTATTTGCTCCATTTCTTTTAGTAAAGCATCCATCGTCAACCCTTTGGCAGAAGCAATATCTTCTAAAGATAACTTTCTATCAATATTTTGAATGATGTATAACTTATTGGCAGAGTTAGCTCCGGTAGATTTAACTACTAAATCATCTGGTCTAATAATATCATTATCTTCTACATAACGGCTTATTAATTCGATAAAATCTTTACCATATTTTTTTGCCTTTCCTTCTCCTACACCGTGAATATTGGTCAACTCATCAATAGAAATTGGATATTTCAGCGCCATATCTTCCAAAGAAGGATCTTGAAAAACAACGAAAGGTGGCACTCCTAATTTTTTGGCTACTTTTTTTCTCAAGTCACGCAACATAGCCATCAATGCTTCATCGGCTGTACCTGTAGATTTAGCCGCTGTTACAATAGCATCGTCTTCGGCTTCATTGTATTCGTGGTCTTCCGACATCATGAACGAAGTTGGATTCTTAATAAATTCGTGTCCTTTCTCTGACAATTTAAGAATTCCATAGGTTTCAATATCTTTGGTCAACAATCCATCAACCAAAACTTGACGAATCAATGCCATCCAATAGCGTTCTTCTTGATCTTTACCACAACCAAAGAAACTTTGCGTATCGGTTCTATGTGCTTTTATAGTAGCATTTACCCTACCAATTAAGGTAAATACAACTTCTTTAGATTTGTATAAATGTTTGGTATCACGAACTACTTCCAACAATTTTTTCACATTGTCTTTGGCTTCAACTTTCACTTTTGGATTGCGAACGTTATCGTCCATATCGGCACCTTCTCCATGTTCACTGTCAAATTCTTCTCCAAAATAATGCAGTAAAAATTTGCGTCTAGACATTGAAGTTTCTGCATAGGCAACCACTTCTTGCAACAAAGCAAACCCAATTTCTTGTTCAGCAACTGGTTTACCCGACATGAATTTTTCTAATTTTTCTACATCTTTATAAGAGTAATATGCCAAACAATGACCTTCTCCTCCATCTCGTCCAGCACGACCGGTTTCTTGATAATAACTTTCTAATGATTTTGGAATATCGTGGTGGATTACAAAACGAACATCGGGTTTGTCTATTCCCATACCAAAAGCGATGGTTGCTACCACCACATCAACATCTTCCATCAAAAACATATCTTGATGTTTGGCACGAGTTTTAGCATCTAAACCAGCATGATAAGGCACCGCACTGATTCCGTTTACTTGTAAAACTTGAGCAATTTCCTCAACTTTTTTACGGCTTAAACAATAAATAATTCCCGATTTCCCTTTGTTTTGTTTGATAAATCGAATAATATCCGCTTCTATATTTTTAGTTTTGGTACGTACTTCATAAAACAAATTAGGGCGATTGAACGATGCTTTAAATGTAGTAGCATCAGACATGTCTAAATTTTTAAGAATATCCTCTTGAACTTTTGGTGTTGCAGTGGCTGTCAAACCAATAACTGGCACATCGCCTAATTGCTTGATTATAGTTCTTAAATTTCGGTATTCCGGTCTAAAATCGTGACCCCATTCTGAAATACAATGCGCTTCATCTATAGCAACAAATGAAATCGGCACGCTTTGCAGAAATTCTACATATTCTTCTTTGGTTAATGATTCAGGAGCAACATAAAGTAATTTGGTAATTCCTGACGTAATATCTTTTTTTACTTGATTGATTTCGGTTTTAGTTAAAGAAGAGTTTAAAACGTGTGCAATACCATTTTCAGAAGACAAACTTCTAATAGCATCCACTTGATTTTTCATCAAAGCTATTAAAGGCGATACCACAATTGCAGTACCTTCTTGAATCAAAGCTGGCAATTGGTAACATAACGATTTCCCTCCTCCTGTTGGCATTATAACAAATGTATTCTTCTTCGCTACAATGCTTTTAATAACTTGCTCCTGCAAACCTTTAAATTGGTTGAAACCAAAATATTTTTTTAATTCTTTGTGTATGTCAATTTCGTTTGAATTCATTCTTACTTAATAGTATTTTTACATAAATTTGCAACCATAAATATACGACTTTCTTTTATTCGTACAAATTTTATAACAAATCTATAACAAATCTATTTTGATAACTAAAGAAAATATTATTGCTTCCGCTAAGAAGACCCTAATTTCTGAAAGCCAATCGATAGCAAAACTAACTGATTTTATTGACGATAGCTTTGTAGAAACTGTTCAATTAATCTATGTTTCCAAAGGAAGATTAATCGTTACAGGCATAGGAAAAAGTGCCATCATAGCACAAAAAATAGTAGCCACTCTGAATTCGACTGGAACGCCATCAATGTTCTTACATGCCTCAGAAGCCATTCACGGTGATTTAGGCATGGTTCAAGATGGAGATATTGTGATTTGTATTTCTAAAAGCGGAAACAGTCCAGAAATAAAAGTTTTAGTACCCTTGTTAAAAAGGTTTGGCAACAAACTCATAGCTATAACAGGCAATACAACCTCTTTTTTAGGAAAAGAAGCGCATTACACTTTAAATACTTTTGTAGAAAGTGAAGCTTGCCCCAACAATTTAGCACCAACCAATAGCACTACGGCACAATTGGCTATGGGAGATGCCCTTGCCGTTTGCTTAATGGAAATGCGAAATTTTACTGCCGAAGACTTTGCTAAATACCATCCTGGTGGCGCTTTAGGTAAAAAATTATTACTGCGTGTTTCCGATATTTTAGACGCGACACGCAAACCAATAGTTCGACCAGAATCGAGTATTAAAAATGTTATCGTCACAATATCTGAACAACGTCTTGGAGTAACAGCCGTAGTAGAAAACAACCAAGTAGTCGGAATCATAACCGACGGAGATATACGAAGAATGTTGAACAAAACCGAAACCATTTCTGGTTTAACAGCTCAAGATATCATGACCGTTAATCCTAAAGTAATCAAATCAACCGATATGGTGGTGGATGCTTTGAACATTATGGAAAATTTTTCGATTACACAGTTGGTTGTAGTAGATCAAGGAGAGTATAAAGGAGTGATTCATTTACATGATATTTTAAAAGAAGGAATAGTATAATGGCGAAGAAAGAAATGAAGGAAATGTCCTTTATGGATCATCTTGAAGATTTGAGATGGTTAATGGTTAGAGGTACCGCTGCCATTTTAATTTTGGCGTGTGCTTGTTATTTTATAGACGATTTTATTTTTGATACCATCATTTTTGGCCCAAAAGACCCGACCTTTATAACCTATCGTTTTTTTTGTGAGGTAACTCATTTTTTTGGAGTAGACGACACCTATGCTTGTGCTACAAAATTCCAATTCATCATCCAAAATACAGAGGTTGGCGGACAGTTTTCAATGTACATTTGGACTCTTTTTACCGCTGGATTTATTTTAAGTTTCCCTTACATTTTATGGTTAATCTGGGGATTTATTAGTCCAGCATTATACGAAAAGGAACGCAAGCATGCAGGTGCTTTCATCATCGTTTCATCCATACTTTTCTTTATTGGAGTACTCTTTGGTTACTTTGTGGTACTTCCCTTGTCAATCAACTTTTTTGGCACCTTTAATGTAAGTAATACCGTCGTAAATCAATTTACGGTCGACTCCTACGTAAGCATGGTAAAAACATCCTTGGTAGGAAGCGGCTTGGTTTTTGAAATGCCTATCATCATCTATTTCTTAGCCAAATTAGGATTGGTTTCACCAGAATTTCTAAAAAAATACAGAAAATTTGCTATCATAATCAACCTGACTATTGCAGCTATAGTAACACCTCCAGACATTCCGAGTCAGGTAATCGTTGCTATTCCATTGTTACTATTGTATGAAGTAAGTATTATTATTGCAGCTGCGGTTGCTAAAAAAAGAATAAAAGATGAACAATCCAGTTAAAGAATTTAATGAATACCGTTCTAAAATGAACGAAAAGTTATTGGCGGACAACAACAAAATTGTAAAACGCATTTTTAACCTAGACACCAATGCTTATGCAGAAGGTGCTTTGGATGTAAAAACGAAAGAACTTCTCGGATTGGTGGCTTCTACCGTTTTACGTTGCGATGATTGTATCAAATATCATTTGGAAACCTCTTACAAAGAAGGCATCACCAAAGAAGAAATGATGGAAGCCATGGGAATTGCTACTTTAGTAGGCGGAACCATTGTCATTCCGCATTTGAGAAGAGCCTACGAATTTTGGGAAGCCCTAGAAGAAACTAAATAATTGTTAAATGGTAGATTGGGTTATTTGTTTATTCGTTACTTTGTTTAAAAATCTAACTCTCTAAAAATCTGATATACTAGATATGAAATTAAGAGCCGAAAATTTAGTCAAAACCTACAAAGGAAGAAGTGTCGTAAAAGGAATTTCTGTTGAAGTAAATCAAGGAGAAATTGTTGGACTTCTTGGTCCGAATGGTGCCGGAAAAACAACTTCTTTCTACATGATTGTAGGTTTGGTTAAGCCCAATTCTGGAAATATTTATTTAGATGATATGAATATTACCGAATTTCCAATGTACAAACGTGCTCAAAACGGAATTGGATATTTGGCGCAAGAAGCATCGGTATTTAGAAAGTTGAGTATTGAAGACAATATTTTAAGCGTATTGCAATTGACCAATCTTTCTAAAGCAGAACAAGAAGCCAAAATGGAAAGTTTGATTGATGAATTCAGTTTGCAACATATTAGAACCAACAGAGGTGATTTGCTTTCGGGTGGTGAACGTAGAAGAACTGAAATTGCACGTTGTTTAGCAACCGATCCTAAGTTCATTCTGTTGGATGAGCCATTTGCTGGAGTCGACCCTGTTGCGGTAGAAGATATTCAACGCATTGTAGCACAATTAAAAAATAAAAATATCGGTATTTTAATTACAGACCACAACGTACAAGAAACCTTAGCCATTACCGACAAAACCTATCTAATGTTTGAAGGTGGCATCTTAAAAGCCGGTGTTCCTGAAGAATTGGCTGCCGATGAAATGGTTCGAAAAGTATATTTAGGACAAAATTTTGAACTTCGTAAAAAGAAACTTGAATTTTAGTTGGTATGAAACCTTCTCAAGAAACACAAGACCAATGGAGTAAAGATCCCAAAAATTGGAAATGGGGTGTTTTTTATTACAACAAAGAAGATAAACGTATTTTTCCACCTAAAAGAATTCCGTGGATGGGCTGGACAATCAACTTTGCCAACCCAAAGTCAATCTTGGCCTTTTTAATAGTGTTGTTATTTTTCCTTTTTGTAGTGAACATGATTAACAAAAATCATTAATTAGAAAGCGTCAAATACTGCAACATTTTGGGCGTTCCATTATAAATATTAAGGTCAACTCGTTCATCAACACCATTGATTCTTGCTTTTTCTGTAAACTGCCAAAACAACCAATCGTCTTTGATGTTTTCTACAAAAAAATTATAATTGGCCACCCAAAAAGTATATTCTGGAAAATCTTTTTTCAAAAAATCAGTGTAATATTTCTCACCTGTGTAAATTATTGGGCGCACTTTATAATGGTCGTTTACTCGCTTCAGCCAACGTTTCAATCCTACTTTCAAACTATCAATTGATTGATTTTCGGGTAATTTTTCTATGTCTAAAACTGGAGGTAAATCGCCTTTAGACAATTTAACCAATTTGATGAAATTATCGGCTTGTTCCACCGAGTTTTCGTTGGGACGATAGTAATGATAAGCACCTCGAATAAAATGATGTTTCTTGGCTTCAGCCCAATTCTCGTTAAATCGAGTATCGGCTTTGTCATTTCCAGCGGTGGCTCTGATGAAAACAAATTGCAACGGAAATTTATGTTCTACCGAATCGATGGCTTCCCATTGGATGTCACCTTGAAATTGTGATACATCAAATCCGAAAGTCAACTCTTTATGTGCTTTTAGAATCTGAAATATTCGAGCTTGAGCGACCTTATCTTCTTTTAAAACCTTATCCGTTTTGAAACTAAAATAATACAACAACGCATTGCGATAATGATACGTTCCAAAGATTAAAATTGCTATTAAAAATAGAGTAGCAACAACTTTTGTCGAAAAAAAGGATTTCTTTTTCTTAACGGATTTTTTACGAACAGGCGGTTTTCTAGTAGTTCTTTTAGCCATAAAAGCACCAATGAATGTTACTTATTATAACTCTTTTTTAGCCGACATATTATTGAAAACGGATAATAAAACATACGTAAAAATGATCAACGGAATAGAAAGATATTGCAACGTTACCATCATAAGGATTGAGGCTGCTAAAAATCCAATTTGCAGTTTATATTTTTGAAAACTAAAATTCTTAATTTTAAGAGAAAACAACGGAATCTCAGCATTCATAACATAAGCGCTCAACAGAGTTATAGCTAATAAAACCCAAGTAATGCTTAAAAGTTCACTTAAAATTAAAAAATGACATTCTACCACAACTAAAGGCAAACTCATGATAAACAAGGTATTGGCTGGAGTTGGCAATCCAATAAAAGAATCCGATTGACGCGTATCGATATTAAAATTAGCCAAACGATAACATGCACCAAGTGTAATGATAAATCCTAAATAAGGTACATATTCACAACCTCCAACATTGTTTTGCAACATCATTTTATACATCACAAAACCAGGAGCAACACCACTTGTAACCATATCGGCCAACGAATCTAACTGCACACCTAAAGGCCCAGAAACACCAAACTTTCGAGCAAAAAAGCCATCAAAAAAATCGAAGAATATCCCTAAACACACAAAATAAAAGGCGGTATCAAACTTCAAATCGGCTGCAAAAACTAGTGCAATACAACCACAAAATAAATTGAGTAGCGTCAGGAAATTAGGAAGGTGTTTTTTAATGTTCATGCTTTTTATTTTTTCAAGCTACAAATGTAGTACAATAAGTTTATACAAAGCTACGTTTGTAATTAGAGATTTTAATTGAATAAGCTCAATAAAAATTTCTATTTTTGAAAAAATAAATTGCTTTGAAGAAATTCATCTACTTAACTCTATTACTAAGCTACATTACTACTTATAGTCAGGCCGTTAGAAAATATTCTAATGAGTTCATGAATATTGGTGTAGATGCCGCAGCACTCGGTATGTCTAATGCAGCGGTGGCTCATACCAACGATGTAAACGCTGTTTATTGGAATCCGGCTGGAATACTTGGACTAGAAGACGGACAAGTGGCGGTAATGCATGCCAGTTATTTTGCCAATATTGCTCAATACGATTATGCGGCTTACGCCAAACCAATTGACAATGAAAGTGCTTGGGGAATTTCGTTAATCCGATTTGGTGTAGACGATATTTTGAACACCACACAATTGATTGATGCCAGCGGAAACATTGATTACAATAGAATTAGTAAATTTTCTACTGCAGATTATGGATTAACGCTTTCGTATGCCCGAAAACTAAAACTTCCTGGTTTTCAATATGGTGTAAATGCCAAAGTCATCAGACGCGTTATTGGGACGTTTGCTAATTCGTGGGGGTTTGGGTTTGATGTCGGATTACAATTTGAAAGAAACGATTGGAAATTTGGATTGATGTTGCGCGATATCACTACTACTTACAACGTTTGGAGCATTAACGAAGAAGAATACAATAAAATTAAAGGTGCTATTTCTGGTCAAAATCAAGAATTACCCGAAAGTACCGAAATCACAATGCCAAAAGCACAATTTGGAATCTCCAAAAAGTTTGAATTCCACAACGAAACCAGTCTGTTGGCTTCTGGAAATCTGAACATGCAATTTACCAAAACCAACGATATTTTTGCAACAGATGTAGTAAGCATCGATCCTGCAATCGGTTTTGAATATGGCTACACCGATTTAGTTTTTTTAAGAGCTGGTGTCGGAAATTTTCAAAATGTAACACAAATAGACAATACCAAAAGAATTGGATTCCAACCCAATATCGGACTCGGTTTTAAATACAAAGGCATTCAAATTGATTACGCGTTAACCGATTTAGGGAACCAAAGTGCCGCCTTATATTCCAACATATTTTCGTTAAAAGTAGATTTGAGTATTTTCAGATAATAGCATTATGATAAAAAAATTACTACCTATTTTATTCTGCTTAATTTATTCCATTAGTTTTTCACAAAATCAAACACTATCACCAGAAGCTTCCGTTAGCATCTTCACGTGCGGTAGAGGAAACGAATTATACACCACTTTTGGGCACACCGCCATTCGAATTAAAGATTCCATCAATAATTTAGATGTAGTTTACAATTATGGTGCTTTCGATTTTAGAACGAGTAATTTTTATTTCAAATTTGTAAAAGGCGATTTACAGTATTTCATGAATGCGAGTTCGTATGAAGACTTTATTTTTGAATACCAAAGCGAAAATAGAGAAGTAATTGAACAAACCTTGAGTTTGCCACAAATTAAAAAACAAGAACTTTTTGACGAATTAAATGCCTCATTGTATTCTGATGAGCGCTATTACACCTATAAATTTATAGACCGAAATTGCACTACTATGGTAGTTGAAAAAATCAATAAAATAGTAGGTAAAGAAATCATCCATAAAGTAGACGACCAAACAATTTCTTATCGAGAATTATTGTATCCTTACTTTGAAAATCATTTTTATTACAAATTAGGAATCAATATTATTTTTGGAGCAAAAACAGACCAAAAAGCAGTAAAACTATTTCTTCCAGTCGAATTAATGCACAGTTTAAATCAAGCCAAAATTGATGGAAAACCAATAGTAAACAAAACTAAAACTATTGTAAAAGGAGCAGAATTAGAATCTGAATTTTCGTTTGTAAACAGCATTTATTTTATTTCGCTACTATTGACACTACTCGTTTTAAGTAACAAAAAACCAATTTTTTTAAGCTATTTATTTCTTTCTGGATTGCTTGGATTATTTCTTTCTTTAGTAGGATTGTATTCGTTACATAAAGAAGTATTATGGAATTACAACGCTTTACTATTCAATCCGTTGTTTTTGATAGTGCCTTTCTTAAAAAACAATGCATTTAGAAAAACACTTATAGTTTCAGCAGCATGTATCGGAGTATATGTAATAGTAATGGTAACTAAACCACATTTTTTACTGATGTTACCTTTTATTGTAACCAACGCCTACATGGTACTAAGATTGCTCTTGAAAAGTAAAAAGGAAAGTGTTTAAAATTTTATTGTCCTCTATAAAACAATACCGTACTGAAGGTTTTGATGATGATATTGATATCTAAAAAAATACTTCGATGTTTGATGTAATATAAGTCGTATTGTAATTTCATCAAGCTATCATCAATAGAATCTCCATAGGCATAATTCACTTGTGCCCAACCTGTAAGTCCGGGTTTAATAACGTGACGCGTTTCATAAAACGGCATTACTTCTGCAATTTCATTAACAAAAACTGGTCGTTCTGGTCGTGGCCCAATAATAGCCATATCGCCATTTAAAATATTAATAAACTGAGGAAATTCGTCTAAACGTGTTTTTCTTAAAAACTTTCCAAAAGGTGTTATTCTTGAGTCATTGATGGTTGTAAATACCGCTCCATTGGCTTCGGCATTTTTAACCATAGTTCGATATTTGTAGATTTTAAATACCGCTCCATTTTTACCAACGCGCTCTTGAGTGTAAAACAACGGACCTCTATTTCCAATTAAATTGCCAATAAAAATGATTGGAAAAAACACCAAACCAACAGACAAACCAATTAAAGAAAATAGTATTTCTGCAATTCGAGTCGCTAAAAGATACAAATGATTTTGATTACTTCTACTGAAAGGAAAGTAGCGGTAGAAATCTCTAGAAACATATTGCACAGGAATACGCTGGGTGATAGTTTCATAAACTTGTGTATACTCTCTAATGATAAATCCGTTTTCCAAAAGATGAATCAATTGATTGTACAAAGCCACAGTAATACCTTCTGTTTTTTGAGAAGCAATAACAATTTCTGAAATGGATTTTTTTCTAACAAAATGTTCCAAATCATTAGGCTTTATGTTTTTCACAGAACCGAATTTGACTTTTAAATCTGCATCACCATCAGAATTGACAAAACCGATGATTTTGTAATGAGGATCAGCATTTTCGAGAGCGAAAACTAGTTCTTTTAATTGTTCTTGATCACAAACTAATATGGCATTTTTAACAAATCGATGCGAAGCTAGAAATTTAACATAAAAAATTCTCCACATCAAAAGCGATAAAAATATAGCTAAAAAGAAAAAGATAATTTGAAGTCTATTGGAAGGTAAAACCGGAGTATAAATTGGTGTTAAAAGATAAATTAAAACCGTTGTAGAAGTGGTTAGAATGATACTTTTTATGATTTGAAATTGGTTGCTGGCTACCTGCAAATTATACATTTCAAAAACGGAACCAAAAACATGAAGATAAATAGCTAAAACTATGGTCCAATAATAATTGGTAGTTGAAAAAGTAAAGTATCTAAAACTAAACACATAACTCACTACATACAAAGAAATTAGCACAAAAATCACATCAAAAACCTTCAGAAGAATTTTTCTTTCTGAGACTTCAAAATGTATTTTCTTGTTACTTTGCATTAATCAATGATTATTTTGGTCTCGCAAGTTACTAAAATATCACTCATGATAATAGTCTAATTTAATATTTCAAACCATTTTTGTCTTACTTGTTTCCAATCGAAACTTTCAGCTTTAGTTCTGGCATTTAAAATCAAAGCATTTCTTAATGTGCTATCTTTAAATAAGCGTTCAATAGCAACAAACATCTGTTCGGAATCACCATCTGAAACCAATAAAGCGTCTGAAGTGTCGTTCAACAAATAAGGAATCCCACCAACATTGGTCGATACAATAGGTAAACCCAAAGCCATAGCTTCTATCACACTTACTGGCGTATTATCAAAATGAGTCGTATTGATAAAAACATTATATTCTTTTGATAATTCAATCCATTGTTCTTTTGAAAGTTTACCTGTAAACAGCACGTTTGTATGTAACGAATTGGCATAGTGCTGACATTGTTCTACTAAATTTTCTTTATCGGGTCCAACCATACAAAGAATACTTTCAGGATAATGCTTTTGTATTTTTGAAGCTACCTCAATGGCCATCATCGGATTGTATATTGAAGCAAAAGAACGTACCCACAACAATTTTGGAGTTTCAAAATCACGAGCATGAAATGAATATTTGTCAATTTCGATGGTATTCGGTATAAAAACAAGATTACGGTAGCCATGGTTAGAAAAAGCATTTAATAAATAGTGCGATGGTGCTACATTAACATGAGCATTTTTAAAAACCAATCGGCATAAATACGGATTTCTTTCTAAACGATTGGGCAGATTGCCACCATGCAAAATTGGAATGTATTTTTTATTAAAAAAACGGCAAATTTGACTGGTAATTAAAGCGTAATTAAAACTTACCGTACTGTAAGTATCAATTAACACAAAATCGACTTTGGAGACATATTTTATGGTCGTAAAAATCATGTCCAAAAGACGTAATAACTGATTCTTTTTATCTGAAGCATAAACAACTGCATACCCTTCTTGAGTCAAAGAAGCGCCTAAAGTTTCAATAACAGTGGTTGTATTTCCGTGCTTAGACAACTTGTTTCCTAGGTACAGAATTCTCTTCTTCATCAAAAGTTATTTTTAATAGTGATAAGGCATAAATAAATGACGGAGAAGCTGTTCGCATGGCTGCATGATTAATGGTCATTAACCAAAAAATTAAAAAGCAAAACAAAAATATATTTTCTTTATTACCCATAAAGAAAAATAAAGGTGTCAAAAATAAAATTAAAAGTCCTAAAATACCTAAAGATCCATGCTCGGCTAACATTCTCGTAATCTCATCATGGGATGCAGTAAGAAATCCATTTTTTTCAGAACGAATTTCCGTACCCTTACCTGCTCCAATTCCAAAAAAAGGATGATCTAAAAACATTTGAATTTCGTCTTCTGCCAACTCTACTCTACCTGATAATTTATCAGCCTTTTCAATTCCCTGTGCATTTTTACCAGCATATCGTTTGTTTATCAACCCATCAGTTTGAAAAGAAGTATACAACCAAGCAATACCCATAACAATACTCAAAACTATTATCAAATAATTTAGTTTAGCTCGAGTTCGCTTTTTTAAGTATATATATAAAAAAAATAAAAACACCACAATCATAGTCATACCGGTGAGCATTCCTCCTCTTGAAAAAGTTAAAAATCCTCTGTAACTGATATAAAAAGCAATCATTAAATTAAGAAAAAAAATCATTTTTGTCCTTGAAAACAGAATAATTCTTGTAAAGAAAACAAATGTTCCAAGACCAAAAATAGTAGATACTTGATTGGGACCAAAACCACCCGACAAATCAAAATTTGACTCTGTACCTCTCAAAACAGATTTTAAATCAGGTGTAAATAAATATACATAAGTCGCCATAGCTATTATTGGCAAACCAATGAATAACAATAAATTACCTACTTCCGAAACAGTCATCCTTTTTCCGAAAACACAAATTGAGGCAATCCCTAAAGAAACAGGGCCTGAAAGATTAAAAACGAGTTTCTTTCTAAGTTCAACATCAAAAGAAATAGTTTCGTTTGCGATAATAACTGAGGGTATCAAAAGTATGAGAAACGCCCAGTAGGGTATCGCTAATTTTGAAAATCCAGAATATATAATACTAATGAATAAGAAAAAACAAATGGAATATTTTGCAAATTCATGATTAGGACTACCATTTGTCATCCTCAAAAAAACTTCACAACCAACTATATAAGCACATATATACAAAGCTTCGTTATTCTTATTTTGGCTTTTTATCATCACAATAAGACCTATAAACAAGATAGCATAGCCATATATCTTTGCTAGAAAAGGCAATAAATAAATTAATACTCCAATTAAAACATGGAGTAGAATTAAAAACAAATAATTTTTATCTTTATTCTGCATTTAAAGAATGTATTTTTATATTCTTAATTTCTTTAATCCAAGAAATATATTTGTTCAGTACAACTTCTTCTGAATAATTTTCCCAAACAACCTGATAAATGGCTGCTCCAAACTCTTTTCTTAACTCCTCATCTGAAAGTAACTTACTTAAATTTTCACTGAAAGCCTCAACATCCTTAACTTCAGAAATAAATCCACACTTATTGTGTTCTACAATGAACGGAATTTGACCAACATTGGTGGAAACGACAGGCTTTTTATTTATTCCATATTCTAATAAAGCAACTGGTAAACCTTCAGAATTGGAAGTAAAAACTCCAATATCCGATTGACATATGATGTTAAAAACATCTTGCTTCGAGCCGTAAATAAAAACAACCGAATCTAAACCATAGCCCTTTATTTTACTTTTAACATCTTTAGAATAGCTATCATTTAAATCATTTCCAACTAAATGAAACGTCCAATCCGGAAAATTAGAATGAACTTTTTTAATGGCTTCAATCAATAAAAAATGATTTTTTTGATGCCTTAAATTAGCCAAATACAAAACCCTTCTGCCTTCTTGACCTTTCAAAATTGTTTCTTTGGGATAGTCTTTTTCTACTACAACATAATTTTGCAAATAAATTACATTTTTACAAAACAACTTTCTTCTAGACCATTCTTCTAATTGGGTGTTTACTGATATAACTCCTTTAAAAAAAAAGGAGAAAAATTGCAAATAAACAGCTCCTTCTCGTTTGGGTATAATACCAATTCCGTTATGATCGTGCCACAAAATCTTAATTTTCGGATAAAGTAGCTTAACCATACAAGCTATAAAAAAAGAGCTAGAATGGGCTTGAACTGTTCTAATATCATTTTGCTTACAATATTTTCTCAGTCGTAAAACTGCCATAAAATCAAATCGATGTTTTCTTTTTAAAAAAAGATAATTAACTCCTTCTTTGATTTCTGACTTTAAACTGCCCTCTTTTCTAGTGACTACCAATCCTGAGAACTCCATTCTAGTTGCCAAAGAATTTGCAAAACTAACTGCCATTTTCTCGGCTCCACCAATATCAAGTGAATCAATTATTTGAATTATTCTCATGAACGTATTATTGTTTGTATTTCGCTTTCAAATTTATCGATGGTAAAGTTACGAGACCAACTCATTCCTGCATCAATTTTGTTATGATAAGCTGTCAGATTCAATATAACAGCTTCTACTAATTTTACATCTTCTTCCTTTTTTTCGGTCAACAAAATGCCTCTTTTACCAAAATCAAGCATAGTAGGAACGCAAGATACTTGAGTAGCAATAGGCAAACATCCCCAAAACATGGCTTCGGCAACTACTTTTGGCCAACCTTCACTTTTAGAAGGCAATATCATAAAATGTGCCTCTTGATAGATTGTAATCATGGAAGCTCTGTCGGTATTGCCTTTTAAAAAAACATACGAACTTAATCCATTTTCTTCTATAAGCCTTTCAAGGGTTTTCTGTTCACTACCACTTCCATAAAGTGAAAGCGTTACCTCAAAACCTAGTTTCTTCAACTCTTCTACTAATTGTATGGCATAATGTGGTCTTTTCCCTTCTGACAAAGTGCCTACAAAGATAAATTTTATTTTACCATTTAAATCTTTGTTTGGAACTTCTTTAATTTCCGAATCAAAATAAGTAGCTGTAAAAAAAGACTTTATATTTTTACTTTGATTTTTCCATTCGCCATACACTAAGACTTTGATTCGATGTGTTAAAAAAGTGCTACTTAAAATCTTCTTTTGCATTCTATAGCTCAAGGGTTGCTTTGAATTAGCATCCCAATTTCCGGCATACTTGGCGCTTTTCTTTTTCCAAGGAAAAAAAAGTTGCACAAAGCTTCCTAAGAGTCCCATATTTCCTGGACAACGCAAATGAATATGATGAGCAAAAAGCATCGCCCAAAACAGTTTCAAAAAGATGTAAGGCATCACAAAAACAGCTTTTATCATTTCAGTTTTATTGATAAAAGAAAACTCGGGTACGGTAATAAAATGAATATTCGGATGATGGTATTTTTGATAAATAGCATCCATTTCAACTGCTTTTAAAGGCGCTATAATTGTTACCTTATCGACATACTTCAACCAAATGTTCATCTCATTCACATAGGGAGAATAAGCAAAATAATCATTGCCTTTCTGAGTATGTACGACATGGGTTACAATTAGAAAATTCACGCTCTTAGTTAGAATTAGTTAAAGTAGTAAAGAAGGCTATATTTTTTTGAACAATCACAGCTGCACTGTATTTCTCTAAAACAAATTGACGCGCATTGGATGCCATTACCTCAGATTGCTCTGGATTAGAAAATACCCAAATAATTTTTTCGGCAATATCTTTCGGGTCTAAAGGGTCACAAAGCAAACCTGTTTCATACGGAGTAATGGCTTCTGGACCTGGTCCTTTATTGGTAAACACAACCGTTTTTTGCATCGCCATTGCTTCTGGAGCCACCAATCCTTGAGTTTCCATGTGCGAAGGAAATACGCATACATGTGCCTTAGCATATTTTTCTGGAACGTCCTCATAATTTACTTGTCCGTGAAAATGAATAGCAGCTGCAACATGGCTGTCCAACTTACTAATCACTTCATTCTGTAGAAAATTGGTATATGATGTACCATCCGGAAAAAACCATTCTCTTCCATACAATTCTAAGGTAGCTTGCGGAAATTGTTCTCTCACCATTGGAAAAGCTTGAACCAATTGACGCACGCCTTTTTTCTCACAAACACTTCCCATAAACACAATACTATAAGGGTTTATTGGATTATTTCGTGGTGAAAAAAAATCGGTATCAATCAAATTACTGATGTAGGCCACTGGTTTATTATGAAAACTTAAATATTTTTCGGTATGTGATTTTACATAGTTGGAGATGGCTATAAAACCATCGGCATTTTCAAACGATAATTTTTCTTGAAATCCTTTCCACCAGTTGATTTTTCGATTTTCAGATTCTGCAAAAAAATGATGACCACCATGCAATCTAATGATGTATTTTATGCCTTTTATCTTATCCAAAAAAGCCAAACCAAGTTCGCTGGCTTCAACAATATCAATAGGTTGCTCTTTGTGAATTTCGGCTATTTTTTTACTGATGGCTCTAACACCATAATACCAACCTAAATGTTTTACATTTTTATAAGCCAATCGATAAATGATAACGCCTTGGTCTTCTTGATAATCATACTTATAATCATAACTCAACCCCACAATGGTCACTTTTACACCATTAGCAACCATTTTGGGAGCTAAGGTTTTAAGAAAACTACCAATGCCACCATGAGCAAAACCCGGTTTGGGATATTCGTGTGTGATTATACAGATGTGCATCGTTTAATTTCTTGGGCTAAGTTGGCACTATTTTCTTGCAACGGATATTTTACAATGCGTTGCATCCATTGCAATCGATCTTTTCCAATACTATCCGGATTACTTAATGCAGCTTGAATTTTCGAAATAAAATCTGATTTGGAATTAATCCATCCTACAGCATCTAAATCGTTCATACTTCTAAAATGTTGAAATTGATATACTTCATTCACTTTAAAAGTAGAATTAGCAACTGGATCGTAATTCAAATACAAACACGGTTTATTAAATACGGCAAAGTCATGTGCCATGGTGCTACCTAAATTAACAACTACATCACTATGCAAAACCGTATTGGCTAACAATTCATAATCGTCGTAACTCGGATAAATATACACAAACGAGTTGTCGCCATTTGGCATGCGCCAATCGGGTTCTATGGAAATGATTAATTCTTTATATTTTTGTAAAACAGCATCAAATCGATTGGTTTTATCTACTGGACATTTTCTGAAAAGAACTTGTGGACGTTCGATTTCCTCTATTTTCATTAGCTCTTCACACAAATCTTCAAAATAATGTTGCTCATAAGGAGAAGACGTATCATTAGACGAAAAACAAATGGTTTTTTTATGCAAATCCAATCCGAATTTTGCAAAAAAATCAGCCTTAGATTTTAAAAAATGTGGTTTAAAATAAAACTCAAATTGTGGTGTACCAGTGACAAATACTTGATTCGAACTAATTTCTGGATACAGTAAATGCAATTCATTCTTCATCAAATCAGACCATACAAAATAATGATCATATTTGGAAACCAATCGTGCTTTCGGAATGTTGTCCCAAGAAAAAATAACCGTTCCAGTTGGAATAGAAAGTTGCTTGGCTACATTGATGATGGGCGCACTAATCACCGCTCTTTGATGCAAATTTAAAATATAATCGGGTTGGATTTTTTGCAAATCTTTTTCGATTAAGGCTGTAACCGAATTTTGCAACACATTTTTATCATAAATTGCCTCAAATTTTAAAATCGATGGGTATGATTTTGATAAGAAACTCCCAAAAAACTCAGAAATACGCAATAACGTTAATCGTTTAAATCCTTTTTGATTTCTGTTCCAAAATTGTAATATAGTATCGTTTTTAAGCTTTGTTTTATTTTGCAACAACCGTGCATACACAATGCTTTCTTTAAGTATGCGTCCGAAAAAATGCTCTTTAAATTCTGGAATTTTTACAATATCTGACAAAATAGAACCTTTAACTTTCTTAATTTCGTCTATAGCAGCATCGGGAATTTGATGGTACAACACCACTTCAAACCCATTTTTTATAAGTTCTTCAACAAAGTCAGAATAAATGTAATTTCTAACGGCAACACCATCTGGCACGAGTAACATTATTTTCATATCACGTAAAACGTATTATTTCTGAGCAATAAAAATTAAATTATTATACCCTTTGGATCGATCGTATTTGATGTTTTGCATGGCATAGTATTCTTCTAAAGAGTAAATTTCAATGTTCTTAAAACCAGCTGTTTCGATATCTTTCTGCAACTCTTTTTTGGTATAATAATAGGCTTTCAATTTAAAACCATGAAAACCAGTGCTTCTAATTCCAGCTCTATCACCATAATAAAACGACAACAAATTTCTCAATCTAAAAAAAGCAGTTTTTAAAAAAGTGCCTTCTTGATTGTGAACTGTTCCAATAACAACGCCGTTGGGTTTTAATATTTGATTGGCATTTTTAAAAATCGTGATGCGATCATTTCGGTCAATTACGTAAGTCATCATACTGTTGAGAATGGTAATCAATTCAAAAGCATCAACTACTTTATTGTATTCTTTAGCATCGATGGTAAGTGTTTCGGTAATCGAATCGAGATTCCAAATTTTCAAATTCTCATTGCACTTCACAATCATGTTTTCGGCAATGTCACTCGCTACCATTTGGGTTGGATTGAAATATTCGGCTATCGATTCGATTTCTCTACCGGTGCCGCAACCAAAAATTTTTATGTTTTGAATTGTGCCAAAGTTTTGATACAATTGTTTGGCTTTTTGAAACATAAAAAACTCAAAATCAGACGATTTTTTCTTTTTGTCTTGCGAAACGACTACCGTACTTTTTTCCCAAAAATCTTTATTATCGAGTTCCATTCGGATTTATTTTTTCAAATACGATAGTACTTTGGCTATCGTTTTTTTATAAGGTTTAATATATTTTTCAAAGTAAAGAAAAAAAGAAAACAAAAAGGAATTTATTACTTTATAATGTTTAGAATTTTGAAATAAAACCTCAGTAGCATTGAAACTGTTTTTAAATGCTACAACACCTTGCGAACCACCAAGCGAAATATTATAGCCTATGCAGTGCTCTTCTAACGATAATTTTAGTGCTTCCCATTGCAAAAAATGTCCTACTAACAAATCGGGTTTTTCTTTTTTGGTGCCTCCAAAAAGGTAATTGTAATAATTTCCAGCTTTTACAATAAAAATAGCACCTTTCATTTCGCCATCTTTATAGGCGACGATGAATTTTGCATAGTTTTTTTCGATTAAATTCAATATCGATTCTTGAACATCTTTCCAATCTCGAATGGCATAATTTCTTTCGGAAGCATTGGCAACACACAAATCATAAGCCTTTTTAATCTCATTTTCATCTGATAAAAAGGCAACCGAAAGTCCTTTTCTAATCGAACTTCTGATATCGCGACGCACCGACGATTTAAAGTCTAAAAGAAGTGCTTCTGATTCAGAATAGTTCTTTAAATCAATCCAATTCAGTCCGTTAAGAGCAAAAACATACTTAAACAATTGACCCGATTGGAAATCTTGCAATGCAGAAATATCAGTTTCATCACTTAAAAAAGGGAGGTTTATTTGGCAATAACAAGCTTTGATTTCAGCAGCTCTTTGAGCCACTTTGGCTACTAAAACATCCAAAATTGCAGAATCATTATCTGTTGCTATTGGACCGTAGGGAACAATATAAAATTTAAAAAAAGCTACTTTGGCCACTACTGCGTTAAAACCGCCAACAATAGTGTCATTTTTTACAAAAAGACATAATTCGTTATCAAATCCGTAAGAAGCATACGATTTCACCCAATCGGACAATAGAATATAAGAACCTTGGGCTGTTTGTTGCAAGTAAGTATCCCATCGGTCTAACCATTTTGGCTCTTTTGTAAAAAAAGGTTGTATCATGTTACGTTCCTCGAAGGAATATTGAAATTATTTTTTATAAAAATAGTACCTTTTTCATCAATATCAAAAAGGGTGTTTTGGTAATTTTTATAAACTTCCAATAATTGAGATAACGTAGGATTCCAAATGGCTTTTTGCTGTATTCTTTGAGATAAATAATCGAAGTTTTGAACCACCTTTGCATTTAAGGAACCATCGGTATTGATTAATTTTCCAGCATAATGTTTCATGTTGACCGAAAAATAGGTATGCGCAATAAACAAACCAGATTCGTCTATCAAACTATCAATATTTTGTTGCGATAATGCCTTAATAAAATCGACCATTTCTATGGTTTGGAATACATAAAACTCTTTTTCATGTATCTTGTGTTTGAAGAAAATCGGACTGTATTGAGCTACTTTATAAGTTGTTTTTTTGGCTTTATTCCAAGTAAAGAAAACCCGTAATGAGATTAAAACGACTGGTATTACATTCTTAATCAATTTAAAAATAGCAGTTACCTTTTTCTTTTGCAGTAATGCCTTTGTATAAGTTAACGTGTCAATGTAATTTCGAACACGATGCTCGTCGTTATCATAATGAAAAATAATGTTTTTAACGAGTAAAACCATTCGTTTGAAAAACGATTTTCCCTGAATCGACAAAGCATATTGAGACAAATTGAACTGTTCTGGATTCAGTTGATTGATAATGCCTATGGTGGCATTTCCGGCATCGATATAATTCCAAAGAACGGTTATATTTTTATTGGAAATCACGGTTTCATAATGCTCTTTTGGAATATTATTTTTTTCAAACAACGAAAAATTATACGGTTGAAACCCATGATCAATCCAAACTGGAATATCGTTATAAGGCGGTGTAAAATTTTCAAATTCGTGAAAAGCCTCTTTATCCGTCCTAATAGACTGCGTTAAAGAATGATAGCACAATTCGTGACCATCATTACGCCATTGGTCAAGTGCTGTTTTATCGTTTTGATAGGATGCATTATCGGCTCTTTTTGAAAAATGATTCAGAAAAAAACCTTTGGTAGTTTTAATACCATTTCTTTTAAAAAAATCTCTTTGAATTTTAAGATTATCTGCAGTATCATAATCGCAATGATCTGTAAAACAAGCCACTGCCGAAAACGGAATCGGTGAACGACTCAATTCAATGGCATTATTTTTAGAAATGAGCAAGGCCAAATCTTCTTGAAAATGCAACTCACTTTGAGCAGAAAGAATTCGTTTGGTATTGATTTCAGTGCGGTATTGTGTAATAGGTGCTGCCAGTTCTGGGTTTAAACGCCACCATAAAACGTTTGGATTTTCTTGGCGCACTTCCCAAATTCCAATAGTAGTATTGGCTTGTACTATCAAACCATTTTGTAACCGAATTATTTTGGGTGAAAAATCATTCGCCATTCGGTCTTTAGAAACATCTACCCACTCATAATTGTGATTTCTAAAGGAAATGATAGATTGCGAGAATTCAATTTTTAGATCAAACGAATGACTATCTTGAATGACTAAATCACTGAAAGTAAATTTGTTTTCAACTGATTCAACATCAATGAAAAAAGGAAAAATAGTTTTGGAGTTATTTGTTTCAGACATATTAAATGCTACCTATTCTGCCGTGATCTGAAAAAGAACGATGTACAATAAATTCTTTATCTAATGGCTCTTCCGACAAGAACGTAATATCACAAAAATAATTAGCTTCTAGCGGATTCAAGCGCCATGGCACCACCGACTTATAATCTAAAACCCAACCATTTTTTTCTAAATCTTTGGTTTTTAAATCGTTCCAAGAAGTGATATAATCCATCCAAAGATATCCTAGTTCCCATGCTTGCTGTTCTAATTGATTCAATTCTTTAATATCAACCACTCGCAATCCACCTACATTTTCTTGACTTACGACTCTCGAACCATCATTTAATAACAATCCTTTTAAAGTGGGTTGTTGAAAATAATGAGTATCTTTTACAACATAATCATCATTTTTTACAACTATAGATTTACAAACATTTTCAAGACTAATTTCTCTACTATTCGGATTTATTTTAACATAGCGAACCAAGTCGTAATAGCGAATCCATCGCATATTTCTATACAATCCAAGGCCTGCTTCATTGGCTGCTGTTGCTGCTAAAGGATAGTAATTTCTTGCCAAAGCATACAAACGACCAAGAATTCCTTTTCCTCTGCATTCTTCATCCAAATACACATTAATTATCCAAGCAACACCGCCACCAAAGTTGGCACCAACATGTCCTACGATGGTTCCTTGTTCATTCAAACAAATTAGAGACCTACCGTAGTTGCTATCGCCATATTGCCAATTCCAAAATTCTTTATTTTGCAAAGGATGATTGGCTCTATAAACTCGGCTAAAAAATTCGAATAATTTATCCCAATCTTCTAATGTTGCTTCTCTTGTTATCATACTTCTTTATAATTTTTTCCTCCAGGTAAATCGTTACAGTCAAACCTATTCAATAATAAATTATGGTTTGTATCCGTATTAATTCCTCGAGTAGTTGTAAAACCATATTTATAACCTACTGCTGAAGCCATTTTCGCAACTTGATCAGTACAAGCTTCTGGTGAGCCATAAGGATAAGCGACTAATTCAATTGTAGATTGAGTAAGTGTTTCTAAATACTGTTTTGAATTTTGAAGTTCAAACTTCATTTCGTATTCTTTTAACAAACCAATTGGAAAATGATTGTGTGTATGGCTTCCTAAAAAACCCATTTTACTCAATTGAATGAGTTGCTTTTCACTCATATACAATTCATTTAAAACCTCATCTTCATTAAAATAATTTTCAAAAATAGCACTTATTATGGTTTCTTGAACCTTAAAATCCATCTTAAAATTCAATACATATTTTAGTGCTGCCGTTTCTTTATCATCATATATATAGATACTTTGTGCTTTTTCAATATCAGTAGGAGATATGGTATTCAAATCATTATACTGATTAATTTTTGACACAAACTCTTTGGGAGAAATTATCGATCGCAACAAATGAATTTTGTGAACGGTACTGACTTTCTTATCTTGAAAATTTCTAGAATTAGCAAAAAGAACAGCAGGAACATTCAATTCCTCTAAAATAGGTAAAGCATAATCAAATTGTTCTTTCAATCCGTCATCAAAGGTTATTAGAAAATAATTTTCAGTTGATTTTAAAATAATATCGCCATTGGTTAGTAAATCGTTGGCACTAATAAAATCTCCTTTCGATTGCAACAATTGCAATTGATTATGAAACTGTTGCGGCGTTACCCCAAAAATACTAGGATATTTGGTAGTATATTTTTCTCGGATGTAATGGTAATTACTTATGGTTAACATACTACAAATCTCTAAATTGCTTTTGATGATTGATATTCCAAAACGATTCGGTTTTCATATTTTCTAAAAACAATTCGGCGCTATCACCGGTTCCAAAATCAGAATCTACTTTTTGAATTTGGTGCGAATCTATAATTTTTAGAGCTTCACTGATGGCTTCAAAAGTATAATCTACATTTATGATATCGGCATGTAAGGCTCTATTTTGTTGACGTGTACCAATATTGATAATCGGAATTCCATAGTAAGGTGCTTCTCGAATTCCGGCACTACTGTTTCCGATAATAAATTGCGAGTTTTTAAGAAGTGTCAAAAAGTATTCAAATCGCAACGACGGAAATACCCTAAAACGCGAATGGTCTTTTAATTTGGTATACTGGTCAATAATGTATTGGCTTCCCAAATCATTATTCGGATAAATCACAACATAATTATGAATATCGTCTAAAAGGGCTTTTACTAAAGCATCGGCATAACGTTCCATTTCATGTATTTCGGTCGTTACTGGATGAAACATCACTACGGCATAATTTTCAAAAGGAATTTGATAATACGCTTTCACTTTATCCAGATTAGGCAAATCATTCGAAAACATAATATCAATATCGGGCGAACCAATCGTATAAATAGACGATTTCATTTCTCCCATTTGTACCAAGCGTTTTGCCGCATCTTCGTTAGACACAAAATGAATGTGACTCAACTTACTCACGCTATGACGAATCAATTCATCTACGGTTCCCGATAATTCTCCGCCTTCAATGTGCGCTACCAAGGTATTGTTTAACGAACCAACAATAGCACCAGCCAAGGTTTCTACGCGATCGCCGTGCACCACAATTAAATCGGGTTGCACTTCTTTGCAATAGCTCGATAATCCTTCAATGGTTTTGGCAAGTGTTAAATCCATGGTGGTTTCGTGGGTGTGATTTTCAAAAGTATGCACATTTTTAAAATTACACCGTTGAATTTCAATCAACGTATATCCGTATTCTTTTTGCAAATGCATGCCCGTAACAAAAACATAGACTTCAAATTCTGAGGTTTCTTCCAAAATTGAAATCAGTGATTTTATTTTACCAAAATCGGCACGCGTGCCTGTAAGAAATAGGATTTTTTTATTCAAAATCTGTAAAATCTAATTGTTCATCATTTTCGATATCTCGAGTGGCTTTTTTTCCTAGTAAATCGTTGAAATGTTCGGCTAAAATCTTACCCGTTCCTGGGCGTTTCACCCAAATATTTTCTTTAGACAACACCTCGCCTTTTTTGATAGTAGCTATCGAACATACTGTTGCAAAAGCAAAGTCAATGGTTACTTGTTCTTCTTTGGCAGGTTCTTTTTGTCCGCCACGCATTTGCCAAATCTCATTACTAGAAGTAATCAATTCGGCGCAAGCTTTTTCATCCATACTGCACACAATATCCGGACCGGTGCGTTGCATGTGATCGGTGAAATGACGTTCTAAAATACTGGCGCCCAAAGCCACAGCACCCAAACAAGCATTGTTATTTAAGGTATGATCGGACAATCCAAAAACCTTTTCCGGAAAGGCTTGATGCAATTGTGTCATGGCACCAAAACGTACCAAATGAATCGGCGTTGGATATAAATTAGTGGTATGTAACAATGCCACTGGAATATTATGTTTGTCGAATATGGCTACTGCTTTTTGAACACTTTCGATGGTATTCATGCCCGTACTTAAAATGACTGGTTTTCCAAACGAACAAATGTGTTCCAACAGCGGATAATTATTGCATTCACCCGAACCAATTTTATAAGCTGGTATATCAAACTTACGCAAACGTTCGGCTGCAGCACGAGAAAAAGGTGTAGATATAAAAATCATGCCTTTGCTTTCGACATAATTTTTTAGTTCCAATTCTTCACTTTCATCCAAAGCGCATCGCTCCATAATTTCGTAGATGGAAACATCGGCATTGCCTGGAATCACTTTTTTGGCAGCACCACTCATTTCATCGGCTACAATGTGCGTTTGATGTTTAACAACTTCAACTCCAGCACGATGCGCGGCATCTACCATTTCTTTGGCTACTTGAAGCGAACCTTCGTGATTGATACCGATTTCGGCAATGACTAAAGGTGGAAAATCAGGTCCAATTTTTCTTCCTGCAATTTCTATGAATGGGTTCATCTTAAATTAATTTTCTAATTCTCCTTTTAATGTATGTTTTTACCTTTTCTTTGAACCAATATATTTTTTGTTTCAAATCAGGGTTTATAAAAATTAGTTGTCCTCCACCAGACCATTTTTCTGAAGAAAAAGGACCATATTTAGGATTTTTCTGTTTACTAATTAATTCAACATGAATACTATTTGGAAATAGGTCTTTAATAATTTTTATTTGAGAATCTCTTAATCCTTCAATAAAAATTAATGTGCTCTCTTTACAATAATTTTTAATACTTTTCAATCCTTCATCTGAACCATCTACAATAATTAAATCGAATTTATTGCTTGAATCTATAGAAGAAACAGAACTAAATAAATTAATTTCAGAATAATTTTTCACATTACTTTTTAATGCATTTAAACAAAATTCATTAGCTTCTGTACCAAAATATTTTATTTCTTTATTATTAGTTTTAGAATATGTCAAAATGGTATCTGAGATTGAACCTATCCCTAGTCCTAATTCTAAAACCGATTTAACTTTAAAATCATTAATTAATTTTAATATGCATTTTAAAGCATGTATGCTGGAGATATGATCATTTCCCTCTAGTTCACTAAAGTATTTATATTGTTTTTCAACTATTTGTTCTATTTTCATTTTGTCTTTGTTTTAATAAATGAGCGGCAAATTCAAAATCTTCTATTGTATCGATATCAACATTTGCGTATGAATGATTTAAAATATATGGGAAAGCATTATCTGAAATAATATATCCTTTCATTATGTTAGATGCTTTACTAATATAAAGCAATCCATTTTCAGAATATAATGGTTCTAAATCCTGACTTCTTTGACCTTTGATGTAATTTAAAGGAATAAATTTATTGTCAATAATTTTTCCAAGTTTATCATAATTTTGGGTTACAGTAAATAGACTATCTACGTTTAAAGTTAAAAATTTATCATAACACTCTTGGAGCATTTCTTTAGGCCTTAATGGATTAGTAGGTTGTAATAAAAAAATATTTTCAATATTCTTATCATCTAATTTTTCCAAAACATGCTGCAAACATGTTACGGTTGGTTCAAAATCGCCAGAAATAGAATCTGGCCTATCTATTACCTGAGCTCCATTTTCTAATGCAATTTTTTTTATTAATGGGTCATTTGTAGACACAAAAATTTCATTAATTATATCGCTGTTGGCTTGAGCATATTTTATACTGTGTACTAATAAAGGAATCCCATCTAACAATAAAATATTTTTATTGGGTAATCTTTTAGAACCACCTCGAGCAGGTATGATGGCAATATTTTTCAATTTAACTAAATTTTGCATTAATTATAATTTGATTCATTTTTTCTCGCCATATTTCAAACGAATAAAGTTCTAATGGTAATTCTGTTACATTATTTTTTTGTAAATCTAGTTCATTAATTGCATTTTCCCAACACGATAATATATGTGGGTTTTCAATTAATTTGCCATATTTTCCATAATGCAATACTTCTGGAACTCCTCCTATTTTAGAAGCCAAACAATAACAACCGCAACTTAAAGCTTCTATTAAGCTTAATCCAAATCCTTCTTGACACAAAGTTGGAAAAAGGTAAACATCAGATACTTGATAATATTTAGGCAATTCAGAATTTGGTATTTTACCTAAAAATGTAACGCCATCAATTTTTTCTTCCCATGATGTACCAATTACAATTAACATTCTATCAGGATTTGGATTTTTTTTCCATATTTCCAAAATTAAATGCAATCCTTTTTTGGGACGATCTTGTGAACACCAAATAAAAACAGTTTTCCCAGTTAAATTCAATTTTTCTTTAAGCTCTTGCTTCTCACTAAGATTAATTTTATGAAATATTTTTTTATCTACTGCATTGGGGAGAATATTAAATTTACAAGGTAATGAATTATAATACCTGATATGCTCATAATAACTTTCGTAGGTAAGCAGAATCATTTCATCAATATTATTGAAAAAAAAATCCCCTTTTATTTTGTCTAAAAATGGAGGAAATCCATGATAAAAAAATTGAATTTTACACTGTTGTCTGATTTTATTTTTATTCAAAAAATTAACTACCTCTGGAACTAATTTAAAATTATCAACAATTTGAATTATATACTTTTCATTTTTATTTAAAATTTTTTTTAATGCATTTATTACATTTAAATTATATCTTTTAAATATTTTTGATTGTATTTTATTTAAAAATGTGTTTGAAACAAACTGATATTTAACGTTTTTAAAAACAGATGAAGGTTTAGGACAGACTATATAATCTATTTCATGATTGCCTTCTAAATAGTTTTTATATAAAGTCGTCCAGCTACCAATTTTAGAACTTGGTAATTCTGATTGTGATATTAAAATTACTTTTCTCAAAATTGCTTTGGTTTATTTAATAAGAATCGTATCATGAAGAAAAATCTTTTAATGATGTAATAAAAATCTAATACCGTTTTTGAAAAAAAGTTCACAATTTCAATAAAAAAATTCTTGAATACAGTCTTAAAAGTGTATTCGTTATGAAATAATTGAAAACCACCAACAATATCTTTTTTAAATCTAAAATATTTTTGCTTTCTAGTTCTTTTTATATGATAACAAAAAATAGAGGGAACTATTTCTATTTTGAATCCGTTTTCAAGTACTCTTTTAGTCCATTCTTTATCTTCGTAAGTTGTAATATCATGTTTAAATGGAATGTTTTCCCATACTTTTTTACTAAATGCAGAACAGGCAAACATTAATCCAGCTCCATTATAATCAGTTGTAGCATCAACCCCTTCTATGTAAAGCTTATAATCTCTATTATAATGTATGCATCTTAGTCCAGCTAAATTGCTTTGAGTATTAAATTTTTGAATTATTAACTTAAAAAAATCATGACTAACTGGATAACTATGAGCGCTAAAAATTACAACAATATCATTTTTAGCAGATGCTGCAGCTAAGTTGGCACTACCGCCATAACTAAAATTTTCTATTGGAACATATTTGGCATTATATTTTAAACAGACGTTTTTACTATTATCAATCGACATATTATCAATTACAATTATATCGTCTATATCTTCAATATACCTAGATGTTAGATTTTTCAATAAAAATTCTAAATCCTTTTCTTCATTTTTGGTCCTAATTACAACTGACAACATGTTAACTAAAATTTGAAAACAAATTAAACCTAAATATTCTTTTCCAAACTAAATTAATGACAAATTTAGTGCTTTTAAGATTTTTTTCATTTTTATTTATTCTACTTATTAACTGTTTAAAAGTACCTAAATTTTTAACAAAAAAATCAACATGCTTTATACTCAAGTATTCATACATTAAATTACTTCTTTCATCATTAAGGTTGGTAACCATAGATTCTTCTTTTGTTCTGTAATAAAACCCTAAATAATCTAGTTTTAATACTTCTCCTCCGTTTTTTAATAGTGCAATCCAAAATTCCCAATCTTCCAATCCAAATTTCATATTTACATCATATCCTCCTACCCTTTTCCAATCATCTTTCTTATAAACAGCAGAACAAAATATCATATTTGAAATAGCTAATTTTTTCAATGAAAAACTAGGCAATACCCAATTGGAATTTATTTTCCCAAATTTTCTTGCATTACAATAAACAACTTTTAAATTTTCATTTTTTTGAAATTCAACAATGGCAAGTTCTAAATAAGATTTTGAAATTTTATCATCTGCATCAAGTGGTAAAATATACAATCCATTTGCCACTTCAATTCCGGCATTTCTTGCTAAACACAACCCTTGGTTTTCTTTATAAAGATAAATAAATCGATTATCTTTTTTTATCCATTTTGCTGCAATTAATTTAGTATCATCTTCAGAGCCATCATCTACAATTATACATTCCCAATTTTGATAAGATTGTGCCAACACAGACACCAAAGCATCTTCCAAAAAGACCCCTTGATTGAAACATGGCACAATTACTGATATAAGTGGTTCCATTGAATTTAAAATAAAAAATTATTTAGAAAAGAACATACTATTAAACATTTTACTTTTATTTAAATTCAGGGCTTTTAAATAATCAAAAATTGAAATTTTAGTTAATAAAAAAAAGGAGGTTTTTATTTTACTTCCAGATCTTAAATACCGCTTAATAAAATCCAATCTTATTTTATCAATATACTGAGAAAATAAGTCTTCTTTAAATCTTTTATAGTTTTTGTTTTCTTTTTTTAATAGTTTAAATATTTTCAAAGAATTAGTTAAATTTATACTATCATATTTATTTTGTTCTTCAATCGCAATTAAAATATCTTTCTCAGAAAAAGAATCTAATAGGTTCAATTGATTTAACATATTAATTCTACATTTAAAAAAATTTGAAATTTGTATTGATTTTTTATATTCTGAAATTTGATTTTCATGAATCCTATATTTTAAAAGTACCTCTTCCAAATTTGCTAATTTTCCCAAAAAAACTAAACGAGTCCATAATTCATAATCTTCAGCAGGCTCATACTTTTTGTCATAATTATGTTCTTTAAAAACTTCAATCCTCCCCATCAATGTTGGGTGATATAAAGAATTTGCAAAACATAATTTCACTTTAATTTCATCATGATTTAATGGATGCCTTAATACTTTTTCTGTTCCTATTATTTGAATTGCCGTTCCACATAATATAACCTCTGGATTTTTATCCAAAAAATTCACTTGTTTTTCAAATCGAGTAGGCAAACAAATATCATCTCCGTCCATTCTTGCAACGTACTTGCCCTTTGCGATTGAAATTCCATAATTTAAACTATCTGTATAACCTGAATTTTTAGGTTTTTGAAACAGTTTGATTCTTTCATCTTCAATAGCTTGTATTATGTTAAAAGTATTATCCGTAGAACAATCGTCAATAATTAGTAATTCAAAATCTGAAAAAGTTTGATTTAAAACACTTTCGATTGATTCTAAAATATATTGATCACAATTGTAAACAGGCATTAGTACTGAAACTAATGGTGATGATTTCATGTAATAAGTTTTTTTAAAAATTTTATTTTTTATCATCAATATCAAAAAGCATATCAATATTATTTAAGATGTTTTTTGATATTAATACTTCATAATTTTGTTTAATTTTTACTTCAGTCCAATTCCACCATTGCAATTTCAATAATTTATTTATGGTTTCTTTTTCAAATCGGTATGATTTTACTTTTGCTGGAACTCCAACAACTATAGAATAAGGTTCTACATCATGCAAAACAACTGCACCAGCTCCAATGATAGCTCCGTGTCCAATGCTAATTCCATTTTTTACAAATACATTTGAACCAATCCAAACATCTGAGCCAATTTCTACTCTTTGATGACCAAAATAAAGGTTTTCCTTTGGTTTCAAATCAAAGTTAGTTCCACTGCTATAAAAAGTTGGAGAAGTTGATAGTAAATGAGTTGGGTGATCTCCATATCCTATTACAACATTTGGCCCAATTGAACAAAAATTTCCAATTGTCGTATTATGCACAATAGAATTTCGTGCAATGTATGAGTATATTCCAATTGATGAATTAACAAATTCAACATTAGCAAATAAAACAGCCTTATAAAGTTCTTTTTTAATGGCTTTTTTATTTTTTGGAAGTAAAACTTTTTTTATTTTATATAGTATTTTCATTCCAATTACAATTTATGTAAACACTACCAAAGTTTTTATCATACAACATTTCTGAACCTGTATCTGTAACCACAATTTGACAGATATCTTTAACATAGTCAAAAACAATTCCACTCGTGTTAAATAAAGCTACATCAAAAGAATAAATTCCAGAACAAACTAATTCTTTAGGAATAAAACAACTAACATCAAAAATACCATCATCAAGTTTTTTCAAATCATAATGTACTGTAAAAATTTTTATTTTATTTTTATCTAAAAATGCAATTCCAAGTTTTATTTTTGATTTTTTTTCAAAAACACCTTTAACCCTTATTTCAATTTCATCATGAAAACCAAAATTATTTGAATTTTCATTATTCCTGATTGTTTCAACATATTGAATTACACAATTCTTTTTAGAATCATTCACATATAAATTTTGCTCTTTTTCACCTCCAATTATATAATTATTTATGGCACTCTCTTCGGTTCCATCATGTATAAGCTTCCCATTTTCAAGCAATATCCCTCTGTTACACAAATTTTTTACCGCAGCCATATTGTGACTCACAAACAATACTGTTCTTCCTTCTCCTTTAGAAATATCGCCCATTTTACCAAGACATTTTTTCTGAAAGTCAGCATCACCTACAGCTAAAACTTCATCAACAATAAGAATCTCACTTTCTAAATGAGCAGCAACAGCAAAGGCTAATCGAACATACATTCCTGAAGAATACCGTTTAACCGGTGTATCTACATATCGTTCAACACCAGAAAAATCAATAATTTCATCTAACTTTCTGGTAATCTCTTTTTTACGCATTCCAAGAATAGCTCCATTGAGGTAGATATTTTCTCTTCCCGACAATTCAGGATGAAAACCAGTTCCAACTTCCAATAAACTGGCAATTCTTCCTTTAACTTTTATTTCTCCTGTCGTTGGGCTAGTTACCCTAGATAACAATTTTAAAAGAGTACTTTTACCAGCACCATTCTTTCCAATGATACCAACAGCATCTCCTTGATTAATTTCAAAGTTGATATCTTTTAACGACCAAACAATATCACTTTTACCTTTGACACTCCTATCATTAGTTTCGCCTATCTTCAAAAAAGGATCCTCTTTACCTAAAATTTTAGTACTAAAAAACCTCTCCAAATCACGCGAAATAGTACCCGTACCAATTTGTCCTATTTGGTACGCTTTGGAAAGATTTTCTACTTTAATCGATGTTGACATTTAATATTTTAAATTGATATTGATTTCTATTGCACTTTATAGTATCATTACTATTTTAACACGCATAACTGCCTACAAATATGCAAATTTAAACTTACATATCAACAACTTTTCTGAAGTTTATCATTTGCATAAATACCCTAAAAACAAACAACATCCAACCTAAAACCCATTTACATAGAAGCGCTCAAGGAGTTTCACCAAGCACACTTAGCAATGTGCTTCATTCTGCTAACTTCGTGTGTTTTTTTTTGTAGAAATATCTTGAAAAAAATGTCTAAAACGGCAAACTAAAAACTACTAATTGAAACAATCAACGGAGAAAAATTTGCGGTAAAAAAACGGAGAAGCATTAAACATAAAACTAAGTTTTCTATGCGAAAGTGAAACAACTTTCAAATCCAAAAAACCTATGCGCCTATGTGATTAAAAAATAGCAAAAGACAGAAAAAATAATTGAAAAACTGACAACTGAATATCCTAAATAGTATCTACAAAGTTTTTCTCTGTTTTATTGAAAATTAAAATACCAGCAAACAAAACAATTAGGGTAACCAATATAGAATAACCAATACTCCAAACGGTAAATTCACCTTTACCCAAAAAAGCAAATCGAAATGCCTCAATAATTCCAGTCATAGGATTTAATTCAACTAAGGTTCCATATCCTTTTTCCTTAGCATAACTTAAGGGATAGATTACGGTGGTGGCATACATGAGTAATTGCACGCCAAAAGTAACCAGAAAAGACAAATCACGATATTTAGTAGTCATTGCTGTGATAATCAATCCAAGTCCGAGTCCTAAAAAAGCCATCAAAATGACCAGTAGTGGAAATAAGAAAATACCCGTGGTGAGTTGAAAACTCGCCCCAGAAACAGGATAAAAGTAAAAATAAACCATCGTACAAATCATCAAAAGCAATTGAACTCCAAATCGAACCAAATTACTCGTAACAATGCTTAATGGCATAATCAGTCTCGGAAAATAAACTTTACCAAAAATATTAGCGTTATCTCTAAAAACAGTACTCGTTTTGGTTAAACAATCCGAAAAATAATTCCAAGAAGTAATTCCTGCCAAATAAAACAATTGTTGAGGCAATCCATCCGTGCTGATTCCTGCAAGATTCCCAAACACAAAAGTAAAAACAATAGTGGTAAATATAGGCTGAATAAAAAACCAAAGAGGTCCAAGAACCGTTTGTTTGTAAAAACTAACAAAATCCCTTTTCACAAACATTACCAATAAATCTCTATAATTCCAGAGATCTCTAAACTTTATATCAAATAAAGAAGTATGCCCTTTGATGACCAAATCCCAATCTTGCGTATTTTGATTGCGCTCCATTAATGCATTTTTTGTTAACAGGAAACAAATATAGCAATTTAAAACTAGTCATAAACAGATTTAACAACAAGCCACCAATTAAAAAAATCAAAAAATAACAACCAATAATTTTTTATCACATAGTAAAAAAGAATTGAATCGAGAAGCAAAAACTTAAACAACTTTAAACAACCATTAATAAACAATTATTTGTTTCTTTGTAAAAAAAAATAGATTCTATTGTTTTTGTTTAAAAAATCCAAACCTCTTTTAACCGATATAATCCCAAGCGATTTTGTCGACATTCACTCACATCTGCTACCAGCTATAGATGATGGCTCAAAAAATATTGAAAATACTGTTTCTTTAATAAAGAATCTAAAAGAAATAGGCTTTAAAGAATTTATCACTACCCCACATGTGATGAGTTCTGTGTGGGAGAATACTAAAAGTGATATTGTGAAAAATCATGAGCATACTTCTGAAGAGTTAAAAAAAACTGCAATTACCAATTCATTTAAAACTGCAGCCGAATACATGATTGATGATAAGTTCAGAAATCTTTTTCAATCCGAGGAGTTACTCACCTTAAAAGACAACTATGTTTTAATAGAAATGTCATACATCAACCCACCGTTACAACTTTTTGACATACTATTTGACCTTCAGGTAGCCGGATACAAACCTGTTTTAGCACATCCAGAACGTTATAATTTTTATCATTTTGCGCTCGATGAATACAAAAGGCTAAAACATGCAGGTTGCTTATTTCAATTAAATTTGCTTTCAAGCGTTGGGTACTATGGCCCAAATGTATCCAAAACAGCAGACTACTTATTAGAAAACAACCTTATTGATTTTGTAGGATCTGATGTGCATCACAACAATCATGTTGAAAGCTTTAATAAAAAAATTGTTTTGAAAAACCCCAAAATATTGGAAGAGGTAATTCAAAACAATTTATTTTTTAAAACTTAGGTAATTTTTATTTTTTCTTAAAAATAGTCAAGAACTTTTCAATTGCTGATTTTTTTTCAATTTCTTGCCCATAGCCGTAGCCATAGCCGTAGCCGTAGCCGTAGCCATAAGTTCGTTTAATTTCAGTATCATTAAGAACAATCGACATATTAGGCAATTTATTCTCTTTGTACAAGGTCTCTATAAAAGGCAACATACCTTTTTCAAGATAATTGGCACGTATTAAATAAACAAAACAATCAGCATTCTTAGACACCAAAAGAGTATCTGTAACCACACTAACAGGTGCTGTATCGACAACAATATAATCATACTGTTGCTTCAACTCTTTGAACAATATGTTTACCTTATCATTCATAAGCAACTCAACAGGATTTGGCGGAATAACACCAGAAGGGAGTACATAAAAATTATTAAATCCTTTAATTTTTGCAATATAATCCTCAATTTTAGCATCAGATTTGCTTAAATAATTGGTCAAGCCATTAGAAGAAATATCAAGATAAGTATTAAGCTTCGGATTTCTAATATCCAAACCTATTATCAAAACTTTTTTACCAGAAAGCGCTATAGTTGTTGCTAAATTTACAGCAACAAATGTTTTCCCTTCTTTGGGTAAAGAGGAGGTAACAAAAATAGTCTTACATTGTTGATCTGGAACATGAGACAACATAAAATCCAAATTAGTCCGAATCATACGTATAGCCTCTGCAGAACTGGAACGACTATTAACTTTAATTATTTCTTCATTGGATTCCGACTTAGGTAAATCTCCCAAATAAGGGATGGAAAGTTTGTGTACTATGTCATTTCTATTTTTAATCTTAGTATCCAAAAATTGAATTAAAAATAATATTCCAAAGGGCAACGCTAATCCAAAAGCTACTGCCAACAAATAAATCAAAGCGCGTTTAGAAGAAACAGCACCTGTAAGGTAGGCAGAATCAATAATTTTAGCTTTTTGCGAGGTAGCAGCTAGAGACAATTCCGTTTCTTCTCGCTTTTGTAATAAATACAAATACAAAGACTCTTTAACATGTTGTTGTCTAGCTATTTCATTATAAAACCTATCATTTGTAGGCACTTTACCTACCTTATTATCAAATCGAAAACGCTGATCAGAAAAATCTGAAATTTGTATTTTTATATCATTTTGTTCATTCTTCAAACTAGCAATAATGTTCAACTTCAAAGTAGCTAAACGATTATCAATAGTTTGTATAACAGGGTTCAAATCAGTAGCGCTCTTAGATTGTCTACGACGTTCCAAAATAAGCTCATTGTATTGATTAATCAATTGACCAGAATTAGCTGAAGACATAATGTTGGAAGGAATAAGAGAATCTGGCTTTAAATTAACCATAACATCCAACATAAAATCGCTAACTTTTAGTCTAGTCTGAGCATCTAAAACACTTTTATCATAGTCGACAGATTTACTCAAACTCAATTCAGAATCAGCTTCAAGAGTAGTAAGTTTCCTAGATTTTTTAAAAATCTCTTCTTGTTCCTCAACACCACCCAATTCTTTCATTATAATTTCCAACCGCTTATTAATAAAATCTTTGGTGAAATTGGCAACTTGATTCCGGTCAAATATAGCATCTTGATTATATTGATTCGTAATTTCATTCAAAAAATCTTGCCCTCTGCGTGCAACTCGATCAGTAGTCGATAAATTTACAACGTAGGTTTTTTCCAAAGCTTGAACGACTAAACTTGCTCTAAAAAAATCAGCAGTAGACTCCAAGTCCGATTTAACTATCATTATTTCAGAAACATTTTCTGAATGTTGAATATTTTCTTTTTTTAAAATTATAAAAGTCCCAAGCTCATCGTGTATTCTTTGCCCAAAAGAATGAATTGTAGCATGTTTTTTAGAAACATCAGAAAGCTTAAACTTTTTATCAGACAAAACTGTAATCAAAAAAGTCTTGTTAAGCTTATTGTAGGCTTCACTTTTGGATTCAAATAGAACTTTTACAGGAGAATTTTTATACAAATCTACATTAACTACCCGACCAACACTGTAATAAAAAATATCTAAATCAAGACTTGAAACCACTTTCTGAGAGAGTGTTCTCGACTTGAGAATAGCAATTTCATTATCAACATTGCTTTTACTTGAAAAAATATTTAGATCACTTAGAGCAGAATATTCACTAGAACCACCTTTTTTCTCATCTTTAATTAAAATGGTGGTAGAGGCACCATAGGTAACAATAGTATACCTCAAATAAGCGTATGCAATAATAAGACAACCTACAACACTTAATAAAAACCATTTCCAATAATACAAGTAAGTGTAAAACTGTTCCTTTAAATTAAAATCGTTCTGATGAGTTTGCTCCGAACTTGAAAGTGGGGTATTTTGCATAGTTATTTTTTAATTAATAAAGTCATGGTAATCAAAAAAGAAACTACAGAGACTATAAGAGGAAAATTAGGTAAAGCACTAGCATCCATCTTAGCTTTTCTTGCTTCAACATAAATAACATCATTCTGATCTAGATAATAAAAAGGAGAATTAACAAGATCTGATTTAGTAATATCAACCCTATTAAATGTTTTCATTCCTTGAAAATCCCTTACCAATAGGATGTTATTCCTTTTTCCAAAGAGAGTTAAGTCACCCGAAGCGGCAATAGCATCCAACAAGGTAACTCTATTACTATTAAAAGTTTTAACTCCTGGACTCCCCACTTCTCCCAATACCGTTACCTTAAAATTAACCAACCTAACATTAACGACAGGATCTTTCAAGTAAACGGACAATTTTTCGATTAAAATTGACTTTAATTTTTCAAGTGTGTAACCCGCAACATTCATTGTACCCAAAACAGGAAAATCTATATTCCCATTGGAATCTACCAAATAACCCATAGTAGTGTTGTTAACAACAGATGAAGTGTTATTTATATTGTCTATATTAAAGGGTTTAGCAGCTTCTGGTTCTTGAGTTGAAACACGTATCGTTAATCTATCGTCATTTTGAATAATTGGATCATAATTAGCTGAAGCTTCAGATACACTTTGATTTCCTTGAAGATAAACAATCCGTTTCTTAGAAATACAGGAAGACAACAAAAGAGAAAAGATAAATAATAAATAGAAATGCTTTTTCATAAAATATAATGTAGCAGTAAAAAGTGTGGACAAATATATTAAAACTGTTTTGATTATTAAGTCGAATTCATAGAATCATACAAAATCTCAGATTTCCGATTCCAAAGCTTCATAAACAGAATTAAGACTTTTATATTCAGGAACAATGTTCTTCATTTTTATAACCATTTTTTTTGAATCACCCTCAACAGCCAAAGCCGTCAATTCTAATACTTGTTCATTTACAACGTTAAACTCATCACAAACTTCAACAGCTATAGTAATTTTTTCATGGTGGGTAGTCAAATTTCTTGCCGAATCATTCAATAATTCTTCATACAATTTTTCACCTGGACGAAGACCTACAATTTTTATAGAAATATCTTTTTCAGGCACAAGCCCTGCCAACCGAATCATTTTCTTGGCTAAATCTATAATCTTAACAGGCTTACCCATATCAAAAATAAAGATTTCGCCTCCTTCACCCATAGAACAAGCTTCCAAAACCAATTGACAAGCTTCAGGAATGGTCATAAAATACCTGATAATTTCGGGATGGGTAATGGTAATTGGTCCTCCTTCTTGAATTTGTTTGGTAAACAAGGGAACAACCGAACCATTGGAACCCAAAACATTACCAAATCGTGTAGTAATAAACTTAGTATAGTGCTCAGAATTATTTTGTTTGTGTTTAAAATGTTTCGATTGTACATACATCTCAGCAATACGCTTACTAGCACCCATTATGCTGCTAGGGTTAACTGCTTTATCCGTAGAAATCATAACAAATCGATCTACATGATATTTATTAGACAAGTCGGCAGCATTTTTAGTACCTAAAACATTGGTAAAAATGGCTTGGGATGGATTTTCTTCCATCATAGGAACATGTTTGTAAGCCGCTGCATGATAAACAACATCAGGCTTATGAGCTTTAAACACTTTTTCTAACATATCATAATCTCTAACATCAGCAATAACATTAACCACTTCAACAGATAAATTCATTCCTAATATTTCTAAGGATAAAGAATGAAGAGGTGTTTCTGCCTGATCTAATAGGATGATTTTTTTGGGATTAAAATGCAAAACTTGTCTAACAATTTCACTACCTATAGAACCAGCAGCTCCAGTAACCAAAATAACCTTTCCTTTCAATTTTGCAGAAATAGAATCCGTATCCAATACAATAGGTTTACGCTCCAACAAATCTTGAATTTCAAAGTTTTTAATATTTTTCGAAATCTCTTTTTGGTCGTCCCAATCAGATACCACAGGCAAAGTAAAAACTTTAAAGCCATACTCAATGCACTCATCAACCAACATCGATCGCTCTTCTTTTGTCAAGCTATTATCAGCAATTATCAAGGCCTCAATTTTTTTAGAGCGCATCAAAACAGGGATGCTCTTACGAATTTGAAAAATGGGCAGATTTAAAATCCTTTTGGTAGAATTCTGATTATTTTTATCTATAAAACCAATTAACTTAAACCTTCCAGGTACTTCGGCTTTCAAAGCATTAGCTACTGCAGTGGCATTAGCATCGGAACCATATATTATGGCATTCACTTTTTTGCTGGTTGAAAAATCGCTAAAAAGTCGCTCAAAAGTTTGCTTTACAATGATTCGATAAAAAAACAACAAACTAAATGAAAGCACCGCTTGAATAAAAGCACCAGTGGTTAAAAAAACTTTGGGTTGATTAAAAAAAACAACAACAAAATTCAAACACAACAAAGCTATAAAAGTGGAAAATTGAGAGAAGAATAATTTCAAGGCATCGATGTAGGATGAATGTCTAATAATGCCAGAATACGTTCTAAAAATCCAAAAGAAAAAAGTATTAATGGAAAGACAAACTATAATTCCAACAAAAATATCTTGTTTGGGTAGGTAGTTCAACTTCAATCCTTGAAACAAAACATAAGTAATAATACCAGAAATGAAAACGATAAAAACATCCAATAAAAGGATAATCCATCGAGGCAAATAACTTAAATTTCTAAAACTAAAACCCGTATTAATGTCGGAAAAAGTTTTAAAAAAATCAGAAATGACACTTCTATTTGTAATTTTATTCAAAGGTTAAGCAATTTGGAAAAGTAAAAATAGTAAAAAAAAACTGTTAAAAAAGACTTAAAAAAATATTTAATGTATTTTTAATTCTTTCTTCATCTAGTGAGGTCAAGTTTGAACCCGATGGCAAACACAATCCTTTTTCAAAAAGTTCTTCACTAACACAGCCTCCATAATACGGAGCATCTTTAAAAACAGGTTGCAAATGCATAGGTTTCCATAAAGGTCGACTCTCAATATTGACACTATCAAGTAACAATCGTAGATCTTCTCGATTTTTTCCTTTGGCTTTATCCGAATCAATTAAAATAGCGGACAACCAGTGATTAGAAAAATAATCGTCATTAGGCTCAGAAAATACTTTCACAGCAGGAACATCCGAAAATTGAGACAAATAAAAATCATGCAGATCTCTTCGCTTCAAAATATGACTATCTAAAACTTCCATTTGACCTCTTCCAATTCCAGCACAAATATTACTCATTCTATAGTTGTACCCTATTTCACTATGCTGATAGTGAGGAGCATGATCTCTTGCTTGAGTAGCCAGAAAAACGGCTTTCTCTTTAATTTCTTTGGTTTTGGCAACAAGGGCACCACCACCAGAGGTGGTAATGATTTTGTTTCCATTAAACGATAAAATACCAATATCTCCAAAAGTACCACATTTTTGACCTTTATAAGTGCTGCCCAAGGCTTCAGCACTATCCTCTAAAATCGGAATTTCATATCGATCAGCAATACTGCGGACTGCCTCAACTTTATATGGCATTCCATACAAATGAACCGCAATAATAGCTTTAGGCTTTTTACCTTTAGCAATCCTATCTTTAATAGCATCTTCTAAAGCATTGGGGCAAATATTCCAAGTTTCGGTTTCGCTATCTACAAATACAGGAGTAGCTCCTAAATAGACAATAGGATTGGCAGAAGCAGAAAAGGTCATGCTCTGACAAATAACTTCGTCACCAGCAGTAACACCCAACAAAATTAAGCCTAAATGAATGGCAGCGGTGCCCGAACTCAAGGCGCCAACAAAAACATCTTGAGCCAAATAGCGTTCTAAATCGTGTTCAAATCCCGTTACATTCGGACCTAATGGGGCTACCCAGTTGGTGTCAAAAGCTTCATTGATATAGTGTTGCTCATTCCCACCCATATGTGGAGAAGAAAGCCATATTTTAGCGTTATTCATTACTATTAAACTTTATAATTTTACCTGGATTACCTACAACTACTGCATAATCAGGCACATCTTTCAATATCACAGCACCAGCGCCAATTGTTGCCCATCTACCTATTTTCACACCTTGTATTATTACAGCTCCAATACCTACATGAGTTCCTTCACCAATTAATACATTACCTGCTAAAGAAACCCCAGGAGAAATGTGAACAAAATCTTCTACAATACAATCATGATCCACAATGGCTCCTGTATTTATGATAGAATGCTTACCAATTTTGACATCTGGATTGATCAAGGCCCCTGCCATGACTACTGTTCCTTCACCTATAAAAGCGCTCTTAGCAACTATAGCTTTGGGATGTATTGCGACCAAAAAAGGAGTTATACTGCTAATCGAAATCATGCGACGAACCCGATTATTACCTATAGAAATAATCATATTTTCAATAGCACTGAAGGTAATAAGACTTGAGTGTAAAACAGGAACTTCTGCAATATGAGTTACTTTAGGATGATCATCAATAATCACATCCACAGTAACAAAATTAGATTGCAAAATGTCAAGAATTACCTTTCCATGACCACTTGCTCCATAAAGTACCACTTTAGTTTCCATCAAAAGGTTCTATTGTAGCAGCATCAACTGCATTTATACCATCACTTTTAATTACTTTAAAAAGTGTTTTTATCAAAATTTTTACATCCAAAAATAAAGAAACATGATCCACATACCAAACATCATATTCAAATTTCTGATCCCAAGATATGGCATTTCTTCCATTAACCTGAGCCCAGCCTGTAATACCTGGCTTTACTTCGTGCCGACGATTTTGAAAATCGTTGTACAAATGCAAATAATTCGTCAATAAAGGACGTGGACCTATTAAACTCATATCACCCATTAGCACATTCAACAATTGTGGAATTTCATCCAAAGAAGTTTTGCGCACAAAATTCCCTATTTTAGTTAACCGTTGTGCATCAGGCAATAACCTACCTTCCGCATCCTTTTTATCATTCATAGTTTTAAACTTGATAATCTTAAAAACAACACCATCTTTTCCTGGTCGAAGTTGAAAAAAGAAGGGTTTACCATCGTTGGCTATAAAAAGAAAAAGGGTTACTAATAAGAATATTGGTGATAAAACAACTATTCCAATCAAAGCAAATAGAAAATCAAAAAAGGGTTTTATGAACTTTGTATACATCAAAACTTTTTTGGTAAAAATAAGTATTTTTTTGTTCCAAACAGTAATAACCAGTTTAGTTTAAAGTTATATCTTAAACATCAATTGGTTTTTTGATAACGATCAAGCAAAGCTTCCCATACAATCTTTTGTTCAAAAAAAGACACGATTCTGGTTCTTGATTGTGCTTTTAAAGCGTTATAGAACGACAAATCACTTTCCAACAACTCCATAGCTTCAAGCAGAGCAGATACAGATTTAGGAGGAATAACCAAACCATTGATACCATCCGTAATAATTTCGTTACTACCATTGATATCGGTTACAATACAAGGTAAACCCATAGCGCCTGCTTGCAAAACCACATTAGGAAATCCTTCGCGATAACTCGGAAAAACCAAACAATCAGAGATGGCTAAATACGGACGAATATCGTGTTGAAAACCAACAGATAGTATAGAATCATGATTAGCAATGAGTTCCATAGTCTCTGGAGTTAAGGGATCCAAATCGCTCTCATAAGGGCCAACCAATAAAAGCTTTACAGAGGCTCTTTGGGAAGCCAAGGTTACAAAAGCGCTAATCAATTCGTTAATACCTTTGTCCCGAACCAATCTACCCACAAATACATACACAAAATCAGTAGATAAAATTCCTAATTGATTTTTTAAAGCAGTTTGGGTGGAATCTGAAATAACATCTCGATTAAAATAAGCTACATCAACACCGTTTACATTACCATTAGCAATAAGAGTCAGTGGCTTGGAAGTAATGTCATAATGAATCAAATCATTTTTCACGCCTTGTCCTTCAGGTATAATCAAGGTAGCAAACCTACAAAGTAACTTATCCATCATAATCAAAACTTGCTTCATGACCCCAGTTTTACTCGGAAAAATCAAGCCTGTAAACGTATGAATGCGTACTGGAACACCAGCAAAATAAGCGGCTGTCATACTCAACAAGCCTGCCTTTGGAGTAATAGAGTGAACGATATAAGGTCGCTCCCTCTTGAACAACAGATACAGTTTTACTAGCGAAACAAGGTCTTGTAGTGGTGAAATGCTGCGGCTCATAGCAACACCCACTGTACGAACACCCTCACGTTCTGCTACAGCATCAAGATGAGAATCACGACCAGATACAGCAACGACCTCAAAATATTGATTCAAATAAGCCAATTGTCCTTTGAGTAAAAGATCAAGTGACATAGCAATGGTAGAGGTACGAATGAGTTTTTTCACATTACTAATTTTAAACCAATTGTTCTTTAATAGTATACAGCTTAGATATCATCATTGAAGTCAAATTCAGACCAAAAAATTGGCAAAAGGCGCGTAAAACCTTTAATTTTTTTGTTCTAACGTATTTAGTTACTTTAAAATTTGCTTTCATCCTTGAAACCAAATCTTTATTTTCTTTCTTAGAGATTTTGGCAAAAAGCACAAATGAGGTGAAATAATAATATCCTAAATTATGCAATAAAAAAACATCTATTGGGTTTTCATCTGACAATTTAGGATACCAATCTTCTATTATAGACATAATACTAGTAACCCCTTTTATCCCTGCATTACCAGTTACTGAATTAGATTGGTTTTTTCTATAAACATAAAAAACATCGTTAACTGCATCTATTTTTGAAATAACCTTAAAAATCTTAGTAACCCAATCGATATCTTCTGCAATAATTTGAGTTCTAAAAAACAAATTATTATTTTTAACAACAGATGTTTTGACTGTAAACACCCATGCAGACCCTGGAAATAAATGATAATTTATTAAATAATTAACCGTATTTAAATAATCAAATTTTTGTAGAAGTTCCAAGTCATAATTCCCTTTCGATAGAGTGTAAGAATCGGTATTGATATTATAATTTTTTCCTCCATACAAAATTACATCCGCATTATTTTTCTTAATACTAGAATGTAGCGTTAAAAGTAAATCTTTGCTTTCAATGTAATCATCACTATCAACAAAAATTAGATATTCGCCTGTCGCTTCAACAATACCAACATTTCTAGCGCTAGAAGCACCACCATTTGCTTTGTCTATAACTACAATTCTATGGTCTTTTTCTTTAAAATCATTACAAATTTTCAAAGAAGAATCAGTAGAACCATCATTAATCAGTAACAATTCGAAATTTGAAAATGACTGATTTAGAACAGAGTTTACACATTGACTAAGGTATCTTTCAACATTATAAACTGGAATTATGATGCTAAATGTTTTTTTTGGAACCATAAAAATAGTCTAGATATTTAAGTTTATATTTAAAACTATTCCATTTCACCTTAAAATATTGTCTATTAAACCACTTTTTCTTGTAAAATTTATTAAAGTTATCTAAGGTAATTTCTGCCTCCAACGGAAGAAATTTATTTGGTGTAATAAGTATTTTTGAATACTTACTGACATCTAAATTAATTTTCATCACCCTTTTTTGAAGATGAATATATAAAAAATCTTCTTTTATAATCTTATTTCCCAACTTATAATATCTATAAATAGTACCGTCTTCCCAAGTAAAAATCTGCTTTTTTACTGAGTCTAAAACATAAGAATTAGTTTCTTGTTCGTATAAAGAAAGTCTAAAGTTATAATAATATGGAGAAATATCCGCTGCATAATTTTTTGAATATAGTTTAAAATTATTTTCTTTAAAAATACAATTTATACTTTTATAAAACTTCTCATCAAACAACGTTCCTATTGGTATAGAAAAAACTTCCTTGTATCTATAATTACCTTCATTTTTAAGCATAAAACGTTTATTATTACTATCATTATTTGCATAGAGAGATAAATGTCCTAAAACAAATATTTTATCAAAATTCATTTTTTGTGGTTCTGATATATAATTATTTAAATTACCAAAAATTACATCTGAGTCACAATGCCCCCAATAATCATAATCAGATATAAAATCTTGAAAAACATAACCAAAGGCAGGTTTATAATCGCATAATTTATGTGGTCGTTCCAAATTAATTTTGAAATCAAATTTGGATTGAAACAATTGTTGAATTTCTACAAACGATTTATATATAATTTTAAGATTATCTGGAAAATCATAATCGCTTTTATCATCTGTAATTAACAACCAATCAAACTCTTTATTATATTTAATACTTTTTAGATATAAACCAAAGTAATTAGGAAACTTTCCAAAATAAGGCAATATAAAAACTGTTTTCATTATTCCTTTCTTTTTTCTAATTGTTTATTTTTATAGGCTGTCAAAAAATACAAACAAACACCAAAGGGAAGAGCTGTACTTACCAACATTTTGTTATTATGCCCTTTCCAAAAATTAAATTGCTTTAAAATCAAACAAGAATTCACATAATGAATGGCTTGTGTAAATCTAATTTTAAAACTAGGAGACATAGCCATCATCAAAATTCTAAGGTGTTGAAATCCTTTAGGATTTTTAATGTATTGAGAAAACATTGTTGCACTAGAACCATCAGCTAAATATTCGACAATACAAACGGGTTCATTCAATATTAAAATAGTGTAGTCGCGTTCAATAAAGTGCTGTTTATAATACAATGAATAGTATTTTTCTCCTTCAAAAACGGGTATTTTGGGGTATTGATTTAAGACTTTAGTAACGGCGATAAACTTTTTATCACCTTTAATTTGCACCGACTTCTCATTATTTTCTCCGTAAAAAATCACTTTACAGCCCCATCCTTTAAATGATTTTAAATCATCTGGAAATTTTTCGCCTATAATTTTTCCTTCTTTATCAATATCTAAAGCATAGATACCACCGCAATTTTCATTCTTGTTTTTGTCCCAAAAATCAAGAATTTTTTCAATTGCATCATCCGTCATCAAATCATCTGAATCAATACATACATTAAGTTCGGTTCGTATATAATCATAAGCGGTATTATGAGCGGTATGCATGCCACCATTCTCTTTATAAACATACTCAATGGTAACAAGATTTTCAGCAATCCAACTAGCTACCAGGTCGGCTGTACCATCAGATGAACCATCATCAATAATCAGCCAACAAAAATCCTTGTTAGTTTGTCGAACAAGACTATGATACAAGTCACCAAGACAAAAGGCTCTATTAAAAGTAGGAGTAAAAACAGTTATGGCTTTCATCATTTCGCTAAAATAACATTCATAATATAGGTAAAAGTAAAATAACCAAGAATAACAAATCCTATAACCTTGTTTTGATTTGTAAACAATTTAACCTTAAGCAAAGGATAAATAATAACAATTCCCAACATAAACCAAGACAAGTAGGCAAATCTATTAGAAAAATTGGCTCGTATAACTAAAACCCACATGCTATTGGAAATCAAATAAACAGAATACAATTGATTATAAAACAAATCTTCAAATTTTTTCTTAACAATAAAAAACCAACCTGCAAAAACTCCTGTAGCACTATACAATAAAAAATCCCATCGAAAACCAGCTTTAACAGCCACATCCAACCCTTTTTGATCGGCATCAAAATAACCTGTCAACCGTTCCTCATTACCAAACCCAAAATTCATAAAAACACCTTCCCAAAAACCACCTAAAGCCAAGGATAAAGGGATAGCAGCAAACCAGAAAAAAAGTAATAATTTAGGCTTATTATAATACATTACAATCAAATAAGCCACAAAAGGAATAATCAAAGATTTGTGAATAAACACACTCAAAATCAGTATGAATAAAAGTTTCTTGGTGTTCTTTTGAGAAAGACCATATAAAAAAAGACTAGTAGCAATACCATTTCGAATACCATTGGTGCCATAGGCCCAAAACGAAAAGGATATAACCAACATATAAAAAGCATAAAACCAATATTCTTTAAAAACATTTTTAGCAAAGTAATAAAGTGGTAAGATATAAAGCAAAAAACAAGTGAAAAAGAACAAAGTGGCAGAACCAATTTTACTAAATTGATACAAAAAAAATTCAAAAAGAACATCTTTCTCATACTTTGGCAAATACCCTTGTACGAATTGTTTAAATTGTAAATTATAGATTACCATATCCCCAAATCGATAATTTACTGGTCGTAATCCAATATAAAATATAGCAATCAACAACAAAAAAGTACCTAATACTTTTTTTCCATTCAAATTACTTGCAGACTCTAAAATTCCTGATTGACTCTGAAAAAAAAGAATAAGAGTCAACAACAATAAAAAATTGTAATAAATTAAAGAATAATATTCTATAGGAAAAATCGTGTCCAATTTAACGTATCGTTTTTTTAATAGAATCACACAATTCTCTAGTAAAGATGCTACCAGCAAATTTATCTATGTGATTACCATCGTAGGTTTTATATATGTTCTTTTGAGAAAAATTAAAGAAACTTACGTTCCGTCTTGAAGCTAATTGAATAATATCCCGATCAAAATTAGGCCAAAAACGCTCTTCAATCGTCAATAATTTAGAATCAATAGGCATTCGAACCAATACTACTGTTCCGTGTTGTTTCAAAAAAATAATAAGCTTTTCCAATTCCATCATCCTGTAAGAACATTTACGCCATCTTTTTGCAAACCCTCGATAAATAACAATTTGATTGTTTTTCCATTCATGTAACGTTGCAGAATCTTTAGGTAAATTACGTTCTTCCATCCATCCGTCTTTGTGAAGCTCAGAATTTTTTCTAAAAATCGATTTAAAATGAAAATAATTATAGTTTTTAAAAAAATATTCAAAATTAGGATTCATACTGACGTAATCCATATTGTAAGGTGGATTCCCGTCCTCAGTAAATTTTTTTTCCTTAAAATTATCAAAATCCCTTTGAGCCAAGAGCCAAGGATGAACGCTCAAAATAAACAATCCTTTTTTGGTACTAGAAAGCATCTTTTTCTTAACACTTTGGGTATACAATTCACCATACGCTGCCTGTGCAATAGTAAAACTATAATTAAACATAGGCAATTCAAAAGTACCATCATCAAAATAATCGTCAATAACTCTGGGCTGAATACCTTGCATACTTCTTGAATCACCTAATATAAAAGAAGATTGTTTAGGAGTAGTAAATTTCAAATAAAAATAATCTATATTGCCTCCGTACTTCAATAAAATAAAAGTGATAATTGAAGTAATTACGATAGCAAATAAGGTAAGTTTATATAAAAATTGCTTCATTAGAATTGAAAATAGATAAATGAATCCGAATTAGCTCCAAACAAAAATATAACTAAAAATACCAATATATAAATAAACCATCTAACAATACCTTTTTTAACATTGGACAACTCCAAACCATGTGGCTTTGTTCTTTGAACCCATTCTACCAAAAGTAAGATAAAAATAAAAATAAAAGGCTTAAGATCAATTTCTGGGAAATGGTAAGCTCTATAGTTAAATAATTTTGAAGTATATAAAAAGGCATCATGTACAGTAGCCGATCTAAAAAACACCCAAGCAATAGTAGTCAAAGTAAAAGTAATGGCAATTTGCACAAACTCTTTCAGACTTGGAAAATTAGAATTTTGGGCTACTACATCGGTATGATTGCGATTCATTTTGAATACAATTAAAGGCATAATATATAGTGCATTCAATAATCCCCATATAATAAAAGTCCAATTGGCTCCATGCCAAAAACCACTTACTAAAAATATAATAAGAGTGTTTCTAATTTGCAACCACAAACTACCCTTACTACCTCCTAGAGGGATATACAAATAATCTTTAAACCAACTAGAGAGTGATATGTGCCAACGCCTCCAAAATTCAGCAATATCCCTTGAAAAATAAGGAAAATTAAAATTACGCAACAATTCAACACCAAATAACCGAGCGGTTCCTAAAGCAATATTAGAATATCCCGAAAAATCTCCATAAATCTGAAAAGCAAAAAAAACGGCTCCAATAGCTAACGAAGAAGAATTATAATGATTCTGGTTTTTAAAAACCTCATTCACAACAAGAGCACAATTATCGGCAACGACTATTTTCATAAACAAACCCCACAAAATTTGTCGCAATCCATCAACAGCCTTGTCATAATAAAAAACACGCTCCTTCTGAATTTGAGGCAATAAATGAGTAGCTCTTTCAATGGGACCTGCAACTAATAAGGGAAAGAAACTAACAAAAACAGAGTAATCAACAAAATCTCTTTCAGGCTTTATTTTTTCATTATAGATATCTATAACATAAGACAATCCATGAAAAGTATAAAAGGATATGCCAACTGGCAAAATGACACTCAAGGTCCAAAAATGAGAAGTCAGTCCAAAACTAGAAAGCAAATCGGTAAAACTAGAAATAAAGAAGTTATAATATTTAAAAACTCCAAGAAATCCCAAATTAACTAAAATACTCAACCAAAACCACCTCTTTTTAGAACTAAGAGTTTTAGATTCTGACATTTTTATACCTGTAAAATAATCCAATACGGTTGAAAATACTAACAAAAACAAAAAGCGGTAATCCCAACAAGCGTAAAAAAAATAGCTCGACACTAAAAGTAACAAATTCTGAGACTTGCTGTTTTTATGAGCTACAAACCAGTGTAAAAAAAATACTATGGGTAGAAAAATTAAAAAATCAAACGAATTAAAAATCATTATTCAGTACTGTAAAATTTATTACAATGAGCTCTCAGGAATAGTTTAAAAACCCTTAACAAATAAACAAAATTTAAATGAATAAAATTGACTTTATTTTTTTTCCGAAGACAAGTAACGGGTTGCAATAGTGGATAAATCAAATTTTGCAAGCAACTGACCCCTATGTTTCAATAAATTATCTTTATATTTTGAATCTTTCAACACATTAGCCAAGGCATTGGCAAAGGCCGTTTCCTCTTCGGTAAAACCCTCATTTTTTTGATACAACAAATCGCCTTTAAAGAAATTAGGTGTAATAATTCCACTTTCAGTAATAATGTTTCCTGCTTTGTCATCGTTTTGCCCAACACTCATTAATTCAACAATACCTCCAGTACAGTTAGAAGACACAACAGGAGTATTTGTGGCGATAGCTTCTACAATTACATTGGGAGTACCTTCATAATAGGAGGTTAATGCCAAAACAGTCGCTTTTTTTAAATACTGATACGGATTGGATTTACGTCCTAAAAAAAATACTTTATCTCTAATTCCTAAGTCGTCTATTAGTTCATTTAAAAGTCCTGTTATCGCTTCACTTCCATCACCTATAAAAACTAACACAGCACCACTATCCTTTAATAAACTAAAAGCTTTCACCAAATGCCATGGAGCTTTTTGTTCAGACAATCTTCCTAAAAAAAGAATGACTTTATTTTGAAAAAGAGCACTTTCAAACTCAGAAACTATAGGAATTTCAGACAACTCTGTTATCTGTTCAATATTATGTGGATTGTAAATTACTTCAAGATTTTTAAATCGATAACCACATTTATCAATCAAATCATCTTGAATGGCTTGACTAATACAAACCACTTTTTTAAACTTTCGATAACTAGTTTTAAATGCCATTTTAAAAATAGTATTCAAAAATGATTTCGAAATAAATTCTACACTTTTTAAAGCGTGAATACTAGCAATTTTAAATTCTTTAGTAAAAGTTAAGGAACTAAAAACATTCGCCATATCCCCAAAAGCAATAGAATGAGTAATATTATTTTGTTTAATAATCTTTCGAAGTAAAAATGGAATTTTAATATAAAACCAAAATCTTTTTAAAAAAGACATGGCATTAAAATCGATGGTAGATAAAGCAATTTCGTCAGCCCCAAAATGAATAATGTCTGAGGGAAGCTGTATAATTTTAACCGCTTTCACTTCAAACCCTTCCTTTTTGTAGTGATGATAAAAATTAAGGGCTAAACGCTCCATGCCGCCAACGCTTCCATAAGGCATTACTAAAAGAATTTTCTTCATTGTATCAGTTCGTTAAAAAGTTGATCCCATTGGGCTAAAATCTTCTCAGGCAAATAGCGCTTTACATTTTCTTTGGCCTTGGTTCCCATTGCCTTACGTAAGCTTTCATTTTCAATCAAAAGCAAAAGTTTTTCAGCAAACATTTTTGTATCACCATTTTCAATCAAAAAACCATCTTCACTGTCCTTAACAATCTCACTTGGTCCACACGGACAATCATAGGAAACACAGGGAACTCCACAAGCCATAGCCTCAATCAATACCATACCAAACCCTTCAAATCGAGAAGAAAAAGCAAAAACAGACGATTCTAAAAACTTAGCTTCAATATTTTTGACAGGCTCACAAAATTCAACACTTGTGTCAATTCCAAGCTGTCGAGCTAAGGCTGATAAACTACCCGAAGGTGCTATCGTTCCGTAAATACTAAGCTTCCAATCAGGGTATTGTTCCTGAATAATTTTCCACGATTGCAATAATCGATCGTAGCCTTTTTGAAAGCCATGTTTACCAACCGCAATTACTTTTTTATTTTGGAGAGAAGAAGACTCCTCCGGAAAAAATGACAACGGATTGGATATAACCTGAAGATTGTTCAATTGCCACTCCTTACAATTATCATTGGTTAAAACCACAAACCGATCAAAACTACGTCCTAAATAGTTCATCAGGGCAAACTTAATTGAAGTGGTAATTTTCTTCATAAAACTGGGATGATCACCCAATTCAATTACTTTAGAAACATGTCGTTCATAAATAATTGGGATTTTTCGAGTCAGTAGTTTAGGAACAAAAAAACCTTTTAAACCATCATCACAAACAGAAATCACATCGGGATTCACAATCTTTACAACAGAACGTATACCCCTTATGTATTTTTTTATATAGTCAAAGGGATTACCATAAACCGAAATGTCGTGTAAAACTATCTTGGAACTAAAAGGGTAAAATACTTCCGAATCATTATGATTTAATACTAAAATATGCACTTCATACCCCAGAACATCAGCTAAATAACTGGCTTTAATAGACAGTACACGCTCCAATCCAGCTGGACCTTTAATAGCATTAGTAATGTAGAGCAATCTCATTCTAAGTATTTTTTTTAAATAACAAAAATATATGACCCTCAAGTAAGTAGTTGTTTATGCATAACCTCAATAATGGATTTAATTCCAAAATTATATTGAATTGGTTCTTAAAACAAAGCCTTGTGTAAAAGGTAAGATATCAAACTCACGAGAATAAATCCCTATTGCCTTAGTATCCCCTTGAGAAAAATCTACAGCGCCATCCCTACGTGTAACTCTTTTCAAATAATTCTCTGCTTTTCCACAAGCTAAATAACATTCTTCTGAAAGATCTTTCAGCTTTGCTGCATTAATAAAAAACCAAGCCATAGTAGCAGTGGTAGAAGAGTCTTTTCGGGCTAAAGTATCTGAAATAAGCCAATGATAACTTCCGTCTTCATTTTGAAAAGACAATGCCATTTTAGCAAACGCAATAACGCTATTGGTAAGTTGATGCTTATCAGGATGAGCATCAGGTAGAGCATTCCAAGCATCAATCAAGCCTATAGCATACCAACCCAAACCTCTTCCCCAACCAAACAAACCAGCAGGTTGTAAATCAGTGATTCTATATGTATGACAAGGAATAAAGCTTTCGCCAAGCATTCCATGATTATTAAAAGTAAGAATTTGCTTCAAACTCAAAGCAACAGCCTCGTCACAATCATAAACCACCCCATAAGTCATCAAAAAAGGACAGATAAAACCTATAGTATCTACAAAACGATAATCAGAATGATGTCGTTTGTAAGCAATAGTTCCGTCACTGCCTTTTAAGTCAAGGATAAGAGCATAAGTAGCATCAAAACAGGGCTTATATTTTTGAATATCTATCAATGGTAGCTGCAGTAGTGCATAGGCCAAGAGTACCTCATCAATCTCTTTTGGTGGAGTAATCCAAGCTCCATAAGAGTTAATTTTGGATAACAAAAAAGAATCGATTTGGTTTTTAATTGAAGGATCTTTCGTTTTAACATAACTTTGAGTCAAACCCAAGAGTAAAGAGGCTTGTTGCCAACTTTGAATGGACTTCCTTTTGTAATTACCTCTTAAAATGTCAATTATAATTAATCGAGTATTATCCGTTAGTTTAATCGTTGGAGTATGCTTCAACCATTGTAATGATTTTTTCTGTAGCAAGCCTACCCATTCCTGCCTATCAACAATACGACCTATTTTAATTCTACTTTGCCAAGTATAAAATTGTGAGAAAAAATCTAGTAAAACAACTGCTAAGACCAGTAATACAAAAAGTATCAATATAATGCTACACCACATATCCAATAGTATTTTCTAATTCAATTAACTCATAAAATTTGTTAATCTCCGATTCAGTTCCATAATTACCTTTTGATAAACTTTCTGAAAAAACTTCCCTCAAACTAGAGTCCAATAACAATTGTTCTAAATTGGCAGCAATTGACTCAGGAGTCATTGCTGCAATCAAACCATTTTTACCATGGTCTATATGGCTTTGAGCAATGTTAAAATTGGTAATTACCATTGGCTTTTTCATAATTTTTGCTTCAGAAATTACAATTCCAAACCCTTCAAATCTAGCAGTATGAACAAAAATATCAGCATGAGCTAAATAGGCATAAGGATTTTCTTGAAGTCCTAACAAAATAAAATAATCTTCCAAATGATAGGCTACAATTTGTTTCTGAAGGTTTTCTCGTTCTTCTCCTTCACCCAAAACATACCATGAAAAGTGAATTCCTTTATCGACTAATATTTTACAAGCTTCAAGCGCTAAATCATACCCCTTCTGAAAATTCAATCTTCCAACTGACATTAGGGTAATGCCTTTTCTTTTAAAATCTACAGAGTCTTTTGATAATTTTAAAATAGCTTTTGCAGAAATTATATTGTGCATAACTTCAAATTTATGCGAAAGATCAGAAAAATTATCTTTTAAAACGCTCAAACATTCTTCTGAAACAGTAACAACTTTATCAAATTTATTAAAATAGGGAAAATCCAACGAAACATCCATTTTCAATTGATTATAATCATTGTGAATAAAACCTAGTTTTAATTCAGACGAAACTTTATCGATACAATAGTAATTAGGGGTTTTCTCTAAATAACCAATGGCAACGTCATATTTTTTGGCTAGTCTGGGCAAACAAGGAGACAAAAACTTCCACATTTTTTGCTCGGCTAACGATCTGTCTTTTACCATTCTCAGCAAAATTCCTGCACAAATTCTATTGTAGATAATTTTAAACTTTCCTCTTTTTAAATTTTCAAGCACCACTTTTTTTAATGGCATATCAAAAAAAGAATAATTCAATGGCTCAGCAAGTAAAGTAACTTCAGAAGGGACTTGGTTCAAAAACAAACCTTCTTGTTTAAAAAGTAACAAATCAACCTCACATAAAGAATAATTAATGGAATTCAACAAGGAAACTAAAGCTTTTTCTGCTCCTCCACACCGTAAATCGTTAATTATAAATATAATTTTTTTTTTAGTGCTCAATAGTAAATAATTTATAAAACTTAAAAATTTCACTTTCAGAACCCAATGATTCAGTAGACAAATATAATGAAAATTGTTCTTGCAATTCAGGATGCTCCAATAGATGAATAATTGATTTTGCTAGACTTTCTGGATTCATTTCTGTAATAATTCCATTCTTTAAATGATCAATTTGATCCTTAGCTGTAGTAAAGTTGGTTGCAATTATAGGACGGTGTAGAATTTTAGCTTCATCCAAAGCAATCGACTTTCCTTCATATCTCGAAGGTTGAACAACTATTGTAGCACCTTTAATGTAAGGATATGGATTTTCTTTAACACCAAGTAAAATAAAATTATTTTGAAGCCCCTTATCCGCAATTTCTCTTTCTAGTCGCAATCGCTCCTCTCCTTCTCCAATAAGGTACCATACAAAATTCAATCCAGAGGCTTTCATAATGGAAGCAGCTTTAACTGCAATATCAAATCCTTTTTGAGGATGTAAACGACCAACAGAAAGTAAAACAGGTCTTGTAGTATCAATAGATACAACTTCATTAGCCATTTTATTAATCAATGCTGGAGAAACAATATTGTATAAAATTTGAAACTTAGACTGCAATGAAGGAAAAGTAGTTTGTAAAGCCACAACGCATAGTTCAGAAACCGTTACCACACTGCTCAGCTGCTTAAAATAGGGCAAATCAAAAGTAGCGTCCAGACTTAATTGATTATAATCATTATGAATAAAACCAATTTTGGTAGTAGCTTCAACACAATCCACCACAAAATAATTAGAAGATTTTTCAAGAAAACCAATGGCTACATCATAATGAGTAGGTAATTTTGAAATAGATTTTTTTAAGTAGTTCCAAGAATGTTGCTCGGCAAAACCTTTATTGTTGATTGTCGCAATTTTAAAAGAATACAAAAATCGGTTAATCGCTAAAGACAGTTTTCCTTGAGTTATAAATTTAAAAATTGATGGCAACAAACTCAAAGTAAAGGTCTGATAGTTATCATTCAATGGTACAACAGAAACTTGAGAGGGTAATAGTTTTAAAAAAACACCAGAGTGATTTAACAAAATTAAGTCAACATCAAATTGATTAAAATCAATGGTGTTCAACAAATTAACCAAACTTTTTTCTGCTCCTCCAACTCCAAGACTTGGGATTACAAACAATAACTTTTTTTTCATTAGTAACTATAGATCAAACAAATATTCAACGGCTTTATGCGACATTTTTTTGATTTCTGGTATCGAATTCGCTAAAGTAGTAATAATCTCCTGTTCTTCACGCTTCATCTCTTCAAACTTATCAATGAGCTTATTGGAATCTGAAATATCTTTCAAACTTAAAACCAATTTTTCTGCTCCAAAAATATCTGTGGCAATACCTTTAGATTTAACACTATAACCCAAAACCATAGTGGGCACTAGAGTAGAATAAGCAGCAATAGTAGCATGTGTTCGGGCTCCAATAAAAAAGCGCATCCTCGAAATATAACCTTTATACTGAATAGCATTAAGGTCATTAGGCAAAATCAGCACCCTTCCAGTAGCTTTAAAGGCGTCATAAAACTCCATAAGACAAGCATAATCATCATTACCAGGCTCAATAACGTGAGGTGTAAAAGCGATGGTCATATCGGTAGTAGCCAAAATATGCCGAATCAAATCAAAAGCAGCCTGATGAGAAGCAGGATTCTTTTTCCAAACTAGTGGACTAAAATTAAAACCCAAAGTATTGCCCTCTTGCCAACCTTCAGGCAAAGGCAATTCTTCTTTCTCCATGGTAAAAGCACCATCAGCACAAAGTTTAACATTAGTCAAACCATTTTTCTCTAGAATTCCCTTAGTAATCGATTCACGAGCTAAAATCAAATCAAACAACTTTAAATCTTCAATTTTAGATGCGGACAAATCTTCATCACCTATAGAAGCGCCCCAAAGAACTAACTTTTTTCCTGCACGTTTTACACAACGATCTATTTCATAAATACCCGGCTGTTCCCCATAGCAATAGTTATCACCTCCAATAGACAGAATAACATCATAATCGTTGATGCGTTTAATAACATCATCATGATATACTCTAAAGGCATAATTTTCGTCTTTAAAAAACTTGATTCTAAAAACACTTATAAACCATGGTAATGAAAATGGCTTAATTTTTTTTCTCTCATCCAAATAAACGGCATCGAGCATTGGAATAATTTTATCTGTCTCTGGTTGCCACGAAGCTAAATCAACCTTTGCTGTTGGATGAGCAGCTTTTATCAAGGCAACTCCAGAGCGAACAATAGCTTCACATCCTCTATTTCTACTTCCACCATGGAAGAACATCAAAATTTTCATATTATTTTTTATTTCTATAGTTACTATAATATATTGCCAAAACCAAGTACCAAATCGATTGAGATTGTATTTGTTTGAGAATAAATCGAGAATAACGATTTTTATCATGCAACAAAACATCCCAATATTTTGATAATACATCCTGCAAAACTGGGTGATATATCATTTTTTTTACATACCGATACTTGCTCCAAAAAGAAACCTCTTGCTCTTGAAAACACTGATGAATCAAAGACACTATGGTATTAACAAACCGAATAGACTTTAACAATTCTAATTCGCTGGGTTCAATCACCAAATCATAACGTGACTTATAATCAAATTGATAGACAGCCAATGCCTTTTGAAAAAAATCTTTGGAAATACAATTTCGTGTAGCACTTCCTGAAACTTCTCGATAATAATACCCTGCATAATCAATAAAAAAAAGACGTTTTACCCTAAGCAGTACTTCTAAATTAAACAATGCATCTTCACCATTCGAAATACCTTCTGTAAAATGTATCTGGTAATGATGTATAATTTCTCGTTTATATAGTTTGTTACAGGTAGAGTTAAAATCATCTTGGCGAATACAAAACGGAATTAGAGTATCTCTAATAAAACCCTCATCATATAAAACATCGGTTGCAAAAAAAGACTTAGAAGTTACAAATTGAGTCCCTATTTGAGTAACAAAATTAGAAACTACCACATCCAAATCAAACAACAAAGCTTTAGATAATAATCGTTCCAAAAAAGTTTTATCTACAGTATCATCAGCATCAACAAAACCAATATAACTTCCTTTTGCAAGAGTAATCCCTGCATTTCGTGCAGCGCTAACTCCTTTATTTTCTTGAGAAACCAACACTATTCTAGAATCCGTCTTTTGAAAATCTTCTAGAATACAGCTACTCCCATCTGTAGAACCATCATCAACAAAAATAAATTCACAATCTTCTATGGTTTGTTCCAATAAAGAGTTGATACAAGAATGCAAATAAGGTGCTGCATTAAAAACAGGAATAATAACAGATACACTGATCATCTTTTTTTACGTATTAATTTCCTATATATTTTTTTTAATCCATGGTAACCAATAAATAAAACCCAATGGGAACCATAAAAAGGAACAACTTGACGAACTTTCCCATCCAAGTAGGTTATTTTTTTTTCTGTAATCTTATCCCGTAAAGCCCTATACCTAGAAACAGATAAGGTGGGTATAATATTAGACAACAATGCTGTTTCTGAAACTTTAAAAAATGGACGATCTAAATAGAGCTTGTGTTCAGTCGTCCATTCTCGTTTATGTGCTTCTAATTGGGAACTCAAAACATCGATAGTTTTAAGATAGCCTAAAAATGTTTTTTCTGTAAACCCTAAATCAGAATTGAGAGCCGAACCAGGTCGGGTCAAATAGCAATAAGCGGGAATTGGCAAATAACTACACCGTTGGGCAACAAGATGCACCATGATATTAAAAAGAGCATCCTCCCCAATCAAAATACCTTGCTCAAAACGAATGGAACCCAAAAGCGCATTTCGATACAAACTACAAATAAATCCCCTTCTTTGGTGCTTTAAACCATCCAATATCGCTCCATCTGTAGTTTCCATCTCTAACAAACCTGTGCAGACTCCTTTTTCATCAAAATAATTTACTTGTAAATACAATAAATCCAAATCAGCAGTTTTGGCATGCCAGTACAATTTACCCAAAACATTGGCATACAAAGAGTCGTCCCCATCTACAAATAAAATATATTCTCCTCTAGCCTTATCCAAACCTGCATTTCGAGCCACCGAAACACCTTGATTCTCTTGATGAATATAAACAATATTACTATATGTTTTAGCATAATCCAAAATGATTTGACTAGATTGGTCTGGCGAACCATCATCAATGCAAATAATCTCATATTCATCTGGCAATAGATCTTGATTTAGAACGCTATCCAAACATTTTTGAATGTAATGTTCAACCTTATAGACTGGTATGATAATACTAACTTTTAACATCTGTTTTTTTTAAAATAAATTGATAAAACAGACCCAACTCTCCAATAATTAAATAAAAAAACCAACCAAAATTGAAACTTCGTTTTTTCAAATAAGAAACGATTGAAAAAGCGAAATCATTTTTGCTTACAATAATTTTTTTTACATTTTTCTTCACATATCTAATCATGTAAACCTTCTTTTTTAAGGACTTAGATTTAGTAGTATACTCATCCAACAAGTTTAACAAAATTATTTTATATTCATCAGATTTAGATTTTAAAAAAAAACTATCTAAGTCTTCAATTACTCCACATAAATTGATTAGTGAAACATAGGATAAAATTCTTTTTTCAATAGCTGTCGCACTTAAATCTGTTGTTAAACTATTAACTCTCCTTCTGTAAAAATAGAGTGATAGTGGTATTTTTACAACATTCTTTACCTTCCCAAAACATGATAAATTAAAATAATCATCCTCGTGAATTTGATTTTTCTTAAAACTAAATCTATTTATTTTTAAAAATTCATTTCGGTATATATTGACACACGCGCTAGTAAAAAAAAATTTAGATTGCTTGATAAAATCAACACCTGTCTTAGCATGAATCTCTTGTACATTTCTAGGATCTGAAAAAGTTCCTAGATCTTCAAAATATTCTGTAAAAGAGAATGAAATCAAATCATAATCTAGCGTTTTTGAAACTTCATAAAGTGTATTCACTGCATTTTCAGCTATCCAATCATCACCATCTACAAACCATAAATAGGTTCCTTTGGCATGATAAATCCCTGTATTTCTTGCCTCACTTAAACCTTGATTTTCTTGATTAATAATTTTAATTCTAGAGTCTTTGGATGAATATTGCTCACAAATGAACTGTGAAGAATCTGTAGAACCATCATTAATCAATAATATTTCAAAAGATTCGAAATTTTGACCAATAATACTATCAATACATTTTGCCAAATATTTTTCAACATTATAAACAGGAACTATTACAGATAAAAACATAAATATTGAGTAATAAATTAGCAGTAATCCATTTTAAAAAAACAAAGCATTTTATATTTTAAATGATAAAAAGGCAAATTAATTAGCGATAAAAATAAAAAATAATATTTTTTACTATAGTGCTGCTGTTTAGTCTCATACTGCATCCTATTTATAAGAAATTCTTCCTTCAAGTGTTGAATTTGAAATCGAGTTAAATTGTAACTTGTAATAGACATCTTTTTTCTTCTAATGTAAGCATCATATTGAGCCTTATAATGCCAATATTTTGCCTTAAATTCATTTTGATTAGCAGAAATACTGTTTTTTTGTATGCGGTACAGATATAAAAATCTATCAACAAACACTGTCTTACCTTGTTCTTCAAGCAAATAGTACAAATCTTGATCTACAGCTCTTTTATAACTCGGATTCAAGCCCAAAGACTTTCTGTAACAATCCATTTTAAAGGTGGCAAAATGAGTAATTGCTCCATTGCCATAAACTAAATAGGAAGTATTTTCAGGTATCTTTTCTCCATGAGCACAAGCCTTGGTAATAGTTAAATTCAAATCAGTAAAATAATATTTCGAACTAACTATTGAGGCATCCTCATGCTTTTGATGAACCATAACCATAGTTTCTATCGCATCTGCAACAATGGCATCATCAGGATCTACAAAACCACACACATCTCCAGTAGCCAATTCAACACATCTTCTTTTAGTATAACCACAACCTCTATTTTTATCATTATGGTACAATTTAAATCGCTTGTCGTCTCTTATTAGTTGCTCTATAACAGCAACCGAATTATCAGTTGAGGCATCATCTACTATTATAACCTCAAAATCTTGATAGCTTTGATTAAGAATACTAGCAAAACAATCATGTATAAAATGACCATTATTGTAGTTGGCTATGAGGATGGAAAATATCATTTATTTTTAACTAATTTAACTTCTATCATTTGCAATAAGCGTAAAACTTTTCGATGTACAGCTTCTTGAGAATACTCATTATTTAAAACAGTTCTATTGCATTTTAATGCTTCCGAATTCAAATTTTGTGACAACTGTGTTTCTGTAATAGAATCTATTTCATAAAGTTGCATTCCTTTACGTGATAAATAATGTAAAACAGTACTTTTGGAATTTAAAAAAAGCTTTGCACCCAAATAACCAGAGGCAACAATATTTCCAACACCTTGCTGTCTTACATGATTAAAAATAATAAAACCACAACTAGACAGAATTTCATTATAGTTCTCCAAAGTCATAAAATCTAGTAATGGTTCAAAATTATCTCCAAACAATTCTCTTCCTTTTGAAATAACACGTTCCTTATATTCTGTTGTTCCACCATAACTTAATGGAACAATTAATTTTCTATCACCAAAATTATAGTTTGCAATTTTAGAAAACACATCCAAATGATTATTTGAAGGATCGGCTGAGTTTCCTATCAATATGTTTTTAGATTGCAATACATTTTCAACAACAGTATCTTTTAACAAATCTTCTAAAGTACCATAACTAAAAGTTGACAATGTAGGCTCTATTTTTAATTTATTTATAAAAGCATACTCATCGGGAACTACGGGTATTACAAAATCTATTTTTTCTGCTGCTTGATAAAAAGTGGTGTAAAAATTACTTTTTAAAATAGTATTTAATCGTTTTGGCAACCATAGTTTCTTTTTTAATGTTTTATGAAAAAGCCAAAAAGAAAAAGAATTAGTAATAAGCCGATATTTTAAACTTTTTGTTTCCTTTCCAAATAGTTTTTGAGTTTCCTTTTCATAAAGTTTACTTGAAAACAATTGCCAATTACCATACAAATCATAACCCCAAATTAACCAAACTTTAATTATGTAATCAGGCAAAAGCAATACTATTTTCTGTTTTATAGAATCTAAAGCATGAAAAAAAATAACTTGGTTAGAATCTTTTACTAAATTAGCAACAAAAGTTTGATAATCTTCTAGAGAGCTAAGTCGCAATTGTTTAGCGCGATTAGATTTAACATACTTAAAATCACCATCATTATTTTTAACAACATAATACTCCGATTGATTTGGAACAGAGTATTCCATGATAGAAATTGCAGAATCTACAAATTTATCATCATTAAAAACATGTATAATTTTAGTATTCATTTTAGTTATTAAAATTCAATGGAGGCAATTCTTTTTTCACTACGGCTGGAATACCCACAACTAATGAATTATCAGGAACATCTTTCGTAACTACTGAACCAGCTCCAACTATTACGTTTTGCCCAATGTTTAAATTTGGAAGAATCGTTGCATTAGCTCCAATTTGTACAAATGATTTAATCACAACTCTTCCAAGGATAGTTGCACTTGGAGAGATTTCTACAAAATCTCCAATATTACAATCATGAGTTATTATTGAGTTATAATATATGATACAACCTTTACCAACTTTAGTGTTATTAGACAATATAACACCAGGAAGCAAATTTGTACCTTCATCTATAAAAACATCATAAGAACCAATTGAAGTTTGTGAACTAATGGTTGAAGTAAACAAACCACCGAGGGCAGAAAATTTATCAAATAATTTCTTTCTCAATATTGGATTTCCAATTCCTATTGTAAATCTATTATCAACCGTTGCAATATAGTTCTGTGCTTGTTCAATAGTAGTTAAAATCGGAAATTTATTGTACAATTTTTCAGGAACATCACTATTGACATCGTCAAAAAAAACAAGTTGATTCAAATCATCCAATTGATGAAGAATTTCTAAAACCTCTTTTGCAAATCCTTTGGCACCAACGATTATCATAAATTATTATTTATAATTGAAACTATATTTTTCACATCTTTAATCTCAAGTTCGGCATACAATGGCAGACAAAGAATTCTAGATGCTATACTTTCTGAAATAGGCATTGAAACATTACCTACATAGTTTATTGTGTTTAAAGAAGGATAAAAATATCTTCTTGGAAATATATTTTGTTCATTCAAAGTATTTTGAATCTGTAACAATATTTCCTCATTTTCTAAAACTATCGGATAATAACTGTAATTCCATTGGGTATTTTCTCTTATCTTGATTGTTCTCAATTTAGAAAAATCAAGATGATTATTGTAATAATCAACCACTTCTTTCCTTCCATTTAATATATACTCCATGTTAGGCAAAACCGCCAATCCCATGGCACCCTGCAATTCTGATATTTTACCATTTATTCCAAGTCCATGAAAATCCAACGGGCCATTGTGCCCAAAATTATGACTGTAAAACATTTTATGGCGCAAAGATTCATCTTTACAAAACAAGGCACCACCTTCACCGGTATGAAACAATTTAGTTGCGTGAAAACTGCAGGTGCTTACATCACCATAGTCAAAAACAGAGCGGTTGTTATAAGTTACACCAAAAGAATGAGCAGCATCATAAATTACTTTAAGGTTATGTTTTTGGGCAATAGCCTCAATAACTTCAATATTACAAGGATTTCCAAAAACATGGGTAGCTAAAATACAAGTAGTTTTAGGGGTTATTGCAGCTTCAATTTTGGTTTCATCTATGGTCAAATAATCTGAATGAATATCAACAAAAATTGGTGTGCAGTTTTCCCAAACTATAGCTGCGGTAGTGGCAACATAACTAAATGGAGTCGTCAGAATTTCTCCTCCGTTACCTAAAATCTTTAAAGCAATTTGAATAGGAATAGTCCCATTATTCATAATCAATATCGAAGAAACAGAAAGGTATTCTTTTAACTTCTCTTCTAACTCCAACACCAATTGACCACGATTAGTCAACCATTGGTTATTCCAAATACGTTGTACCTGTTGTTGGTAATCTTCAATTGCAGGAAAAAAAGTTTTGGTAACGTTTATCATCTTTTAAAAGATTGAATTTAAATAAAATTAGCTTTCATTAAAGAAGAATGACCAGGTCGTATTTTTTTGTCATCTGTAAAAAAATGAGTGTCTAAAACAGTCAACGTAACTGCATTTTGCAATACATCACAAAAATCTTGTGGAGCTGTAGATTGATACGATATTTGATAATTAAAGTAATAATTATTAGGTCGCAAATTTAATTGAGGTATATGTAGCGTAAAAACATCGCCATTGGTTGCACCAAAGTTTTGCTCCATTTCATCAGAAACCCAACCAACAATTCTGTTTTCATAATTGTCCGAAAAATTACAAGCAACTATCATTTTACTCATATCTACGGATGCTTCTTTTTTAAAATGAAATTCAATCTTCAAACCAGTACCACTAAAAATTTCAGAAATTACATTATCGTTTTCATCTTTCAGCACCAAATCATGAATCTGAATTTTCTTATTTCCTATTTTATCCTCTCGAAGTAAAATTGGAACACCCGATTGTCCTCTGGTATCATTCAAATAGGTATCTAAAGCAGCATCTATTCCTCCAGAATAATTTAAAATTCCATTTTTTAAATAAATTCCACTAGTACATAAATTCTTTACTGCTGCTAAATTATGGCTTACAAACAAAACCGTTCTTCCTTCTCCTTTACTCACATCGCCCATTTTTCCCAAACATTTCTTTTGGAATTCAGCATCACCAACAGCCAAGACCTCATCAACAATCAAAATTTCAGATTCTAAATGCGCTGCAACAGCAAAAGCTAAACGCACATACATTCCCGAAGAATAGCGTTTTACTGGAGTATCAATATAGCGTTCAACACCAGAAAAAGCAACAATCTCATCAAATTTTCTGGTTATCTCGGCACGTCGCATGCCCAAAATAGCTCCATTCAAATAAATATTTTCTCTACCTGTCATCTCCGGGTTAAATCCTGTACCTACTTCCAACAAAGAAGCAATACGACCATTAACCTTAAAACTACCCGTAGTGGGTTTGGTAACCTTACTCAACAATTTAAGCAACGTACTTTTTCCAGCACCATTCCTACCTATTATCCCAACAGCATCACCTTGCTCAATTTCAAAATTGATATCGCGTAATGACCAAACATAGTCACTAGAACCCTTTGAGGTTCTATCGTTAGCTTCACCAATTTTCAAATAAGGATCTTCTTTTCCTCTTACTTTACTCCAAAAACGATTCAAATCGTGAGACAAAGTACCTGTACCTACTTCGCCAAGTCGATATTGTTTAGAAATATTTTCCGCCTTTATAGCTAACTGCTTCATTATCTATTATAGTACATTAATCAATTTATTCTTTATTCTTTATTCTTTATTCGTAATTCGTAATTCGTAATTCGTAATTCACAATTCACAATTCACAATTCACAATTCACAATTATTAAACCGTATCCATAAAGCTTTTTTCAACTTTATTAAAAACTATCGTACCAATTGCTAATAATAAAAGGGTAAATGCCGTTGAATATAATAAACTACTAGGTTCAAAATGACCAGTTCCTAAATAACCATATCGAAAACATTCGAAAATTCCCGTAAGCGGATTGGCAGTAACAATCCAACGATATTGTTCTGGCATTGCAGATAAAGGATAAACTACTGGCGTAGCATACATAAATAACTGAATACCAAAAGTCAATAAAAAGGTTAAATCTTTATATTTAGTAGTCAATGAAGAAAATATCATCCCCAAACCCAAAGCAAAAGCGGCCATTAATAAAATCAATACTGGTGTAGCCAAAACCCAAACAGTAGGATGAATAGTATGCTTATAAAAAGTATAATACAAAACTACAGCTAAAAACAAAGCAAACTGTATAGCAAATTTTAATAAATTAGAAAAAACTATAGACAATGGCATAATCAATCTAGGGAAATAAACTTTACCAAAAATCGATGAATTGGCCTGAAAAACATTAGAGGTCTTGGTTAAGGAATCTGAAAAATAGTTCCAAATGGTAATTCCTGCTAAATAAAAAGCCATTTGCGGCACACCGTCTGTAGATAATTTTGCAACTTGACCAAACAACACTATATAGATAAGTGAGGTTAAAACAGGTTGCACAAAAAACCATATCGGCCCCAAGATGGTTTGTTTATAAAAGGTGATAAAATCACGCTTTAACAACATCAACAAAAGATCGCGATAATGCCAAAGTTCTTTAAAGTTTATTGAAAATAGGGACGATTCCGATTTAATTTCTTCAGTCCAAACTTGTTTATGATTATTCATACATCGTTTTATTTTAATAATGAATCTGCTTCATATATAATTAATCCTTCATCAGACAAACCGCTCTGAAGTTTAAAAACAACTTTACGTTTGATTTCAGCTTCAATTTTAACCGCCAATTGTTCAATATAGGATGCGTTTAATTCGGTGCCAACTATCAAAACTTCAATAACTCCAGAATCAATACCATTGGCATAATCGCCCAATACAACAATTTGTTGCACTTGCCCCATGCGTTCTAAAATCATTTCAATAATAGAATCCAATCCGATATATTGAAAAACAATTTTTTGCAAAGTCCCAAAAAAAGGATGCTTAGTATTGGCACTATAGGTCACTTTATTTTGATTAGCTCGCTTCTCTAAATAACCTGCTTCAGACAAATTATTCAACTCCTTTCTGACGGCATTAGTAGATTCGTTCATCTCTTCTGCCAAACCTCTCAAATGACCATTATTAGCCGCATTGATAAAAAATTTTACCAAAATTCGAATACGGGTTTTAGAAGTGATTAAGGTCTCTAACATAATTGCTTACACACAAACGAGTAACAAAAGTACTCGTTTTGTTTTAAACTACCAAATTAATAAATCATTAAGAAAAAAGTTAAATATAAACCATCATAAACACAAAAGAATACAAATAAGTCAAAAATTAGCAGGTTTATATTCAAGCAGTTGAAAATATTTTATGTAGCTTTGTGTGTCTTACAGCAAAATTGCTAAAGAACAATTCATAGTATAAGCCAAACATAAAAATTCTAAAAGCCATGGCAAGAGTAATAGCACCCTTCAAAATAGTGGGAACCATAGACGACCTAACATTCTTTGTAGATCAACAAAATGTCAATCGAGTAAAACAAAAAAGTAGTGGTGGAATTACTAAAGAACAATTTAGAGACAATCCCATCTTTCAAAAAGTAAGAGACCATGGCAAAGAATTTGGTCATTGCTCCAAAAAATCACAAAGCTTTAGAGCCACAGCACTCTATTTTTTTAAAAGAGCCAAAGACGGTAGTTTTGCAGGCAGATGCAACAAGTTAATGTTAGACATTGTTTACGAAGACACTTCCAATCCAAATGGTCTACGAACAGTCGAAAAAGGAATGGAATCGCCAGACAGTATCGGTTATTTCACCGGATTAGAAGGCAATAAAATGCGTCCGTTACAAAAAGTTTTAAAAACTAAATGGAGCTGGGATGATGAAAAAAACCAATTCACAATAAAATCGTTCAACCCTACAAAACATATCGATTGGCCAGAAAAAGCAGATCTAGTACACATTGCTATAGCCCAATCCAACTGGAATTATCAAGAGGGTACGTTCAACACAGAATATAGCGAAGAAATAATAATCGCTAAAGATGAAGCGCCTCAAAAAATAGAAATAACGGTCAACAAACCCGTAGGACATCATGCCGAGCTCACATACCTTTTCATCGGTTTTTCAATTCAAGATAGAAAACGAATCAAAGAACTACCTCGAATCAACAATACAGTTTCAATCATTCAATCTAAAATTAAGACATAAAAAAGTCTCACCAAGGTGAGACTTTTTTTACCTAAAAGAGTACAAATCCAATCAATTATTCATACTGCTTTTCATAATACTTGGCATATTCACCAGAGGTAACATTTTTAAGCCATGCCTCATTAGAAAGATACCAGTCAATGGTGCGTGCTAATCCTTCTTCGAAAGTAACAGACGGTTTCCAACCTAATTCTGTATTAATTTTAGTAGCATCAATAGCATAACGCAAATCATGCCCAGGACGATCCTTAACATAAGTAATCAATTGTGCGGAAGTACCTGGAGTTCTACCCAATTTAGCATCCATTAGCTGGCACAACAACTTTACTAAATCAATATTTTGCCATTCGTTAAACCCACCAATATTGTAGGTTTCATGAGTTGCACCTTCGTGAAAAACCAAATCAATCGCTACGGCATGATCTTCTACAAAAAGCCAATCACGAGTATATTTACCATCTCCATAAACAGGAAGTGGTTTGTTATGGATAATGTTATTGATAAAAAGCGGAATTAATTTTTCAGGGAAATGATTCGGACCATAATTATTAGAACAATTGGTAATCACATAAGGCAACCCATAAGTTTCTCCATAAGCTCTTACAAAGTGGTCAGAACTTGCTTTAGAAGCAGAATAAGGTGAATTAGGATCATAAGGTGTTGTTTCTGTAAACAAGCCTGTAGCACCCAAACTTCCATAAACCTCATCGGTAGAAATATGATAAAATCGTTTATGTTCAAAATTAGCTGCCCAAATAGTTTTGGCTGCATTCAATAAATTCATAGTTCCAATAACGTTGGTTTTAACAAAACTCAACGGATCGGTAATAGAACGGTCAACGTGAGATTCGGCGGCTAAATGCAGTACGCCATCAAACTGATGTTTTTGAAATAAATCATTGATAAAATCAGCATCAACAATATCACCTTTTACAAAGGTATAATTAGGTGCTTTTTCAATATCTGAAATATTTTCCAAATTTCCAGCATAGGTCAAAGCATCCAAATTAAAAATATGATATGCTGGATATTTATTCACAAAACGTCGTACTACGTGCGATCCAATAAACCCAGCACCTCCTGTAATTAATATTTTTTTCATACTACAACTTTCCGTCTATTTCTCCTTTTAATACTCCTTTAACATCATAAACAATGGAGTTCTCATTCTTAAATTGATTCAAATCCAAATGTAGAAATTCCTGATGCGAAACCCCTAAAACGATAGCATCAAATTTTTCTGTAGGAACAGTATTTGAAGTGATTAAGCCATATTCATGAGCAACTTCCGATGGATTAGCCCATGGATCATAGATACTAACATCTATGCCGTAATCTTTTAAAGCTGAAATTACATCAACAATTTTAGTATTTCTAACATCAGGACAATTTTCCTTAAAAGTAATACCCAGCATCAACAATTTAGAATGATTAACAGGAATTCTCTTTTTAATCATCAACTTAACAATTCTAGAAGCAACATACTCTCCCATGCTGTCATTCAATCGTCTACCTGCTAGTATAATTTCGGGATGATAGCCTGCCTCTTGTGCCTTTTGTGCTAAATAATAAGGATCTACTCCTATACAATGTCCACCAACTAATCCTGGTTTAAAGTTCAAGAAATTCCATTTCGTACCAGCAGCTTCTAAAACCGCATGAGTATCTATGTCTAAAATATTGAAAATTTTAGCCAATTCGTTCACAAAGGCAATGTTGATATCGCGTTGTGAATTTTCTATTACTTTAGCCGCCTCAGCCACCTTAATAGACGGAGCCAAATGGGTTCCGGCAGTAATAACAGAACTGTAAAGTTGATTTACTTTAATTCCTATTTCTGGAGTTGATCCTGCTGTAATTTTTAATATTTTGTCAACGGTATGTTCTTTATCGCCAGGGTTAATGCGTTCTGGAGAATAGCCTGCAAAAAAATCTACATTAAATTGTAAACCACTAACTCTCTCTAAAACAGGCACACACTCTTCTTCTGTCAAACCAGGATAAACCGTTGATTCATAAATAACAATATCACCTTTTTTAAGAACTTTTCCAACCGTTTCACTAGATTTATAAAGAGGCGTCAAATCAGGTCTATTGTTTTTATCCACAGGTGTAGGAACGGTAACGATATAATAGTTACAAGTTTCTAAATCTTTAAGATCGGTAGAGCAAAAAAGTCCATTTCCATGTAAAGGTTGATCAACCAATACACCTTGAAGTGTTTCTTTATCTACTTCAAGAGTTTCATCAATTCCATTATTTAACTCATTAACTCTTTTTTGATTAATATCAAATCCGATTACAGGATATTGGGTAGCAAAAAGTCTAGCCAAAGGCAATCCAACATATCCCAATCCTATTATTCCTATCTTTATGTTCATTAACAAAGGGGTTATTCAACAGTATTTTTATCCTTTAAGACCCAATAGCTTGATAATAAAAACCTAAAGATTTCATTTTCTGAGCATCAAGCAAATTTCTACCATCAAAAACAAAAGCTGGTTTCAACATCGAGTCGTATATTTTTTGCCAATCATATTCTTTAAATTCATCCCACTCAGTCAAAATGGCTATGGCATGAGCATTGGCACAAGCCTCATAAGGATCATTAAAATAGTGTATATGCTGCTGATTTTGATCTTCACTTCGAGTGCCCAAATAGTTCAAATCACAAAGTACTTGATTGTAATCAACCTTAGGGTCAAAAACAGCAATTTTAGCTTGTTCATTAATCAAATCATCGGCTACATATATAGCTGCTGATTCACGAGTGTCGTTGGTATCTTTCTTAAAAGCCCATCCTAAAAAGGCAATTTTTTTATCAGCAATAGTATTGTAAAGGGTAGTCACAATATTTTTGGAAAAACGTCTCTTCTGATGATCATTCATAATGATAACTTGCTCCCAATAATCGGCTACTTCTTGCAAACCAAATGATTTAGAAATATAAACTAAATTCAAAATATCTTTTTGAAAACAAGAACCTCCAAAACCAACAGAAGCCTTTAAAAATTTAGGTCCAATTCTGCTGTCCATCCCAATTGCTTTGGCCACCTCATTTACGTTTGCTCCTGTTTTTTCACACAACTCAGAAACCGCATTAATAGACGATACACGTTGCGCCAAAAAAGCATTAGCAATGAGTTTTGAAAGCTCAGAAGACCAAACATTAGTAGTCAATATCCTTTCTCTTGGAACCCAATTAGCATAAACATCTACCAACTTCTGAATGGCTTTTTGACCTTCTTCTGTAGTGCCACCTCCAATCAAAACACGATCGGGTTGCAGTAAATCTTCTACAGCAGTACCTTCTGCCAAAAACTCAGGGTTTGATAAAATCTGAAACTGAACACCATTTCCAGTATTATCTAAAATATTTTTTATAGCTTCAGCAGTTCTTACAGGTAAAGTAGACTTCTCTACAACAATTTTATCGCTTTTAGAAACACGAGCAATTTGTCGAGCACAAAGCTCAATATATTTCAAATCAGCAGCCATTCCTTTTCCAGAACCATAAGTTTTAGTTGGAGTATTTACCGATATAAAAATAATTTGTGCTTCATCAATAGCTCGATCTACATCAGTAGAAAAAAATAAATTCTTACCTCTAGCTTGCCCTACAATTTCTCCCAATCCAGGTTCATAGACCGGAATATTATCCAGATTTGCATCATTCCATTTTGCAATTCGCTCTTCATTCAAATCTACTACTGTCACCTTAATATGAGGACATTTTTGAGCAATAACAGCCATAGTAGGACCACCTACATATCCAGCACCTATACAACAAATGTTTGTAATCTTCATTTTAATTTTAATCATTTTAAGTGTTCCCAATACCATTTAACAGCTTCTTTTAAGCCTTGACTAAAAGAGTATTGAGGACTATAATTCAATAATTTTTTTGCTTTTTCTATACTAGCATGTGAATGAACAATATCACCCACTCTATCTGGTCCATAATGAACTGCTACATCTGCAATAGACGAATCATATTCAGACAAATATTTTTTTAATAATAAAACCATTTCGTTTAGAGTTACTCTAGCACCACTAGCTGTATTATATACGGTATTAATAGCTTCTTTATGTTGAGTTGTAATTGCTAACTCATTCATTTGAATCACATTATCAATATAGGTAAAGTCTCTAGAATGCGCTCCATTACCATTAATTAAAGGACTCTCTTTATGCATTAATTGTAACACAAATTTAGGAATAACAGCAGCATAAGCTCCATTAGGATCTTGCCTTCTTCCAAAAACATTAAAATATCTTAAACCTATGGTTTCTAATCCATAAGTCTTACTGAAAATTTCAGCATATAATTCATTTACATATTTACTAATAGCATAAGGTGACAGTGGTTTTCCTATTACATCTTCTACTTTTGGCAACAATTCTGAATCTCCATAAGTAGATGAACTAGCCGCAAAAACAAATCTCTTAACTCCATTATCTCTAGAAGCAACCAACATATTTAAAAACCCAGAGACATTAACATCATTAGTAGCAATAGGATCTTTTATAGACCTTGGAACAGATCCCAATGCTGCCTGATGCAACACATAATCAATTCCTTTTGTAGCTTTAATACAAGTTTCTAAGTTTCTAATATCACCTTCTATTAAAGTAAACTTTTCATTAGAAAGCAAATGTTGTATATTATAATGATGTCCTGTTGAAAAATTATCCAAACAAACCACATCATACCCTTTTGACAAAAAGTACTCACATAAGTTAGATCCAATAAAACCAGCTCCACCTGTAATTAATATTTTCATTATTAACTTATTTTTCCAGTTTTCTTTTTGGTTATTTTTTTGAACATTTTGACAAATACATTAGTAGACTCGTCTTCCTCATGATAGCCATTTGAATATGCGCCATAACCGTAGCCGTAACCATAGCCATAGCCTGCACCATACTTAGCTTTATTTTCAAATCCGTTAAGAATAATACTCACATTAACAAGCTCCTCTCTTTTAACCCTGTTATTCAACAAATTAACCATTTCTTTTTTGGTGAAATTTTGTCTCATAACATACAAAGTAACATCTGCGAAAGTGGACAATTCAACGGCATCAGTAACTAATCCAACTGGAGGTGTATCTAAAATAATATATTCATATTTTTTCTTTAACTCATCCATAAATTCTTTCATGGTTTCTCCCATAATTAATTCTGATGGATTAGGAGGAATTGGTCCTGAGCTAATAACATCTAAATATGGAATGCTTGTTTTTTGAGTTACTTCTTCTAATGACTTATCTCCAATCAAGTAGTTTACGACACCTACTTCATTTTTTAAATTAAAATCATCAAAAATTTTAGGCTTTCTTAAATCTAAACCTACAATAACTGTTTTCTTTTCACTCAATGCAAAAACTGTAGCAATATTAATACAGCAAAACGTTTTTCCTTCTCCACTGACTGAAGAGGTAAGCATTAAGGTTTTGGAACCTAATAGTTTTTGTTTTTTGTATAAAAATTGTAATGACGAACGAATAGCCCTAAAGGATTCCGCCAATGCTGATTTAGGTTTTTCAAAAACAGATAAGTTCGACTCTGTTTGCTTTATACCCACAACTCCAATCAAAGGAAGTGAAGTTAGATTAGAAATATCATCGGTATTCTGAATGGATGTATTGATATAAAATATTAAAAACACAATAAGAAGCGGTAACAATAGCCCAACAAAAATTGCTATAACATAATTGACACCCGTTCTAGGACCAATCAAACCACCTCCAATATCTTTGGCCGGGTCTATAAATTGAATATCTGATAAATTAGCTGCTTTAACAATTTGTGCTTCACTTCTTTTTTGTAAGTAGGTTTGATAAATATCATTACTCAATTCATATTTACGCATTATTCTTAAATACTCTTGCTTGTCTTGAGGCAGTTGCTTAATTTTATTTTCAGCCTCACCTATTTTGGTAGATACTTGTTTAACATCAAATTGAATAGCAGATTTTGCAGTTCTAATATTTTCAAGAAGTACATTTTTTACAGATGTTATTTCATTGTCAATATTATCAAGCATTAATTTACTTTTCACAGTATATATCATCTCTGACCTTCTTACGGAAAGTTCGATAAGCTTAGACACATTATTCATTATGTTTGGATCTTCTATTCCTGCTACTGAAGGTGCCGGAAGTTTAGAATAATCTGTACTACTTCTTAAATAATTACTAAGTAAATTGTAGTAATTTACTTTTCTATTTACCTCTTCATTTGTTTTATCTAATTCAAATAGTTTAGTCTGAAAATCTTGTCCTCCAAGCTCAATTTCTGTAATGTTTTTATTTAAGCTGAATTTTTTTAAATCAACATTAGCCGCTTTCAAATCGCCTTCCATTATTTGAAGAGTCGTATCAATGAACTTAATCGTGTTGTCGGCAAACTTATTTTTATTATCTAATTGTCTTTTTATTAAAGTTTCAACTGTGGCATTAAGATAATCAACAATTCTGGCTTTATTGGTTCCTTCCAATGATAATTTTATAATTGAAGGTGCTTTATCATCTATATTAACTTTTAAATTTTTATACTTTGATACAACATCATCGAATGAATTAAAAACAATAATATATTCTTCACCAATATATTTAGATGAGTAATCCTTTAATTGCAGTGACCAGTTAAGATATGGTAAATTAACTAGCTGACCCACTTTAAATCGTTTTACAATTTCATTAGTTGGTAGAGTAACAACACTTTTAGAATTCGTTACATAATTTATAACAGGAACTGTATTGGATTTGGTTTTAATATGCACTTCATATTCAGCTGTTGACAAAAACTTAACCGTAATTTGGGTGTTGAACAACTGATTTTTACTTCTATCGATGTTTACAACAAATGGTGTTTTGCCATACACATCTTCTATATAATATTTTTGCTGTTTAAGATAGTCTATATAGAATTGTAATTTCTCTACAACTATTTCGTTATGAGATCTTGATTTAATTGTAGTGGCTATATTTTGAACCTGATCTGATGTACCACCCCAGTTAAATACTAAACTTGTATTGGAGGTAAAAAGGGGATTATCCTGCTCTTTAATAGCTAACACAGTATCTAACGAGTAAATTTTTTGCTTGCGAATATTTACTTGATGAGCAATCGTTAAACAAATTACCAAGCCTAACAAGAACCATTTCCAGTAACTTGCTGTTTTGATTAAAAATCCTTTAAAATCGAAGTTATTCTGGTTTTCAAAAAAAGAAAAATCTTTTATATCTAACATTTATTTCTTTGTTATTTTAATAATAAAAATGTTGTTGTAGCTAGTGATAAAATTGTGATGATAGTACTCAACGACTCTATACCTGTTTTGCCAGTACCCCATGTTTTCTGCTTCAATGGTTTAATGTAAACATAATCGTTTGGTTGAAGATAATAACATGGTGATTGCATCGCTCTCTCATCGGTCAAATCAATACTAAAAGTCTCAGAACCCTGTGGATACTGTCTAATAACTTTAACATCTTTTCTGTCACCTGTAACAGTTATATCACCTGAATTGGCTACTGCTTCAAGAATTGTCAAATTATCTTTATAGACAACTTTTGTACCTGGTTGAGTTACTTCTCCGTTAACGGTATATCTAAATCCAGACAATCTCACAACTACAAAAATGCCAGCTTCTTTTTTAAAATGATTCTCAAGTAAAGAGCTTTCAATCTTTTCTCTTACCTCCTCTGTTGTTAAACCTTGCACATTAATTTTACCAACAATAGGTAAACGAATATCGCCATGATCATCTATGCTGTAACCTTTAATGTACAAACCTTGCTCCGAAGTATTCAATAAGTTTGGATTTTCTGTATTAAAAATCTCAACCAATTTAGAGTCAATGGCTTTGATACTAATACTCAAAACATCATTCACTTGTAACTTATAGGGTTTGTTCTCTACTCTTTTAACGATTTGGTCTGTAGAACCATCCTTTTTCTGTAGATAAATCAAATCTTGGGTAGGTACACAAGAAGTAAAAAGGATTGCGATTGAAAATAATATATAGCAAATTCGATTGTTCATTCTTAAAAATAATTTAGCAAACAAAGATAGTTTTTCAAATCTAATTACAAAAAAGTTGCTGTAGAATATATTTAATTATTTTTCAAGGAGTTCTCAAACGGAACTCTTTGCAAGATACTTCTTCCTAAAGTAACTTCATCAGCATACTCTAGTTCATCGCCAACAGCTATTCCGCGTGCAATTGTGGAGGTTTTTATATTAAAATCTTTTAGTTGTTTGTAAATATAAAAATTGGTTGTATCACCTTCCATAGTAGAACTTAAAGCAAAAATAATTTCTTCAACACCACCTATTCTAACCTTCTCAACCAAAGAAATAATGTTTAATTGACTCGGACCAACTCCATCAATTGGTGATATTTTTCCTCCTAAAACATGATAAATTCCTTTAAATTGATTGGTATTTTCAATCGCCATAACGTCTCTTACGTCTTCTACAACGCATATAACCGAATGATTTCTTACCGAATTATTACAAATTTCACAAACTTCAACATCGGAGATATTATGACAACTTTTACAAAATTTTATATCATCGCGCACGGTGGTCAAGGCCTGTGCCAAATAATGGGTTTGTTCTGAAGGTTGTTTTAACAAATGTAATACCAACCGCAAGGCTGTGCGTTTTCCAATTCCTGGCAATTGCGCCATTTCATTGACTGCTTTTTCTAATAATTTTGATGAAAATTCCATTTGACAAAAATAGTAATTTTGACGTTTCGATTTTTAGATTTTTGGATCGTTAGAAATGATATCCCTTGTCTTTTTTCTATTTTCTATTATCTTCTTCTCAAAATATTTCTATTTTAGCACAAACAAAAATCAACCTATGTCGCCAATTGCCATTCTAACTTTAATTTCTGTTTACTTCGGATTATTGATTCTAATTTCAACTATTGTAAGCAAGAAAAGTTCTGATAACGATACTTTTTTTAAAGCCAATAAAAACTCCAAATGGTATCTGGTTGCGTTTGGAATGATTGGAACTGCAATTTCTGGAATAACATTTATTTCGGTACCTGGCGAAGTAGGCAATCCCGATTTGCAATTTAAATATTTTCAGTTTGTAATAGGCTGTGCAATTGGTTTTCTGATTGTGGCCAGAATTTTACTTCCGTTGTATTACCGCATGAATTTGACTTCTATTTATGGTTATATCGAACAACGTTTGGGCATTGTAAGTTATAAAACATCGGCAACTATTTTCTTAATTGGACGAACTATCGGTTCGGCGTTTCGATTGTATTTAGTGATTTTTGTATTGCAACGCTATGTGTTCGATTATTATCACATTCCGTTTGCGGTAACCGTATTAATTTCTTTGGGATTAATTTTTGCTTACACCTATCGTGGCGGATTAAAAACCATCATCATCACCGATACCTTGCAGACATTTTTCTTAATCTCTTCGGTATTTTTAACGATTTTCTTCATTTGCAGAAGCTTAAATTTTAGTGTGATTGATGCATTTGAATCGGTTAAAAACAGTAATTATTCGAAAGTTTTTTTCTTTGAAAATTATTTACAAGGCACCTATTTTTGGAAACAAGTATTGGGTGGAATCTTTGTAACAATCGCAACTGTTGGTTTAGACCAAGATTTGATGCAAAAGAATTTGAGTTGTGCTAACATTGGCGACGCTCAAAAAAACATGTACACTTTTACTGGAATTTTCTTAGTAATCAACATTTTCTTTTTGAGTGTGGGTGCACTATTGTATGTTTATGCCGCTCAAAATGGTATTGACGTACCGATGGTTGATGGCGTAGCGAGAACCGATTTATTGTTTCCCGAAATTGCCATTCATCATTTGAGTTTTATTCCGACTGTAGTCTTTTTACTCGGATTGACCGCTGCTACTTTTGCCACCACCGATTCGGCTTTAACGGCTTTGACCACTTCTTTTTGTGTAGATTTTTTAGGTATGGATAAAACCGAAAATCAAAACAAACCAAACATTGTTAGAACACGTCACTTAGTTCATATAGGATTCTCCTTGTTAATGTTTGTGGTGATTGTAATTTTTAATGCTATCAACGACGATTCGGTAGTGAAAATGGTGTTCAAAATTGCATCCTACACCTATGGTCCGCTTTTAGGTTTGTATGCTTTTGGGTTGTTTGTAAAAACCAAAACGGTTCATGACAAGCTCGTGCCGTTCATTTGTTTGATTTCACCTGCCGTATGTTTTTTCATCAGCAAATACTCGTCGGTCTTATTTAAAGATTATGTTTTTGACAACGAATTAATCATCGTAAACGGATTAATTACCTTTTTAGGATTGCTTGCTATTAGCAAACCAGCCACAAGTCAGACGAAATTTTAGTACTGATTGGTAGTCAATAATACCAAGGTACAAGCCTCTTCTACTTTAACATTATTGGATTTTAAAAGTTGGTAAAACTCAGGGTTTTCAGTACCCGGATTGAAAATCACTCGTTTGGGTTTGGTTTCTAAAATGTAATTGTAATAATCACGCTGACGCAACGGATTTAAATACAAAGTAACCGTATCAATATTTTTTAAAGGAATATTTTTAGTTCGGATGGAAACTCCAGCAACTTCGCCTTGATTTTGACCTATAGCAATTACCGAATGCCCTTTATCTACAAGCATTGTGATAGCTTTAAAGGCATAGCGTTCTGGTTTGGTGGAAGCTCCGAGTACTAATGTTTTCTTATTTTTCATTTGCCAAAATTAGTGAATATTGTTTTTATTTTAACTTACCTCTTTTATTCTTTCTCTATCTTTGCCAAATAATAACTTTATTTAGGAAAAAATGGAGGTTTTTTTAAATACATTTTTTGTTTTAGTGGGTGCCTTGTTTTCGGTATTGAATCCTTTTGGAGCGATTCCTTTTTTTGTGGGATTAACCCAAGATTTCAATAAATCGGAGCGTTCACGCGTTTCTTTTTGGACAGCAATAAATGTATGCATCATTCTTCTTATTTCTTTTTTTGCAGGCGAATACGTATTGCGCTTTTTCGGCATCACTATTCCTGCTTTGAGAATTGCTGGCGGAATATTAATTGCCAGTTCGGGCTTTGGTTTGCTTAATGCTAATCCGAAAAAACGAAAAGGAATTAGTAAAGAAGTTGAAGAAGATTTACAACATCGAAGTTCAATTGCTCTAACACCGCTTGCCATGCCCATGTTGGCCGGACCAGGTTCTATATCATTACTAATTGCCTTCAACCAAGACCATCATAAAACTACCGAAATATTGGCTTCTTGTTTTTCTGTCATTATTGTTTCGTTGCTCATCTTTTTGATATTGAGAAGTGCTCATTATTTAGCAAAATATTTGGGCGCCTCCGGAATTGTCGCCATTTCGAGAATTGTCGGATTTTTGACCGTCGCCATCGGAATTCAATACATCATTAGTGCGATTCAAACCATTGTAAGCAATTTTAAATTGTAATAAAAAAATCCCAAACTCTTTTACAATTAAGAATTTGGGATTTTTTAGTATCGGTAGAAAATTTATTCTTTAGGAAGAAAAACCTCAGCCATCATGCAGCGTGCACTTCCACCACCACAAGCTTCTATAGTATCTAAACTAGAATGTAAAATGGTAATGTGTTCTTCTAACTGGCTAATTTGTTTTTTGGTTAACGCATGATACGCCGAAGAACTCATCACTAAATAACGTCGTTCGTCTGAGCCTTGCACTTCTAACATGTTACCGGCAAAATTGTTCATTTGCTCTTCGGTAATCAAAATGATTTCTTTTTCATCCGAACGAAGGCTGTCTAAAACCATTTTGCGCTCTTTTTTATCGTCGATACAATCGGCACAAATCACCGCAAAGGTATCGCCAATGCACATCATTACGTTGGTATGATAAATTAATTTTCGTTCACCATTTACCGTTTGATACGCTTCAAAAATAATCGGATTCAAATCAAAATCTTCGCAAAATTCGATAAACAATTCTTCGTCGGCACGTGGCGAAAGCGCACAATAGGCTTTGCCGTTTTCACGATCTAGAACGATGCTTCCGGTGCCTTCTAAAAAATAACCATCTTCTTCGGCAGAAGTATAATCCATAATGCCGTCGTTAATTTGGAATCCTTTGTCTTCAAGGATATCTAGAATATCTTCTCTTCGTTCGGCACGACGGTTTTCGGCAAACATTGGATACAACACTACATCGCCATTTTCATGAAACGAAATCCAGTTGTTCGGAAAAATACTGTCGGGCGTATCTGGATTTACAGTATCATCAACCACCGTTACATCTACTCCAACCATTCGGAGTTTGTTTACAAAAGCATCAAATTCTTCTTGTGCTTTAGCATTAACCGTTTGCGGCGTTAAACCGTCTAATACTTTTTGGTAATAATTATTCACTGCAGTTTGTTCGTTCATGCGAAATGCCACCGGACGAATCATTAATATGGAATTGGTAGTTTGTTTCATTTTTGTTTGTTTTCGGTTGTGAGTTATGGGTTGTGAGTTGTGAGTTTTGATACTATTATGTATACTCACACTTTAATTTTTCCAATTCTCCTCAATATATTTTATAAAATTAAATAATTTCCCTCCTAATCCTTCATAATTATTTATTAAGTCTTCTATAGACTCATAAACCTCTGGATATAATTTTGATATTTTTTCTAAATGCGCAATCGTTTCTAGGCAACTTGAATGTGAATAAACCAAAAAATTTATAAAATCAGCTTTATATCTTCTTCTACCATAACCTTCAACTATATTTGAAACTACAGAATCTGATGATCTTCTTATCTGGCTTCCGAGTTCATACAACTCATGTTTAGGCAATTTCAATGAAGAGATATGAACTATATAAAATAATTCTAATCCTATTTTATAAACATCTAAATCTTTATAACTTTTCATATCTATCTAACTCAAAGTTATAGCTGAAAACTCAAAACCCACAACACAGAACTCAAAACTTCTTACTCTCTAATTAGTGGTAATGTCGAACATCGTAGAAGCCCTTCTTGTTTGGCAATTTCGGCATACGGAATTTCTTCTACAGTAAATCCTTGTTCGCGTAGCCATTGGTTCAATCTTGTAAAATTTCGTTCAGAAACTACTACATCAGGTGCAATAGAAAATACGTTTGAATTCATGTTGTACATTTCATCACGTGTGATGTGGAATAAATTTTCTTTCCCAAACAAGTTCACCAAATACATATAATCGGCTTCTTCGCGGAAACCACTTTTGTAAATGATTCCTTTGTTGGTGCCTACCGGTTGAAAGCAACAATCTAAATGGAGCGCATTATCGCGTGCTTCAATTTTGGATTTCACCAAATCAAATTCTTTGACAATTTTGTGCGGAAACATTTTTCGGATGTACTCCACACCTTGCATGTTGGTGCGAGCTGTGATGTAATCTTTATAATCAGAACCTTTATAGGTTCCAATAAAAATATAATCGTTCCACAACATTACATCGCCTCCTTCTATGTGCACATCATCGGGCGGACGCACTACTTTGTTGGGATCAATTTGATCAATCACATACTGAATCGCATCCAATTCACGTTCTCTATCAGGTAAAATGTTGGCTTTCACAAACACATCATCAATGACAAATCCGATATCGCGCGTGAAGATTTGGTTGTAATTTTCAATCATTTCTGGTCGGTATACTTTCACATCGTATTTTTGAAATACAGCGTTAAAAGCTTCCATCTCGTTAACCATATCGGCTTCTATGGGATAAGTTCCAGCAAGAATGTGTTCTAATGATTTTGGGTCGTAGGCTTCATCAGCAGTTGGTGTTGGACCGTTGTTTACAGCAGATCCTAACACCACAGCCCTCAATCGTGAGGTTTCGTTTTTTACATTTAAATTTAGCATAAAATAGCTTTTGGCTTGAGGCAAATATAAAAAAGCTCCGTTGATTAACGAAGCTTTTGTTTATAACTATTTTTAATTAGTTTTTAATAAGTTTTTTTGAAAATTGTTGCCCTTCAGATACAGTGACTGTAACAATATATAAACCATTAGCAAAATTACTCACATCTACTTGAAGTTTATTACTACTTTCAATTGCTGATTCATATACTTTCTTACCATCGATAGATACAATCTCAATTTTATCAAATGAATTATTATTCAATAATATCTCAATTGAGCTATTAGATGGATTGGGGTTTATTGTTAAGGTTTCTTTGACATCTCTAATAGAATCGATAGAATTTGAAGTTGTGTTAGAATTACTATTTTTGTATACATAAATACCCGAACAACCTTCAGGATAAGCTTCAAATTGTGAACTTAAAATTGCATCAAAACCTGGGGTTAAATCTACGAAGTTGCCTGCGTGGTATACTACACCATTTTGATAAGCATTATCACCAAATCCAATTACATTTGAAGCTCTAATCCAATCTGACCTTTCTCTTAGTTTTAGCGAATTAATAGAAGTATTATTTAAATCATCATTTGGAGACATTAAAGTTAAAGTAACTGGACAAGAACATATATTATTACCTATTTCCTGCAACTCTGTGTTAGTTATTGCAAAATCATTTAACATCGTAAATAGTCTTGGAAGCATATTCATACTCGGTTCATTTGGATAGCTCTCAATTGTTAAATTATAATTTCCAATAGGACTATAGCTTGATACTACAGCTAAAGCATTTTGATCTTGAATAGGACTAAAACTTTGTGGATCAGGAACAGCTGCAACGACAAACTTAGCATTTCTAAAACTCTTAAAAGTAGCATAATTTGTAAATGCAGCAAAAGTATTCAAATTAATATTTAAAGGATTGACAATACCATCATCCCTAGTGGCATCAGTAAACAAAAAAATTATTAAATTTCTGGCTTGGCTGTAATTTAATGTACTTTGAGGACTTACAATATTTGGATTAGCAACATTATCTATAGCATTACCTATTAAATACAAAGCTTCGTGAGCAGAATCCCCTGAGCCAACTAAGTTAGTTCTTCTGATAAAATTTTTTGCTTCAACAATATTTGTAGTAAAAGCACCATCATTATTTGGATCTTCAATATAAATCTTTGAAATATTATTTTCTTGACCATAATGAACAACCGCAAATCGAGTATCATTACAAAAACTACTGACTTCAGAAATAATATTATCGATTGAAATTTTCATTTTTGCAAACTCAACCGCGTCTACAGATTCACTATTATCAATCCATATTATCACATCATTTCCTTGTCCAAATGAAGGAAATATGTTTACCAAACAAAGAGTAAAAAATAAGATTAAGTTTTTCATAATTAAAAAATAAGATTAAACTTAAATTATTTTTTTTCTAATAATCTTTTAACTTGCACTTTCAACTCCTCAATTTCTTTAGCCTGTAGATCCAATTGCTTTTGTTGTTCAATTGTATAAAGCGTCAATTCTTCTATTTTACCCATTTGTTTGGCTTGCATGTCTCCAAGATCTAAGCCTTCCTTTACAATCGTTTCTGCCGCTTCAATACCTGGTAAATGTTTATTTTCTTTAATGTAAGTTTCTACTTCATTCAATGGAGTTAATTGATAATCTTTTGCAAAAACATAATCTGCCCAGTTATTAGTGTTTCTAAGCGCTACTTTTACTCTTTCACTTAAAATACCTCCTTCAACCATTAATCTAAATCTACTAGTTGCAGTAATTGAGGGAAAACCAGACGAGGCACCATTATTTGCAATAGATGCCCCAATATAAACTCTACCAGTTCCATCATCAGTTGGATTGGTTTGGAAAAACAGGTTGTTACCGCCCATAGTAACGGTTCTTGTATTTGGGATAGTAGAACCTGCTGTGTTAATTATGCCATCACATGAATATAAATTACAATTAGATGCAGTTGAACTAATTACATATGGATTACCCGACACACCTGTTCCTGACACACTAATATTTGTTCCAGAAGTTATTAATGTTGACCCTCCAGAACCTTGATCAGTTGTTAAAACAACATCTCCATCAGAATTCACAGTCAATACTCTACCATTTGAAGCCAAGATATTAGCTGTATTAGTACTTTTTAGATTGGTAAATCTTAATCCAGAAGCACTTCCATTACCAGTAATTTCAACAAATGATGAAAAATATCCAGCACCATTATTTACATTAAACTTTAATTTTCTATTATCAAATTCTCCAAAAATAAGTTCACTTCCAGGACTAATATTCTTACCTGTTATGACTAATCTATTACTGTATGAAGAACCTTGTCCTGATCTGTAACCAAGAAAAACATTAGCACTTCCTGAAGAGCTATATCCACTTTGAAAACCTGAAAAAACATTAAAATCACCTGAAGTACCTGCACCAGATAAATAACCCACACATGTATTTTCTTGTCCAGTTCCTCCACTTGCATATCCTAAATAGGTATTATTACTTGAAGTTGAGTTATACATTCCTGTACCTGAACCAACAAAAACATTTGATCCTCCCGTAGTATTATTATAACCTGAATTGTATCCTACAAAAACATTATTAAGTGAGTTACTAGTTGTGCTGTTAGCAGAACCAAATCCTACAAATACATTCGCCCTAGTTGTAGCTGGAGTTGTTGTAGGTATATTGTTTGCAGCATTTGCTCCTAAAACAACATTACTACCTCCTATAGTTGAATTATTGGGTAACAATATTAGATTATTTATCTGCGCACTACTAATAAAAACCACTCCAAATAGAAGTGCCATTGTCGTAAAAAAAAGATTTTTTGTTTTCATAAATAAAATGTTTTAAAAGTTATCTGCTAAAATTAATAAATATTTTGTAAGAAAATACATTTAACATGTTAAATTATCATTACTATAAATAAAAAAGCTCCGTTGATTAACGAAGCTTTTTAAAAGTATTTAAAAAATATTATCTTTTGTCCATAGGAACAAAATCTCTCAATGGATGTCCGGTATACACTTGTCTTGGTCTTCCAATTGGTTCTTTGTTTACACGCATTTCTTTCCATTGAGCAATCCAACCTGGTAAACGACCGATTGCGAACATAACTGTAAACATTTCGGTTGGAATACCTAAAGCACGGTAAATAATTCCTGAATAGAAATCAACGTTTGGATACAGTTTTCTTGATACAAAATAATCATCAACCAAAGCTGACTCCTCTAATTTTTTTGCAATTTGTAAAATAGGATCATTAACTCCTAAAGTACTCAATACTTCGTCTGCAGCTTTTTTAATAATTTTAGCTCTAGGATCAAAGTTTTTATACACTCTATGACCAAATCCCATTAAACGGAATGGATCGTCTTTATCTTTCGCTTTTGCAAGATATTTATCAGCATCTCCACCATCTTTTTGAATAGCCTCTAACATTTCTAATACCGCTTGGTTTGCACCACCATGTAGTGGACCCCAAAGAGCCGATACTCCAGCTGAAATAGAAGCAAATAATCCTGCATGTGATGAACCTACTATTCTCACAGTAGAAGTAGAACAGTTTTGCTCGTGATCTGCATGTAGAATAAACAATTTATCTAAAGCATCTATAACGACTTGATTTTGTGCATAAGGACCTGTTGGCAATTCAAACATTAAATGCATGAAATTCTCTACATATCCTTTAGTATTATCATAATAATTCAAAGGATACCCCATCATTTTTCTGTAAGTCCATGTTGCAATAACTAAGAACTTAGCCATTGTTTTACACACGGCAATGTACATTTCTTCCTCATTTTCAACATCAACTACTTTAGGGTTGAAAGCTGTTAATGCAGAAGTCAATGAAGATAAAACTCCCATTGGGTGTGCTGTCTTTGGAAAACCATCAATGATGTTTTTCATTTCTTCATTAACCAAAGTATACTTACGAATGTCGTTCTCAAATTGCTCTAACTGTTTTTTGGTAGGCAATTCACCAAATACAACTAAATAAGATACTTCTAAGAAATTAGCTTTTGCGGCTAAATCTTCAATAGCATAACCTCTATAACGAAGAATTCCTTCTTCACCATCTAAAAATGTGATATCACTTTTACAAGATCCTGAGTTTTTATAACCTGGATCTAAAGTAATGGCGCCAGTTAAGGCACGTAATTTTTCGATATCGATAGCTGGTTCGTTTTCGCTTCCTACAATTACTGGAAACTCATACTTTTGGCCATCATACTCTAATATTGCTGTTTTTGACATAATATAATATGGAAATTAAATCTGATAAATAATAATTTAACAAATTTATGGAATTCCAAATGAATTAAAAAAGAAATACAGCAACACTTTCGATAATTTTATTATAAAAAATGCAAGATTGGTATAGATTACTTTTTTCTATACATTTTAATAATTCATTTGACCAAAATAACTGCACATTAAATCTTAAAAATAAAAAACCCGACTTAAAATAGTCGGGTTTAAATATTTAATTTGATTTTTTAGTTTTGTTTAAACGCTTTCAAACCAGGAAAATATGCCGTATCGCCTAATTCTTCTTCAATTCGTAATAATTGATTGTATTTAGCCATACGGTCAGAACGTGAAGCCGAACCTGTTTTAATTTGTCCACAGTTTAAAGCTACCGCTAAGTCAGCAATAGTATTGTCTTCTGTTTCTCCTGAACGGTGTGACATTACCGAAGTATAACCAGCATTTTTTGCCATGTTTACCGCTGCAATAGTTTCAGTTAACGTTCCAATTTGGTTTACTTTCACTAAAATTGAATTCGCAATTCCTTTTTCAATTCCGGTTGATAAACGCTCTACATTGGTTACAAATAAATCGTCACCTACTAATTGCACTTTATCTCCAATTAATTCGGTTAAATATTTCCAGCCTTCCCAATCGTTTTCTTGCATTCCGTCTTCAATAGAAATGATAGGATATTTAGCTGCTAATTCAGCCATATATTCGGCTTGTTCTTTAGACGTTCTTATTTTACCGTTTGGTCCTTCAAATTTGGTGTAATCGTATTTTCCATCCACATAAAATTCTGAAGCCGCACAATCTAAAGCAATCATTACTTCATTTCCAAAAGTATAGCCTGCATTTTCAACCGCTTTTTTGATAGTTTCAATAGCATCTTCTGTTCCACCAGCAAGATTAGGTGCAAAACCACCTTCATCACCAACAGCTGTAGACAATTTTCTATCGTGTAATACTTTTTTCAAATTATGGAAAATTTCCGTTCCCATTTGCATAGCGTGCGTAAATGAAGTAGCTTTTACTGGCATAATCATGAACTCTTGAAAAGCAATTGGCGCATCAGAATGCGAACCACCATTGATAATATTCATCATTGGTACTGGTAACGTATTGGCAGAAACACCACCAACATAGCGGTATAGAGGCAATCCTAGTTCGTTAGCCGCAGCTTTTGCAGCAGCCAAAGAAACACCTAAGATCGCATTGGCACCAAGATTTCCTTTATTAGCTGTTCCATCTAAATCAATCATAATTTGATCGATTAAATTTTGTTCAAAAACCGATACTCCTAATAATTCTGGAGCAATTTTAGTATTTACATTATCAACAGCTTTTAAAACTCCTTTACCCATGTATGCTTTTCCTCCATCACGAAGTTCAACCGCTTCATGTTCTCCTGTAGAAGCACCGCTTGGTACAGCTGCACGACCTAAAACTCCATTTTCTGTAACTACATCAACTTCAATTGTTGGATTTCCTCTTGAATCCAATATTTGTCTAGCGTGTACTTTAATAATAATACTCATTATTTATGTTTATTTTTAGTTAGATTATTACAAATTTGCCAAAATAAGGCACACAAATTTAAGCATTAGTCAAAATTAAATCATGCCTTTTTAAAAAAACTTATAAACTCAATCGATTTAGTAGATTAAAAAAATGAAAATTTATTTTTAATCAACATACAACCATTAAAAAGCAAATTCATAATTGTAATCTTTATCTTATTTTTTTATTATTTTTATTCATTTTATCGTATAAATATGCATTTTATGGATATTTTTTACAAACTAAAAAAGAAATTATTGCTACTTTTATACCTAAATTACAATTTTACAACTTGCGATATGAACAAAAATATACTCTCTGAAAACAAACCAAACCTCAAAAACATGAGTAAAATATTTGCTTTTTGGTTCGTATTTATACTTATTTTATTGTGTGAAACAACATTGGCACAAGATTACAGAAATGCAAAAGCCTATATTAATGATTTTGGAAAGAACGAATTGTTTGTCAAAGAATCGTTGATGGAATACTCAACCGCCATTATTGATGCAAGTCCTGATGCTCGTGTTCAAAGTACTTTAGAGAGAATCTATAGCAAATTGGAAGACATAAATGTCAATCTACTTAAGAATGATATTGGAATTTCGAATGACAAAGGCGTTAGAGATACCGATTTAAGAGATGCTTTTATTAAATTGAACAACAAAACGATTACTTTACTAAAAAATAAATCTTTAAAACTCAATGACTATAGGGTACAAAGCGGACTTGATTATTCTGAAATCTTTAAAAATTTTTCCTATAAAGAATCAGAGATATCAAAATATTATGCGGAAATTTTAAACTACGAAAGTTCTAAAAGAGATTTTGGATTGAAATACAATATTTTAATTAGAAACTATAATAAGAGAAATGTGTTTGAATATGATGCCTATCAAAATCTAATTTTTTACAAATTAAATGTTTTGGATGACAAACTGATTCAACTGTTTAAATACAGAAACACTGACGACGTGGTTGAATGCATCAACTTTATGACCAGTGTTGCAGAAGAATCTTTAATTAAAACGGATCTGTATAAAGACGATTTTTTAGATAAATCATTGAATGATATAAATATTGAATTCATCAATTTTATGGTAAAGCAAAATGAGACTTTATTACCTCTATACCAACAATATATAACTGTTTATGAAGATTTTCAAAAAATAAAAAGTAAATTTTTAGAAAGCAATGAGGTTATAAAAGTAGAAGATTACAATAACGAAGTTAGAAGATATAATGACGTCAAAAATAAATTCTTTGATACACTTTACGAAAACCAAATAAAGAAAAGTGAATTACTAAAAAGATGGTATTTTGTAAATAGCGACTTCTTAAAACGCAATATTGAATTTGAAAACCTGTATGACAAATTCACAAGCAACGACTAATTAACAATTCATTATATTTAATATTTTATAATAAATACTGCAATGTAATTACATAATAGGCGTATTTCATCTATTAAACACATCTTTTTAACGATTTTTAAAATAATTATACTGTTTGATAAATTAATTTTATTACAGAAAAACAGAGATTTATTTCACTTAAAAATCTTTAAAATCATAAAAAGATGGAGCCAAAAAACATCATGGTAGGCACATTCCTTTCGATTGCTCTTCTGAGTTTTGAAACTGTTCACTCTCAAAACTACAGAACTCCGAAAGCTTACATTGAAGATTTTGAAAAAAACGAAGCCTACGTAAAACAATCTTTAACAGAATATTCTGCGTCAGTAATTAATCAGTATCAAGATTCAAGAGTTCAATCAACCCTAGAGAGGATTTATGTTAAATTAGAAAATATCAACACCAATCTTATAAAAAACGACACTGGATATCAAGGAGACACGACCTTAAGAGATGCTTTTTTGAAAATGAACAGTTCCACCATATTGCTATTAAAAAACAAATCCTTACGTTTTGATGATTATGACAGTCAAAAAAATCAAGATTATGCTGAAATTTTTACCTGCTTTAACACAAGACAACAAGATATTACCAATTACTATGCGCTTATAATAGATTATACCCTTTGCAAACGCAATTTCAGTAAAAAATATAATGTTACTGCCGATTTATTTTTTTACAAGAAAAAATTGTTCGAATACGATGCCCATCAAAGTTTAATATTTTTCAAACTTAACGTACTAGGTTCAAAATTAGATAACCTATTATTAACCACAGATTGTGATAACGTAAATAAATGCGTGTTTTTCTTGAATCAAGTTTGTGAAGAATCATTGGAAGAAACAGAAAAATACAAAAAAGTATTTATAGATCAGTCTCTGAACAATGCAAATATAGAGTTGATTCATTTTTTAGCACAACAAGGCGATACTCTCATTCCGCTTTATAAAGATTACATGCAAAACTTAGCTGAATTTAAGATTATTAAAGAAGAATCAAACCAAGATAGTAGTTTTCCTATCGAGAAATACAATCAAAAAGTACGTCAACTAAACACCACAAAAAATATATTTTTTACAAATTTTGATGAAATTCAAATTGAAAAAAAAGCCTTACTTGACAAGTGGTATGTTTTAAAATGTAACTTTATAAAAAGAAATTTATAAAAAAAGGACTTCATTTATTGAAGTCCTTTATAAATTATATTGCTTTTGAATTGATAATATTCTCGATAAAATTGTCAAAAAGATACGAGGAATCATGTGGACCAGGGCTTGCCTCTGGATGGTATTGTACTGAAAAACAACTTTTAGATTTCATTCGTATTCCTGCCACAGTATTATCATTTAAATGATAATGTGTAATTTCTAAATCGGGATGTTTTTCTAATTCATCACGATTCACAGCAAAACCATGATTTTGCGAAGTAATTTCACCTTTGCCTGTCAAGACATTCATTACAGGATGATTAATTCCTCTATGCCCATTAAACATTTTATAAGTAGAAACTCCATTAGCCAAGCCAAGCAATTGGTGACCAAGACAAATTCCGAATATAGGCTTATTAGACGCAATCATTTTTTTAACCGTTTCTTGAACTTGTACTAAAGGTTCTGGATCACCAGGGCCATTAGACAAGAAATATCCATCAGGATTGAATGATTGCAATTCTTCAAAAGGTGTATTGTAAGGAAAGACTTTTATAAAACAATCTCTTTTGGCCAGATTTCGTAAAATATTAGTTTTGATACCTAAATCTAAAGCTGAAATTTTATGCGTAGCGTGTTCCTCTCCGAACGTGTAGGGCTGAGTGACGGAAACTTTAGAAGCTAACTCTAAGCCTTTCATATCAGGAACTTGAGCTAATTGGTGTTTTAATTCATCTATTGATGTTCCATCAGTAGAAATTACAGCATTTTGAGCACCGTTATCACGGATATAGCTAACTAAAGCACGGGTATCGACATCTGAAATGCATATTAAATTCTGTTTTTCAAAATAAGCATAAAGATTACTTTCAGAATTGGGACGCGAATGATTGAAACTAAAGTTTTTACAAACCAAACCAGAAATCATAATTTTTTCTGATTCTACTTCGTCGGTATTTACTCCGTAATTCCCAATGTGTGGATTGGTCGTAACCATAATTTGGCCGAAATAGGATGGATCGGTAAAAATTTCTTGATACCCTGTCATTCCAGTATTGAAACAAACTTCACCAAAGGTAGTGCCTGAAATTCCAATTGATTTTCCATAAAAAATGGTGCCATCAGCTAATAGTAAAATGGCTTGTGGACGTGTTGTGTACTTCATTGTAGTAGTTAGTGAAAGTAGTTAGTTGTTGTGTTGCAAATTTAGAGCATTCCGATGGAATTCAAAAGATGAATTATAAAAGTTTATAAACAATCCTTTAGCTTACTTAATAGCCCTGATTGGATGAATGCCAATTTTAATTGGCAGTAAGGAAAGCAGGAATAAGGATTACTGATAAATCATGGTCAATTCGCTTCAAAAAAAAAGGATAAACTCGAAAGCTTATCCTTTATATTTATGAAATTGAATTCATTATTCTGCACTATCAGTAGTTTCTTCTGAAGAAGTTTCTGGAGCTTCAGGTGCTTTTGCTTCAGGAGCAGGAGCAGCTTCAGATTTTTTAGCTTTACTACCACGACGGCTTTTAGCTTTTTTCTCTTCTTTTTTACCACCGTTGTATAGTTCGTTGAAGTCAACTAATTCAATCATTGCCATATCAGCGTTATCCCCTAAACGGTTAGCCACTTTGATGATACGGGTGTATCCACCTGGACGGTCACCTACTTTAGCTGCAACTTCTCTAAAAAGTTCAGT
>CAZNWY010000004.1:0-108364 GCA_964577105.1 uncultured Flavobacterium sp.
TCCCAATGTCCACGGACTAGGTGTAGTTGGTGCGGCTAAATCAGGACCTGTAGTGTTTTCAAATCCTTCAGTCCCTGGAGTAGGAAACTGCGAGTAACCAACTATTGAAAATAACAACGTTAGAGTTAATAAAATAATTTTTTTCATAAAATATAGTTTGATTGGTTTTTGTTAGTGTTGTATATTAGATAATTATCAAAAATATAAAAAAAATAATAAATCGTAAAGTTAAATTTTGAAAATTCCTCCAAAAGAAACTATTCTTTGTAAAAAGTAAAAGTGTTGACTAGCAGTATCGTTATTTACATACGTTGTTCTGATATCATTCATATCAATGTAGCCACCTTTTATCTCACCTTGAATGAAAAAATATTTAAAGAATGTAAGATTTAAACCAACTTTAGCAGAAACGCCATAACCAGATACATGAAAATCGTCGTGTCTATCTTTTCCTAGCACTTTAGCGTTCGTTTTTGGATACAAAAAACCTACTCCTAATCCCTCGGTTACATTTACTTGAAATTTATCGGTATTTCCTATGTTGAAGATTTTTGAACAGTCGTCAACTCTACAAAATTCGGTATTTACATAGTTTAAGCCATCGGTGTGTTCAAATGTCAGAAACGGAGTTCCATTGTCATAATCTGTGTAATTGTCTAGAAAATTAACCGGCGTATTGTTGTAAATGCCATTATAATTATTTGGGTTGCCTGGTAAATTCACATAACCAGTAACATTGGCAATTTGGTCTTGACGCATTACATATTTCATATGATCTAATCCTACAGAAATATTATAATGGTCATTGATAAAATACCCCATTCTAAAATTGGTTTGCGGAATAGTCATTCTTCCTGGATTGACATAATCAACATGCCAGCCTTTTGGTTTGTCGTCTGCAATGGCATCATATACAGTAAAATCGTAGTTGTCGCCTTTAAAGTGAATGTCAGATTTAGTATAACTTTCTCTATTTCCTCCCCAATAAAAATAAAACTTTCCTTTATTGTGTGCGGTGTATTTTTCTGGATTGGGATTGTCTTGAGCAATTATTATTTGGCTAAATAAACCTAATAAAATAATTACTTGAATTTTAAATTTAGGTAACATTATAATTGAATTAAAATTGATTGATTGTTTTTCTAATAGCGACTAACTTAGTCATCAAATCTTCAAAATAGTCGAGATGAAGCATATTCGCACCGTCGCTTTTTGCGTGAGCAGGATCAAAATGAGTTTCAATAAAAATTCCATCTACACCAACTGCAATTCCTGCCTTAGCAATAGTTTCAATCATGTCGGGTCTTCCTCCTGTAACACCAGCCGTTTGATTAGGTTGTTGTAACGAATGAGTGACATCAAGAACTGTAGTCGCATAATTTTGCATTGTTGGTATACCTCTAAAGTCAACAATCATATCTTGATATCCAAACATGGTACCTCTATCGGTTACCATAACATTTTCATTGTGACAATCTAATACTTTTTGAACCGCGTGTTTCATGCTTTCTGGACTCATGAATTGTCCTTTTTTCAAATTTACGGTTTTACCAGTTTTTGCGGCAGCAACAACCAAATCGGTCTGTCTTACCAAAAAAGCTGGAATTTGAAGTACATCTACATATTCAGCAGCCATATTGGCATCTTCATTGGTGTGAATGTCTGTAACGGTTGGAATATGAAAGGTTTCTGAAACTTTACGAAGAATTTTTAGTGCTTTTTCATCTCCAATACCAGAAAAACTATCAATTCGTGATCGATTTGCTTTTTTAAATGATCCTTTGAAAACATAAGGAATTTCTAGTTTATCAGTTATTGTAACTAATTTTTCGGCAATTTTCATCGCCATTTCTTCTCCTTCTATAGCACAAGGTCCTGCCAAAAGAAAGAAGTTACCACTATCAATATGCTTGATTTGTGGGATATTTTGTATGTTCATTTTGATTTAAATTTTTGAAAAGCAAATATAATAAGAAAAACCTTCTAACGAGACAATTAGAAGGCTTATTATATGTTAAAAAGTAAACTTTAGATTTATTTAGAATCAAATTTTTTGATCCTAAAACCTTTTGGGCACAATACTTTACCTTTTTCGTAAATATTGACGTATAGAATAATTTTTTTATCAGAACCGTCAAATGTTACTTCGTATAAATCTAGAGTACCAGCACCCATAACACTTCGCTTACTTGGAAAAGGGCAGCAGGTATCAATTTTTTCATAGCTAATTTTTTCTCCGTTTGGACCCGTAATCGCATTAAAAAAATAGATGATATTTTTAGGAGAATATTTTTCGTTTTCAAATCCTAGGTTGATAGGATAATCTTTGTCATAACCATATTTGGAGTCTTCGGCATACTCATTTAGAATAAATTGATTGGCTATTACAGCAGGTTTTTTTGCAGAATCATCAACATTCATAAGCGTTGATTTAATGCTTCCGCATGACGTAAGTAGTGCCATTAAAAAAAACAAGATGGATGGATGGAATTTTTTCATTGCAAATATATTTTAGTCAAATATGTTAATTTATAATCAAATATCAAACCACTATCTTTATTTTTGCCAAAAAAAAATACACTATGGATTTCTTAACGCATACTTGGCATTGGTCAATTTCAGGATTTATAATCGGAATGGTGATGTTAGCATTAATCTATTTTGGAAAGGTCTTCGGAATGTCTTCCAACCTTAGAAGTTTATGTGCCATGACCGGAATAGGTAAGCAAGTGCCTTTTTTTGATTGGGATTGGAAATCACAACGATGGAATTTAGTGGTAATCATTGGCGCAATGATTGGTGGTTATGTTGCGACTCATTATTTGAATGATAGCTCCAATGTTAGCATCAATCCTGTAACGATTCAGAAATTACAGAAAATGCATATCGATGCTCCTAATTCAAAATTATTACCAGATGCAATTTTTGGTGAAGCTATTTTTCAGTCTCCAAAAAAAATATTTTTACTTATAGTTGGAGGTATCCTAATCGGTTTTGGTTCTCGTTATGCTGGTGGATGTACCTCTGGCCATGCTATTTCTGGATTGAGTAATTTTCAATTACCTTCTCTAAAAGCAGTTATAGGGTTTTTTGTAGGTGGTTTGATTATGGTTAATTTTATTTTTCCTTTAATATTTTAGATCGATGAAATTAGTAAAATATTTAATTGTTGGATTTGTTTTCGGTGTGGTTTTAACCAAATCTGAAGCTGTTTCTTGGTATCGAATTTTTGAAATGTTTCAGTTTGATTCATTTCATATGTATGGCATAATCATGACTGCTATTGCCACTGGTGTAGTCGGTATTCAAATAATCAAAAAGACCAAAATAAAAGATATAAAAGGATTGCCAATAGAAATTGCCGATAAAGAAAAAGGTACTTTTCGTTATTGGATTGGCGGACTACTTTTTGGATTGGGTTGGGCTATGGTAGGTTCTTGTCCTGGGCCAATTTTTATACTTATTGGATCTGGTTTTATGAGTGTAGGCTTTGTTTTATTTGGAGCGTTATTGGGTACTTTTTTATACGGATTGATTAAAGACAAATTACCTCATTAATTTGTTCTTGTGTGACTTTTGTCACATACTTATCTTGTTGGATGTTTTAACTTTGTTTCGTAAATAAACTATATTATGAAAACAAAAGTTTTTGTTCAAAATTTAAAATGTGGAGGTTGTGCTAAAACAATCACTAGTAAGTTGAGCCATTTAGAAAACATCACCGATATTAAGGTAGATGTTGAAGAAAGTTCAGTGACTTTCGGTTACAAAGATGATCTCGATTTAGTAGTAGTTATGGATGTTTTGAAAGAAAGCGGATATCCAGTTGAAGGCGATGTGAATACATTAGGAACCAAAGCCAAATCATTTGTGAGTTGTGCTATTGGAAAAATGAGTTGATTGTCTTAAAAACTATTTTTTATTGATGTCTAAAATACCTTTAGCAATGCAATATTGTGCGGCTAAGTAGGTTAGCATTATCAAAAAAGAAGCACTTGAAAACGAGCAATAAAATTTATTGAAAGCCAATAAACTATCAGAAATCACAAACAAAATAGCGCCAACTACAATCAAAGTTTTTCCTTTTTTAGTCCAATTAAAATAACCTTTAATAGTTTCAATCAACATTAAAGAAATTGTCATTGCATATATACCTACAGGAAATTTCAAGCTACCAAGTTTAGGAAGTAAAATAGAAAGCATTCCGAACAAATACAACAACACTAATCCGAAGCCAAACCAATAAAAATTCTGTTCTTTATGAACTATTGCAGGAGCTTCTTGATTAATAAATAATACTATAAAAAGTACATGCGCCAATAAAAACGCTACTAATCCAAATATAAAAAACAATTCACTTTTATCTGCAAAAAGTAAAATCACATCACCAATCCAAGAAAAAAGTAAGGCAGCCAATAACCATTTTTTACTTTTAAATGGATTGTTTTTTACTACAGAAAAAAATAAAAAAGGAATAAGTAATGGTTTGAAATACCAAGCCCAATCGAGTTTGTCAAATGCAACAAGCACAAGATACAATAAGCTTATGATTAGGTAACCTTTCTGGAAATTCAAACTTTTCATGCTAAAAGGGTTTCATTTCTTTTAAAATCGGTTTGAACAATATAAAAAGTCATCACAAGTGATAGCATGAAATAACTAATAATTAGATAATTTCCAAAAGAGATTAATGCATTCATTCCAAACCAATCACCATAATAATTGATGATTCCGATTCCAAAACTACAGCGAATTATTTCCCAAAGCACAGCGTTTTTGTTTTTATCCATAAGTTCAGAATAACTATAAATAGAAACAAAAATAAAAGCGCCATAAATGAATATTCCTGGATTTCCAACTTTAGCAATACTTCCAAAAAGATAACTCACAAATGCCAAAGTCACAAACATTTGTGTCAATGACCAATAAATTAAAATATCGGAATTAGAGGTGCCATATTTTTTAAAATCATACACATTCTCTATTTTTTGTATCGGATATTGTTCCTCAAAACCTTCTGGTCTCCATCCTGTTGGTTGGAACCAAATGGTTAATTTATCCGACCATTTTTTAGAACGATAGGCATCTTTCATCATCAACCACAAATGCTGAAAATTGATTTTTATAGGATTCCATGTTGCTGCCGGACGAGTGATTCCATACACTGGCGGAACGTCTTTTAATTCTTCTTGAAAGGTCCCGAAAAGTTTGTCCCAAAAAATAAATATCTGACCATGATTTTTGTCAATATATTCGGGATTGATAGCATGATGTACGCGATGATGCGACGGAGTAACAATAATTTTTTCTAGAAAACCTAGTTTACCAATGTATCTCGTGTGATACCAAAATTGCAAAAACAAATGAATTGGCAATGTGATGGCAATGACTTCTTTGGGAACACCGAGCAAGGCGGCAGGTAACAGTAAAAATGAAAATAAATTCAGGAAGTTTGAAATAGGTTGTCGTAAAGCACACGATAAATTAAACTCTTCACTGCTGTGATGAATAGCGTGTTTATTCCAAAAAAGATTGATTTGATGCGACCAACGATGACTCCAATAACCATAAAAATCGATTACAAAAAAGGCAATAATATAAGTGCTAACATCCGCCTTCATATGGAATAAGGCCAATTTTGAAACCATCCAACCATAAGACAAAATAACAATACTCAATCCCAAAACATCTTTGACGGTATTGGTCATACCAGAACTAATACTAGAAACACTGTCCATAATTGGAGCATGATTTACACCTTTAAAATAGCCATACACTTTTTCAATTATTATTAAAATAAGAAAAAAAGGAATAGCAAAAAGTAAAATGGTGCCGTATTGTTCCATTCGGTTTTAAATGATTTCTGCGCTCAAACCTGCTTCTAGAAGTTGGGTGCATTGTGGTTTTAACTCATCGAAATGTCCAGTTTTTACAGTACATTTCCCTGTGTAATGAACTAAAATAGCACATTGCTCAGCTTGTTCAGAAGTATGTTTGCAAACTCGAATTAAAGTATCAATAACATGATCAAAAGTATTTACATCATCGTTGTAAAGAACAATTTCGTTATTTACACCTACTTGTTCATCTTCTAAAACTTTTTCTTGAATTTTTTCAATCGTACTCATAATCTTTTCAATGAATTGGAGCTACTAATTTACATATTTCAATGAAACCCAATTGTTTCTTTCAAACTTTTTAACATATGTCAAACCTTTTTCGGTACAACAAGCATCGATAAACGGAATGTCTTCATTGTAAAAACCACTCAATAATAAAATACCACCTTGGTTCAAACAATCAACATAAGCTTGCATATCGTTTAGTAAGATATTTCGATTGATGTTTGCAATAATTAAGTCGTAATTTTTTCCTTTTAGTAAAGCAGCATCGCCTTCATACACCGAAATTTCATGACAGTTATTGCGTTCAGCATTTTCAATAGAATTCAAATAACACCAATTGTCAATGTCAATAGCATCAATAGGTTTGGCGCCTTTCATTTCGGCAAGAATAGCCAAAATTGCTGTTCCACAACCCATGTCTAAAGTTTTCATACCTGCTACATCGGTTTCTAACAAATGCTGAATCATCATGTGTGTGGTTTCGTGATGACCAGTTCCAAAACTCATCTTAGGTTCGATAACGATATCAAATTCTGCTTCAGTTTTAGGATGAAACGGTGCACGAACATGACATTTTCCATCTACATCAATTGGTTCAAAGTTTTTTTCCCATTCTTCATTCCAATTCACTTGATCAATTTCTTCAATAGTATACGAAATGGTGAACTCTGGTGAATTTAAAATATAGATGTCTTCTAGGATATTCTCTGTCCACAAGTCTTTCTGAATATAGGCCACCAAACCTAAATCAGTTTCAATAAAACTCTCGAAAGGTTTTTCTCCAAGTTCGGCAATTAGTATTTCAGAACCTAACTCTTTTGGTTCTACATTAAAGTGATATCCTAAATATATGTTTGACATGTGATTTTTTTTGCAAAGGTAAGAATCCAAAAGGAAACATATTCAAAAAAGTAAGTCCAAAAAAAAACCTAGCTGTTAGCTAGGTTTTAAGTTTTATTTTTTCTCGCAAATTTCAACTATTCTATGAAAAATGTCGTGTAGATTTTCAAATGCTCTCATGATTTCTGCATTTGGAGCTTTTCTTTGAACTAAATCATTAACAGTTTTAGTTTGTTTTTTTAGTAAAGCAATGGTTTCTTCTACTTTATTAGTTCTTAAATCTTCTGGCATTGTTTTAAAATCTAAAGCTTCTGCTTTTAGAACTAAATCTTCTGATGCTTTTTTGATAGGCTCAAAGTTTCCTTCTTCAGCAGGGTGGAATGTTTTAGATAACAATTCATGATAATCATGCATTTGTTTCCATTTTTCAGTAATAGATTGTGCAGATACCGTGTGTATAGAAAATAATAATGCAATAGCTAAGAAAGATTTTATAAGTTTCATTTGTTTAAAATTTTAATTGTTATGCAATAATAGTAATTTATTTTGAATTGAAAAGTGAAACCAAATTAAAATAGTTAACAATTCATCCCAATATATCGACAATTCGGTTAACAATATTTTCATATTTTTATAATTCGCTACAACTTTGCGTCATCAAAAACAAATAACCATGAAAGCACCAATTACTTTTTTATTCTTACTGATGACAACCATAGTTTTTGCTCAAACTAAAATTTCTGGAAAGATTATTGACGAAAAAAATAATCCAATTCAAGGCGCCAACGTTTTTATAGAAGGAACTTACGATGGTGCTTCAACAAACGAACAAGGCGAATTTGTTTTTACAACTACAGAAAAAGGAAGCAAGGTGTTAGTAGTGAGTTTTTTAGGATATGAAACGATAAAAGTGCCTTTTGAAGTTGAAAAGAGTAACCTTAAAAGCATCAAATTAAAAGAAAGCATCAACACCTTGGATACGGTAGTTATTACTGCTGGAACTTTTGATGCAGGCGAAAAAGCCAGAGTTTCGGTTTTGAAGCCACTAGATATAGTAACAACAGCGGGTTCTAATGCTAATATTGTGGCGGCATTACAAACGTTACCTGGTACGCAAACGGTTGGAGAAGATGGTCGTTTGTTTGTTCGTGGTGGCGAAGCCGATGAAACACAAACGTTTGTAGACGGAATCCGTGTGGCACAACCTTATGGCGCAACTACACAAAATTTGCCTACTCGTGGCCGATTTTCTCCTTTTTTATTCAGTGGAATGTCGTTTTCTACTGGTGGATATTCGGCAGAATATGGCGAAGCATTATCGAGTGTTTTGTTGCTCAACACCAAAGAAGAAGAAACCCAAGAGAAAACAGATATTTCTTTAATGACAGTCGGTTTGGGATTGGCTAATACTCAAAAATGGGGTAAAAACTCCATTAGTGTAAATACAGCTTACCTCAATTTGGCTCCATACCAAGCTTTAGTACATCAAAATGTGGAATGGAACAAACCGTTTCAATCATTTTCGGGTGAGACTGTTTTTCGACACGAATTTACCAACGGAATGTTTAAATTGTACGCTGCTTTTGATGCATCACAATTTGATATCAACCAAGAAAGCATCAACAGCCCATCCAAAATTAGAGTTAATTTAAACAACAATAATTTTTATTTAAATTCTTCGTATAAAGGAAGTTGTGGTAATGGTTGGCAACTTACAACAGGATTGAGTTATGGTTATAGTCATAATAAAATTGGATTGGATTTAGACAAGGTTAACAATGCCGAACATTCATCGCATTTGAAACTAAAATTCAGAAAAACGTTTTCCGATCGTATTAAGTTGTCATTTGGGGCCGATAATTTTATTACCCAATTTGATGAGAATTTCAATGGAAACTTAGGTACGATCTATGCCAGTGGCTATAATGCCAATATTGTGGCAATGTATACAGAAGCGGATATTTTCTTTTCTAAAAAATTGGCTGCTAAATTTGGTGTTCGTGCTTCTCACAACGATTATTTGAAAGAAAATGCCATTTCACCACGAATTTCATTAGCTTATAAAGTGAGCAAAAACAGTCAGTTTTCATTGGCTTATGGAAATTTTACGCAAGCACCTAAACAAGATTATTTAAAATATGCCGATTATCTAACTAGTGAAAAAGCATCGCATTATATTCTGAATTACCAATACAGTAAAGAAAAACGTACTTTTCGTTCCGAAATTTATTTCAAAGATTATTCCGATTTAGTGAAATATGATACACCTGTAGCACAATACAATTCGGTTTTTAATAATAACGGAAAAGGCTATGCCAAAGGCTTGGATGTTTTTTGGAGAGACGGAAAATCGTTTAAATATTTAGAATATTGGATTTCGTATTCGTATATCGATACCCAAAGAGATTATAAAAATTATACTGCCGAAGTAACTCCGAGTTTTGTAGCCAATCACAGTTTATCGGTAGTTGGAAAATACTGGATTGACAAATGGAAATCGCAGTTGAGTATTACTAATAGTTTTACTACAGGTCGTCCGTATAACAATCCGAATGAAGTGACTTTCATGAATGGTAAAACCAAAGCATACAATAATTTAAGTATGAGTTGGGCGTATTTGATTTCGCAACAAAAGATTTTATATTTTTCTATTTCTAATGTTTTAGGTACTCAAAATGTTTATGGATATGAATATGCTAACTCACCAGATAGCAACGGATTTTACAACAGAAGAGCCATCACGCCAACTGCCGATAGATTCTTTTTTGTGGGATTCTTTTGGACCATTAGTGATAACAAAAAAGACAATCAATTGAATAATTTGTAGGTATTTAGTTCTTTAGGTTCTAAGGTTCTAAGTTTCTAAGTTTCTAAGTTTCTTAGCGCCTAAGAACCTCAGAACCTAAAAAAAAAACAACTCATCATTAAAAAACAACAATTCAGTAACTATAAATTTTATAAGACCACAAACTGAAATACTTTTACATCAGAAATTAAAACAAGTATCAAAATAAATACAAATTTAAATTTCAACACAAAAATCAGATTTTTAAAATTTCAATAATTTCTTAAATCTGTGTTCAAAAAAAAAATAAAATAACAATTTAAAAATAGAAATCATGACAAAAATTATCACAGCAATTACATTTTTCATTTGTTCGTTAGTAACAGCACAAACCCAGTACGAACAAGGAATGCAAAAAGCTTTAGGGCTTTGGAAAGAAGGAAAATCGGAGGATGCTTCAGCACTTTTTGAAAGAATAGCTTCAGCCGAAAAAGACAATTGGTTGCCAAATTATTATATTGCGTTAATTAACACAACCGAAGCTTTTAATCCAGCAAATAAAGACAAAATCACTTCGTTGTTAGCTAAAGCAAATGCCGCATTGGACACCGAATTAGCAAAAGCTCCCAACAACGTAGAACTTTTAGTGGTTCAAGCAATGGCAAAAACGGCACTTTTAGCATCAGATCCAATGACTTACGGAATGACTCTTTCTCCTAAAATTAGCGGAATTTATATGAAAGCCTATATGTTGGCTCCAGAAAATCCGAGAGTGGCGCTTTGTAAAGCCGAATTTGATTTGGGTGGTGCAAAATGGACCGGCGCTGATGTGAAAGAAATTTGTTCTAGAGTTGAAAAATCTATCGATTTATTTGCTAAATTCAAACCAGAAACGCCATTTTCACCCAATTGGGGATTGGATAGAGCAAAAGAAGCTCTAGCAAATTGTGGTAAATAAACAACGATTAGTATAAGTTAAAATCAAAAAAATGGTACATAAATTAATCAAAGAACTTCCAAGAGCAATTTTTATTTCAGTCGGTATATTTTTAGTATTGCTATTAATACGTTGGCTAACAGGAGTAAAAATTGAATTCAACTCAGGATTGTTGGTAAACTTTGGTTATACCGTTTTGTACGGTTTTACACTCTATTTTGCTAATGCTTTCTTATTCATAAAATTAGATGAAGTTTTTAGCAAAGAACGATTCAATAGAAAAAGAATTATTATTGGATTTACAGGTTCATTTTTGATATCAATTTTGGCTATTTTTCTTCTTAGAATTTTTGAAGATGTCATCATTGAAGGAAAAACATTTGCTGCCTTTTTTGAAGAAGAAAAATTCAGTAACTATTTGGTTACTATCATCATAACATTTATTGTGACTTTAGCGTTTCATGCGTTTTATTTTTATAAAGCCTACCAAGAAAGTCGTTTAAAAGAACAAAAAATTATTGCTGGTACAGCCAATGCGCGTTTCGAAAGTTTGAAAAATCAAATTGATCCGCATTTTCTGTTCAATAGTTTGAATGTGTTGAGTTCTTTAATTGAAGAAAATCCAGACAATGCGCAACGTTTTACTACCTCATTGTCAAAGATTTATCGTTATGTTTTAGAACAAAAAGATAAAGAATTGGTTACGGTTCAAGAAGAATTAGCTTTCGCAAAAACCTATATGAATTTGCTGAAAATGAGATTCGAAAACAGTATCACATTTGAACTTCCAGAAAACATTGAACTCGAAGAAGCCAAAGTAGTTCCGTTGTCGTTGCAACTTTTATTAGAAAACACCATCAAACACAATGTGGTTAGTGAAAATAAGCCACTGCACATTAAAATCTATTTTAAAAATAATTATTTAGTAGTTGAAAATAATCTGCAAAAGAAAGAAGTACTTCAAGATAGAAAAGGCGTTGGATTGCAAAATATTGTAAGTCGTTATGCCATTTTATCCGAAAGAAAAGTTTTGATTGATGAAAACAACGATTCGTTTGCCGTTTATCTTCCAATTTTAACAAAGCAAATTAACATCATGGAAACACAAAATACTTACCATCACGATACTGCTTTTTTCAGAGCGAAAGAACGAGTTGAAAAACTAAAAGGATTTTACGGAAATTTGGTTTCTTACCTTATTATTATTCCAATATTGATAATTATAAATCTTAATTCGTCTAATGAATTTCAATGGTTTTGGTTCCCAATGTTAGGTTGGGGTATGGGATTGACATTTCATGCTTTTGAAACTTTCGGTTTTGCAAGAACTTGGGAAGAAAAAAAGATCCAAGAGATTTTGAATAAGCAAAACACAACAAACAATAAATGGAAGTAATTATGAATGCACCAACTGATTTTGAAAAATATCAAAAAGCAAAGAAACAAGTCGAATCTATCAAAGGTTTTTACTCTCATTTGGCTTTTTACATAGTATTCAATGGGATTATTATCTTTATTAATTTAAAATATTCGCCTAATGTATTGTGGTTTTTTTGGACTACTTTTAGCTGGGGAATCGGATTGTTTTTTCATGCAGTAAAAGTTTTCAATTTGTTCTCTTTTTTAGGAAAAGAATGGGAACAAAAGAAATTACAACAGTTTATGGAAGAAGAAAAAAATAAGTCAAATAAATACCTGTAATGATGACGCCAGAAGAACAAATACAATACGATAAAGCCATTAAAAGAGTGAAAAAAATTAAAGGTTTTTACAGACATTTAATGGTTTATATAGTAATCAATATCATGTTGATTATAGTTAACATTCAAAATTTAGATAAAGGCGAAAGCTATTTTCAATTTAAGAATTTCATGACCGCTTTCTTTTGGGGAATTGGTTTAGTAGCACACGGATTATCTGTTTTTGGACCACAAATTCTCTTTAGCAAAGAATGGGAAGAACGAAAAATTAAAGAGTTCATGGAAAAAGATAGAATAAAATAACGGATTCATTATGGGTAATTTAGAATTAATTTTTAAAATTTTATTGGTAATCCACATTATTGCAGGTAGTGTAGGATTGATTACTGGAACTATAAATATTGCTCGTAAAAAAGGCGATAAATTACATAAAAATATAGGTTTGTTTTTCCTTTTTGGGATGATTATTAATGGAATTGCGGGTATATTGATGACGCTTATTCACAGTAATCTATTTTTATTAATTATTGGAGTTTTCTCAATTTATATGGCCGCAACAGGGCAACGCTATCTTTCTTTAAAAGGATTATTGAAAGGTCAAAAACCTAAAATGATTGATTGGATTTTAAGTTCGATAATGTTACTTTTCGGAATTGGATTTGTAGTCTATGGAATTCTTATTTTGTTTTCTGGTAATAATTTAGGGCTTGTTCTATTGGTTTTCGGGTTCATAAGTATTTCCATGGTTTACCAAGATTTTAAAAACTATAGAGGTAAAAATTCAGTAAAAAACTTTTGGTTATTGGTTCATATTCAAAGAATGATAGGCTCGTACATTGCTGCAGCAACCGCATTTTTAGTAGTAAATAATACTATTTTGCCCGGAGTTGTAGCTTGGCTTTTACCAACAGTAATTTTAGTTCCATTAATTTTTAAATGGTCAAATCAATATAAAATCGTTTCAAAGTAACAATATGAACATCATTATCATAGAAGACGAAAAACCAGCAGCTCGATTGCTACAACGCAAAGTGGAAAAATTGGGTTTGCAAGTCAATCAAATGCTGCATTCTGTAGAAGAATCAATCCATTGGTTTAAAAATAATGAACATCCCGATTTGATATTTTTAGACATTCAACTTTCGGATGGATTATCGTTTGAAATTTTTGAAAATGTTACTATTAACAGCGCTGTGATTTTTACAACGGCTTATGATGAATATGCGTTGCGTGCCTTCAAATTAAACAGTATTGATTACTTGCTAAAACCCATTGATGAAGACGATTTAGAAACTGCTGTAAGAAAGTTCAAAGCACAAAAAAGTGCTACCTCTAATTTGTCTTTAGATTTTGAAATGATAAAAAAAATGTTGGTCAACCCAATCGATAGAGAATATAAAAAAAGGTTCACTATCAAAATGGGACAACAGCTCAAGATGATTGCCATTGAAGAAGTGGAATGTTTTTTTAGTGAAAACAAAGGCACTTATTTGCGTACTTTGGAAGGACGTGATTACTTGTTAGATACTACCTTAGAACAGTTAGAGAACGAACTTCATCCTAAAGAATTCTATCGAGTTTCTCGAAAATTTATCATTCCGATGAAGGCAATTAAGGAAATTCAAATGTATTCTAATTCACGATTAAAGGTAATTTTACCAACCTACAAAGACGATGAAGTTGTAGTAAGCAGGGAAAAAGTGAGTGATTTTAAAGATTGGTTGGGCTAATGTATTAATCGTTTTCTAATTCCAATTAACACAAAAATCAAAAGTGTGTAAATGATAAAAAACGGAATGATGTAGTTAATTAAACCTATTGGCAACATCAGAGCAATAATTAGTAGCTGAAAGCCCAATCCGTATAGCGAAAGCAATGTCATGAACCAATTTGGAAAAGTTTTTACTTTGTAGGCATCTTGATCTAAAAGATGGATTATTTTATCAAAAGCACCATAAACAAAAGTATAGATTCCAAATAAAATAGTCACCGATTTTTGAGATTCTCCTGGCAATGCTTTTGGAGTTTTGTATTCAAAAACTTTACTGGTTGAATCACCTCCAACCGATTTGTTTCTTAAAATCACATAGTAATAATTGTACAAAGTTCCTTGCAATTGGATTCCGATGAAGGCTAAAATAGTCAACCAAATTGTAGTTTTAGAAACATAGCAAATGGTCATTAGAAATAAAAAATTCAAAATGATATCAAAGACACTGTCCAAATAACGTCCGAAATAAGACGGTTTGTTTTTTAATCGCGCCAACTCGCCATCGGCGGCATCTATTCCTGATTTCAGTACAATAAAAAAACCAGCTAATAGATAAAGGTTATTTAAAATACAATATATAGCAATTAAACCTGAAATTCCGAACAAAATTGTAACATGAATAGGAGTAAACCTTGTGTTTTTAAGTTGATTTGCAAGGAATTTTCCAAATGGCCTTCCATAATCAGATAAGTCAAGAAATTTATCTTGAGCTGCAAGTTTTGACATTTAAAGTTTCTAAATAGAACTGCGACAATATAGTCTGAAATTTATTTTGATAATCGATGTAAAGTATACGTTATAGAAGCTAATAGAAAAAATGCCATAGCTTGATGGGTAACACCCAACCAAAGCGGAACATGATTTAGCAAGGTTAAAACTCCCAAGATAAATTGTAAAAACACCACAATTAATAATGCATTCAATCCGTTTTTCTGTTCTTTAGAAAGCGTATATTTTTTACTGATAAAGAACAAAAGCAAAATCAATCCAACAACTACATAAGCCATGGTTCTGTGTACAAATTGAACACCGCTTTTACCTTCTGTAAATCGCAGCAACCACGAATCTTTTTCCAAAATGATGCTGTCGTGAAAAAACTGACCGTCGCTCATCATTGGCCAGTGGTTGTGAACAAAACCAGCATCAAGACCCGCTACAAATCCGCCGTATATTATTTGCAATAAAATGAAAAAAAGTGTAATTCTAGCTAATTTTCGTAAAGGTAAAATTACCTCGGTTTTATTAGGGTAAATCAAATCTAAAGCAACCCAAAGTGTATAGGCAAAAATGATGAATGCCCAAGTAAGGTGCAACGAAAGTCTAAAATGACTTACATCCGGATTTTTTTGCAATCCACTCAACACCATAAACCAGCCAATAGCACCTTGAAGAATTCCCAAAGCAACTAAAATCAAGCATTTTTTTAACGTTTCAGGATCAAGTTTTTTCTTGATTAAAAAATAAACAAAAGGAATGATGAATACCAATCCTAGAATTCTTGCAATAAATCGGTGAAACCATTCCCAAAAATAAATAAACTTGTAATCAGCAAGTTGGAAATTGTTGTGTACGTTAATTAATTTGTATTCTGGAAATTGTTTGTAAGCATCAAATGCTTGTTGCCAAGCGGCTTCGGTCATTGGAGGAAAAGTATCGGTTACCAAATGCCAATCGGTCATAGATAATCCCGAACCAGTTAGACGCGTAATTCCGCCTACAACTACCATTATAAATATGATAATACAACCCGAAAGTAGCCAATAAATGACTGATTTATTTTGATTCATTTTTATATAAAATAGATTGCAAAAATAAGCATCTTAAACGAACTTTTTAATTGAACAAAAGTTAATCTACAACTTAATTTTAAGTTACTTTTTTTAATCCTAATTTGGCAGCACGCTTGATTACAAAATCATAAGCTGCTTGATATTCATTCGGAATTTCACCTTCTAAAATAGCTTCTTTAACCGCTTCTTTTAAAATTCCAATTTCTCTGGAAGGCTTCAAATTAAATAACTCCATAATTTCTTCACCTGAAATAGGTGGTTGAAACTGACGAACATGATCGCGTTCTTCAACTTCGATAATCTTCTTGCGAACGATGTTAAAGTTGTTATGGTATTTCTTAAATTTTGTTGGGTTTTTGGTGGTAATATCGGCTTCGCACAAAGTCATCAAATCGTCAACATCTTCGCCAGCATCAAATACCAATCTGCGCACAGCCGAATCGGTTACAATATCTTGAGCTAGTACAATTGGTCGCGAACTCATCATAACCATTTTTTGTACAAACTTCAATTTGTTGTTTAAGGGCATGTGCAATCGTTGGAAGATTTTCTTTGCCATTTTTCCTCCTAAAAACTCATGACCGTGAAAAGTCCATCCTTGTTTTTTGCTGAACTTTTTAGTTGGTGCTTTTCCGATGTCATGCAATAATGCCGCCCAACGTAACCAAACATCATCGGTGTTGGGACAAATATTATCTACCACTTCTAGAGTATGGTAAAAGTTGTTTTTGTGGGTATGACCTTCAATTTCTTCTACATTATTTAAAGCTGTTAATTCGGGTAAAATAATATCTAAAAGACCAGTTTTGTACAAAAGCAAAAAGCCAATAGAAGGTTTTTCTGTAGATAGGATTTTATTCAATTCATCTACAATTCGTTCGCCAGAAATGATGTTAATGCGATCTTTATTTCTTGAAATTGCTTCTAATGAATCGACTTCGATTTCAAAGTTTAATTGTGTCGCAAATCGAATGGCACGCATCATTCGCAATGGATCGTCAGAATAGGTGATATCAGGATTTAATGGTGTTTTAATGACTTTGTTTTCTAAATCGGTCAAACCATTAAAAGGATCCAATAACGCACCATAGTTATTTTTGTTCAATGAAAAAGCCAAGGCATTGATAGTAAAATCACGACGATTTTGGTCGTCTTTTAAAGTACCATTTTCTACAATTGGATTTCGGCTGTCTTGCGTATAAGATTCTTTTCGAGCACCCACAAATTCGATATCAATTTCTTTGTAGCGCAGCATTGCGGTTCCGTAGTTTTTGAAAACTTGAACTTTAGGTTTATTGGGTAGTAAATCAGAAACTTTTAGAGCTAAATCAATTCCAGAACCAATAGCAACAATATCTATATCTTTTTTAAAATCGCGTTGTAATAAAAAATCGCGTACGAAGCCACCAATAACATAACTTTCAACGTTAAGTTCTTCACTGGCTTGTGCTATTATTTTGAAAATGGGATTTTGAAGTGCTTTGGTGTAGTTCATATTTTTTTACCGCAAATTCGCAAATTATTTTTTTGAATCTATTATGCGTTTGTATTCTAATGATATTAAGTTGAAATTTGCTAAAATAGCTAGTTTATTTTCTGAAACTTTTAAATAATTTAAGCATTGGTTATAATGACTATTGTTAAAACAATCAACAGTTTTTATTTCTAAAATAATGGAATCATAAACTACAAAATCAGCATAGAATTTATGTTTTAATGTGGTGTTTTTATAATTTACAACAAATTCTTTTTCACGTTCAAAGGGTATATTAAGTTGATTGAATTCATATTCTATTGCATCTTTATATACAATTTCAGAAAAACCTTTCCCTAGATTCTTATGAACTTCAAATAAAACACCTACTATGCTATAGCTTTCGTCTTTGTATAAATAATCATCCATAAATTTTTAAAATAATTTGCGAATTTGCGGTAAAACTTTACTTTCTAATAATTTTAACCTGATTATCTAATGAAAGTTTGATTATTGTCGATGGATTTTTACAAATTTTATCGTGGTACAAATTTACTACATAGTCAACACCTTTGATAATTTCTGGGCTGATTTCTTTGAAAGTTTTTGGAGTTTCTTGTCCAGAGATATTTGCGGAAGTTGAAACTAAAGGACGTTTCATTCGTTCCATCAATTTAAAACAAAAAGGTTCTTTCACTAATCGAACCCCAAGCGTTTGGTCTTCAGCAATTAAGTTAGGAGCAACATTTTTGGGTTTATCTAGAATTAATGTTGTTGGTTTTTCAGATAAATCTAAAATTTCCCAAGCCACATCCGGAATTTGATGAAACACATTATACATCATTTTTTCGCCATTCATCAAAACAATCATACTTTTCGAATCGTCGCGCTGTTTCAAGGCATAAATTTTAGCAACCGCTTCGGCATTTGTAGCATCACAACCTATTCCCCACACGGTATCAGTAGGATAAAGAATGATTCCTCCATTTTTGATTACTTCGTAGGCGTTGTGGATTTCGGTATTCATTTTTATTATTTTTACAAAACTATATAAATTTTAACGAAAAGCATTTACAGAATCCGAATTTGAACTTATTTTTTTATTTACAAGGCCTAAATTGTTATGGTCTACCTTACATTAGACTTACTTTTTACAAGAATAGTAAACCAAAATTATGTAGCGAAATTGAAGTTCACGAAATCTAAAAATTGTGAATAGGCAAATTAGTTTAGTTTTAAAATAAAATTAACTTTGTAAAAAAATAAAAGATGAGAATTGTTCTTGATCCGCAAATATTTAATGATCAAAAGTATGGCGGTATTTCTAGATATTACACCGAAATATTTTCCCGATTAGCTCACCACGAAAAAATTCAAATCCCTTTATTCCAAACGGCTAATGTATATTTGAAAGAAAGTGATTTGTTGACTCCCAAACAAAAAAGAAATTCTTTGATGGTATATTTAATGTCTAAATTAGGCATTAGCACACGTTCCATAGTTCGTAAAAATCAGGCTAAAATTTTTAATTCGACTATCAATTCTTGGGAGTACGATTTGTTTATTCCGACCTATTACGATGATTATTTTTTAGATAAAATACACGATAAGCCATTTGTTCTCACGGTTTATGATATGATTCATGAATTGTTTCCTGAAAAATTTCACGACAATCATTACAACGTTTCTGCAAACAAAAAGAAGTTGATGGAAAAAGCAACTCGTATTATTGCAGTTTCGAATAATACGAAAAAAGACATTGTATCGATTTATCCTCATATAGATGCTTCAAAAATAGATGTGATTTACCATGGTGTTTCCATTCAGTGTGATGATACATTGACGGTGTCATTACCTGAGAAATACATTTTATATGTTGGAAATCGATCTAATTATAAAAATTTTAATTTTTTTGTAACCGCACTTAAGGAAACCTTGTTAAATCAACCAGATTTGGTGATTTTGTGTGCAGGAAGTGGTGCATTTACAGCAGAAGAAAAGGAGTTTTTTGCACAATTAGGAATTTCCAATCAAATGGTACAAAAAGACTTCAAAGAGAAGGAATTGGGTTTGTTTTATCAAAAGGCCCAGTGTTTTGTATTTCCTTCGATTTATGAAGGATTTGGTATTCCAGTTCTTGAATCTATGGCTTGTGGTTGTCCAATTGTTTTGGGAAATCATAGTTCTTTTCCGGAAGTAGCTTCTGAGGCAGGATTTTATTTTGATTTGAATAGTCCAGATGATTTGAGGTCTAAAGTAGAATTACTTTTGTCGGATGCCAGTTTGCGAAATGACTATATTCAGAAAGGTTTAGCTCAAGCGAGTAAATTCAGTTGGGATGTTGCCGCAGAGCAATGTTTAGAAGTTTATAAAAAAGCCATAAAACAATAATATGTATACAACACAATCTCCAGTATTATTTTTAGTATTTAATCGTCCATCGACGACCGAACATGTTTTTGATGCTATACGAAAAGCGCAACCTAAACGACTGTATATTGCAGCCGATGGTGCTAGAATAGGGCATGAGGGCGATGCGTTGAATTGTGAGAAAGTAAAAGAAATAATCAGTGTAATCGATTGGGAATGTGAAGTAAAAACCTTGTTTCGTGAGAAGAATTTGGGTTGCAAATATGCTATTTCTAGTGCTATTGATTGGTTTTTTGAAAATGAACCTCAAGGTATTATCCTGGAAGATGACTGTTTGCCTTCACCTGATTTTTTTAAATTTTGCGATCAAATGTTACAGCATTATTCCGATGACGACCGAATTCGATTTGTAGCCGGAAGTAATTTTCAGCATGGAATAAAACGCTCTGACGGCAGTTATTATTTTTCTAATTTGTCTCATGTTTGGGGCTGGGCTTCCTGGAGAAGAGCATGGAAACACTATGATGTAGAATTGAATAAATACCGAGGAATAGATGGTTTTGACGCTTTTAAAAAGATTTTTAATAACGATTTATTAGCTCAAGATTGGAATGATATAATGAAGCGTTTACACCAAAATCAAATAGACACTTGGGATTATCAATGGGCCATCACCAATATGTTTAATCATGGTTTGTCTGTCATGCCTAATGCAAATTTGATTTCCAATATCGGATTTGGAGCTGGGGCAACGCACACCTTTGAGAGCAATGGTTTTGAAAATTTAGAATACGGTAAACTCGAAGAGCCTCTGGTGCATCCAACGCTTTTCTTACCTTCCAAAGAAGCTGACTTTTCGACCTTAAGTCGAGAGCATAACTTAGAAGATAGAATCAAAAGAATAGCCCGAAGAGCCAAAAGAGACCGATTCAAGTTTTGGAAAAAATAATATAGCGATTATGAAATTATCAATCATTACGATTAATTACAATAATATACAAGGATTACAAAAGACATTTGAAAGTGTTAAAAATCAGACTTGGAAGGAATTTGAATACATTGTTATTGATGGCGGAAGTACGGATGGAAGTAAAGAGCTTATTGAAAATAATCCTCAAGTCAACTATTGGGTTTCAGAAAAAGACTCAGGAGTATACAATGCCTTGAACAAAGGAATTAAAGCAGCCCAAGGAGAGTATCTGATTTTTATGAATAGTGGAGATTCATTCTATAATGCTAATGTTCTTCACGACGTGGCTCCCAAATTTGATGGATCAATAAGTGTGCTTTATGGTAATTCGATGTATTGTAAAGCTGACGGCACTAAAAAGGAAGAAGTTTTTCCAAAAAAATTATCGTTTTCGTTTTTTTATACATCCGGAATCAATCATCAAGCGGCCTTTATAAAGAGAGAATTGTTTTTTAAATATTTTTTGTACAACGAACAGTATAAGATTTTTGCAGATTGGGAATTGTTTGTTTACGCTATTTGTGCTAAAAATGAACCTTATTTGCATTTAGATCAAATCATATGTAATTATGATTTTACAGGAATGTCGTCTAACATGGAAACTTACAACAAATACTTGTTTGAAAAAAAAGCTACCATCGAAAAGTATTTTCCTTTATTTGCAGATGATTATTTGTTAATAAATGAGTTTCAACACAAACGCATGAGAGATTTAGTTGTGATTAAGCAATATAAATTTCCGTGGTTTATTTTGAAGACCATTTCTAAATTAATTCTTATATTTTTACCCAAAAAGAAAAATAATTAGATAGTTGTGCAACAATACGTAAGTAATATATAATATGAAAGTAGCCTTAATAACAGGAGTAACAGGACAAGATGGCGCTTATTTGGCGGAATTATTATTGTCTAAAGGATATATGGTTCATGGGATTAAAAGGAGAAGTTCTTTATTCAATACCCAACGCATTGATCATATTTATGAGGATCCACATATTGACAATCAACATTTCCGATTGCATTATGGAGATTTGAATGATTCAACAAATTTGATTAGAATTATTCAAGAAACCCAACCTGATGAAATATACAATCTCGGAGCGATGAGCCATGTAAAAGTGAGCTTCGACATGCCTGAGTACACCGCTAATGCTGATGGAATAGGTACATTGCGAATTCTTGAAGCAGTACGTTTATTGGGATTGACTCAAAAAACAAAAATCTATCAAGCTTCAACGTCAGAATTGTATGGTTTGGTTCAAGAAGTGCCTCAACGCGAAACCACTCCTTTTTATCCTCGTTCTCCATATGCCGTAGCCAAACTTTATGCCTATTGGATAACTGTTAACTATAGAGAAGCTTATTCGATGTTTGCATGTAATGGTATCTTATTCAATCACGAAAGTCCACGACGCGGAGAAACTTTTGTAACGCGAAAAATTACAAGAGGAATTGCACAAATGGCAATGGGAATGCAGGACACTTTGTTTATGGGGAATATTGATTCTAAACGCGATTGGGGACATGCAAAAGACTATGTTGAAGCCATGTGGCTAATCTTGCAACAAGAACAACCCGAAGATTTTGTAATTTCCACTGGAGTGACCACTACGGTTCGTGATTTTATTATTATGGCTTTTGCAGAGGTAGGTGTTAGCTTAGAATTTTCTGGTTCGGATGTAGACGAAATTGCTGTAGTAAAATCCACCTCAAATCCCGAATTTAGTTTTAAAGTAGGACAAGTAGTGATTCGAATAGATCCTGCTTATTTTCGACCAACAGAAGTGGATTTGTTGATAGGTGATAATACCAAAGCCACAACCAAATTGGGATGGAAACCAAAGTATACTCTTGAAATGTTGGTTAAAGAAATGATGGAAGCCGATTTAGAATTGTTTAAAAAAGAAAAGTTTTACAAAGAGAACTAATGGAGTTACATTCAAAAATATTTGTGGCAGGCCATAGAGGTATGGTAGGCAGTGCTATTTTGGCTAATTTAAAAAGTAAAGGCTATACCAATATAGTGGTGCGAACTTCTTCTGAATTAAATTTGATTCATCAAGAAGAAGTGGCTGCTTTTTTCCAAAAAGAGCAACCAGAATATGTTTTTTTAGCGGCTGCTAAAGTGGGTGGTATCATTGCAAATAGTACTTACAAAGCCGATTTTATATATGAAAACCTGATGATTCAAAACAATGTGATTCATCAAAGTTACAAGCATGGTGTTAAGAAATTAATGTTTTTGGGTTCTTCTTGTATTTATCCAAAAATGGCTCCTCAACCCATGAAAGAGGAATATTTACTTACGGGTTTGCTTGAAGAAACCAACGAACCTTATGCTATTGCCAAAATTGCAGGAATCAAGATGTGTGATGCCTATAGAGATCAATATAACTGTAATTTTATTTCCGTAATGCCAACCAATTTATATGGCTTTAACGATAATTATGATTTACAGAATTCTCATGTATTACCAGCTTTATTACGCAAATTTCACGAAGCTAAAATCAATAATGAAGATGAAGTTATTGTTTGGGGAACAGGAAGTCCTTTGAGAGAATTTTTACACGCTACAGATATGGCTGATGCTTGTGTCTATTTGATGCAAAAATATGATGAAAAAGGATTTGTGAATATAGGATCGGGAAAAGAGATTTCGATTAAAGATTTAGCCTATTTAGTCAAAGATATTGTAGGGTATGAAGGAAAAGTTGTTTTTGATACTTCAAAACCAGATGGAACTCCACGTAAATTGATGGATGAGTCTAAGTTAACTCAATTAGGTTGGACAGCCTCGATTTCTTTGGAAGATGGAATTAGAGGCGTATATCAAGAGAAATTTTTAAAATAATTGATGCTAAGGCATTTTCTATAAAATAGTTGTAATGTATAAGAAAATTAAAGTTTACTTTAAAAATAAAAATTTAGAGAGCAAACTCAAAAAAGCCAATAAATATTGGGACTATAAGACAAATGCCACTGCAAGTTCTGCCAAAAACGTCTTAATTATTGATGATAAACTACCAGAATATGATAAAGATTCGGGTTCAAGACGCCTTCATTTAATCATTGAAATACTGCTCAAAAACAACGTAAATGTTTTTTTATTAGCAGATTTTAAAGAATATAAATTCAAGGATGAATATGTAAATTATTATAAAAAATTAGGCGTAATAGTTTATGAACCTAGCTTAAATTTGAATAATAAATTAATCACCAAAAATGATTTTATAGCTTCAATTGCAAATGAAATAGACTTAGTGTGGTTGCACCGACCATTGATATTTAATAAATATTTTAGCATCATTAAAAAATACAATAGCAAAGTTAAAATTGTTTTTGATATGGTTGATTTTCATTACATTAGAATGAAAAGAGAAGCCGATTTAAGAAATGATAAAAAGATATTAGCCGAAGCCAACAAGTTTCTAAATATTGAAATTGAAAATTGTAAAAAAGCCGATCAAGTTATTGTCATTTCTGAAACCGATAAAACCAACTTACTTTCTTTTTATAAAGAGGCTTCCAAAATGATTGTTATTGGCAACATTCACGATGTCATTACAAACAATCCAAATTCTTTGAGTTTTAACGAAAGAAAAGAGTTGCTATTTGTAGGTAGTTTTGAACATTTACCCAATATAGATGCATTGTTTTATCTAAAAAATGAAATAATGCCTTTGGTTTGGAAAAATAATCCCGAGATAAAAGTTGTAGTAATAGGTAGTAAACCAACTCCAGAAGTACTGAATCTGAATGATGCTAATTTTAATGTTTTAGGTTATGTTTCCGATTTATCACAATATTTTAATACCTCAAGACTTTTTGTAGCACCCTTGCGATATGGTGCTGGCATAAAAGGAAAAATCGGTCAAAGTATGGAATTTAAATTGCCTTTAATTACTACCGAAGTTGGAGCAGAAGGGTTTGATTTCGGTACTTTAAAAGAGCCTATGGTTGCATCAAATGCGGAAGATTTTGCCCAAAAAATTAACGTGCTTTATCATGATGAGCATCTTTGGAATCTAATAAGTAGTAATTCTGAAAAGGTATTAGAACCCTTTTCATCAGAATTATTAGAAAAAAATATTATGAGTTTGATGACGAGTTAAGCTCAAAAACCGTCGAAACCCAATTTTCTATAGTGTATTTGTGATACAGTTCCTCAGGTAAAGGTTGATAAGGACTTTCAAAAAAAGCTATCGGTATTTCAGGCTCTTTTTCATCTATAACCAAAATATTATTAGGGTTATAAAAGTCGTATTCTTTGATGGATGTATTACTGGTGATAATTTTCTTTTGATAAGCAAGTGCCTCAAAAATTCTAAAACTCAATCCATTTTGATTTTTTCGAATTAAATCGAGAAAAACTTTAGCCTCATCAAGTTCTGCAATGACTTCGTCTAAAAATTTATTCTTTTTGCTAAAAACAATATGCGGATTGATGTTTTGTGGCTTTTTCTTTCCAACAATAATAAACTTGAAGTTTATTTTTAGTTGCTCGCATTGATTGGCAATTTTATTTAGTAAGGTTAGCCGCTCGTCTATAGATGCAATATTGAATAAATCGGTTGTATACTTTTTAGTGCTATCCAGTTCTTTTTTGTCAAGGTAAATATAATTTGTGATGTGTTTCAAATTGTATTTTTTGGAGTCGTCTAAATCAAAAGTATAAATTGTATCAAAAATGCCTTTTAACAAATAATCAATTGAAAAACGATTGCTGCTATCATAAAAATAAGTGATGTATTCCATGCAAAAGTTTTTAATGATGAGATGTGTTTTTTTGCTAATTCGATCTGGTCTAATAGTCAGAATTTTATCTTGCTTTCCAAGTTTTTGTAATTCAGAAATGATGAACTCTTCCGTTTTGACTTTCTTGATGTTTTTTCCTAAAAATAGTTTTGAGCCAACGTTTTTTATTTTTTCACCAAACGATTTATACTCATAATAATATTTTGAAATATCAATATGATGCGCCTCAATATTTCTTTTTTTTAATTCATTGATAATGTGCACATCAAAATCAAAGTAATCAAAACTTATTAAAACTATTTTCATAACTATGATTTTAAAACGGCCTCTAATTCTAGCAACATCTTTTGAGTAATTACTTCTTTGGTGAAATTTTCTTTAAGATGTTGGTAACCATTTTCAACTAGTTCTTTACGTAAAGCATCGTCTGAAAGAATTTTTATAACAGCATTCGCAAACTCATTTGGATTTTCTTTTTCACACAAAAGACCCGTTTTGTTTTCAACAACCACTTCTGGAATGCCTCCAGCTCTAGCAGCAACGATAGGTACTTTGCTGGCATAAGCTTCTAATAAAACGCCACCAGTTGGTTCTAATTTAGAGGTAAAAAGAAATACGTCAAATTCAGGGAATATTTCAGGAATGTCTTTTCTAAAACCAAGAAAAATAATCGAATCACTCAATGATTTTGAGGCAACATAAGCCTTTATGTCATCTTCTAATTCGCCTTTGCCAATAAGTAAAAATTTACAATTTGGAATTTTTTTCGATAAAATTTCGGCAGTATCAACAAAGGTAATATGGTCTTTAAAAGGTACAAATGCAGCAATATTGGCAATCAATTTAGTATCGGGATTTAATCCTAATTCTTTGTGCAATAAACCTCTTTTTTGGGTAATGCAAAATTCAGATAAATCGGTGGCACTTCCCACAATAGAAAGCCTTGAAGGATCTTTTATAGCAGATAATAAAACAGTTCTAACGGCTTCAGAAACGCAAACGATCTTTTTTAAACCTTTGTAATTGTATTTCCATTTTCTGAAAAAATTGGTATCTACTTTTTTAATAAGCGTTCTAAAAAATACCATTGGAGTTTTCCAACCAAAAAGTAAAGAGGATATCACACACATCGTATGTGAAGTGCTATTATGAATCAAAATGATATCAATCTTTTCGTCCTTAATAATCTGATTTATTTTCTTCATCCATTTCCAATCATATTCAGATTTGAATGGAAGTGTATAGAGATTGTATTTCTTTTCAGTAGCAATTTCTGCTAAACGAGTATTGGAGGGACAAAGTAGTACTTGATGTTCTATTTTTGAATTGAAATCATCATAGTAATACACTATTTGTTGTTCGTGACCTCTCCAAACATCTGAAGCTGTTATTTGTAATAATCTCATTTTTGTAGTAATAATTAGTCAATTTTTCGGTACATCATCCAAAGTTGTAAATATCTTTTAAATACAGAAAACGAATGGACATAGGCTAAAATAAAACCTTCTCGGCCATCTAGAAATCCTAATCTAAATAAATATTGCCACAAAAAACGATAGGTTGGACGAATAAAAAAATGATAGAAGTTAGGTCTTTTTTGTATTCTGAATAATTTTTCTGCTTGCAATTTGCTGTACAAGTTAAGTTTGTCGTTATAATTGTCGAAATTTTTATAACTATAGTGATTTAAACTTTTCTTTAAACGGCCCGTTTTTCCGCTCGCTTTGATAACCTCATGCACAAGGTTTCCGTTGTATTGACAAAAGTTTTTGTTAAAAAGTCTAATCGCTTTATCGTTTTGCCATCCACCAAATTTGATGTGTTTACCCATAAAATAAAAATTTCTTTTTATGTAATAGGCTGTTTTTTCGGTTTTCGAATTGACTATAGAAAGTATCTCTTGTTCAAGTTCTTTGGTAATGATTTCATCTAAATCAAAAAAAACAATCCAATCATTTTTAGCTTGACTGATTGCAAAATTGCGTTGTTCAGAAAAATTATCAAACTTTCGTTTGATTACTTTAACACCCATTTCTTCAGCAATTTCAACAGTTTTATCGGTACTTAAAGAATCTACAAATATGATTTCGTCTGCAAAAGATAAACTTTCAACATAACGTTTTATATTTTCTTCTTCATTAAGGGTTATAGCTAAAGCTGAAATTTTTGGTGTCAATTTTTTTTGATGAATTTTAATGAATATACTCGCAAAAGTAATAAATTTACACAAATAAAAAGAATTAAAACAATGTACAGCATTTAGGACCTAATTTGATTTTTATTTTGAGTTATCTATTGACTATTGTTTGCATTTTATGATTTACTTTTTACTTTTATTTTGTCTGATAGTTTTGTTTACAATAGTATACAATTTTCCTTTTAAAAAAGGCTTACCTGTTTTAATGTACCATTCCATTTCAAAAGAGGAAATAAGCGATTTAACCGTCTTATTATCAGAACTTGAAAAACAATTTAAGTATCTAAAAGACAACCACTACCAAACTATTTTTTACGATGAAATAGATGAAAGTCAAAAACAAGTCTTCATTACATTTGATGATGGGTATGTCAATAATTTAGAGCTGTTAATGCCATTATTACAACAATATAATTTTAAAGCAACCATTTTTATTCCCTTTGAATTTATTGGAAAAAAAGACGAGTGGTGGACCAATTCACAAGAAATTATGTCGGTTGAACAATTAAAAAGTTTGGATAAAAACTATGTGCAGTTAGGATGGCATTCGTACAGTCACCAATCGTATAAAACGTTGTCAATAAACGAAATCAAAGACGACTTGCTACAATCTAAACATGTAATTGAAACCCATGCATTGCCGGTAGCTCCAATTTTTGCCTATCCGTTTGGTAACTTTCCTAAAGAGCAAACTAAACAAAATCAACTGTTTACTCTTTTCAATGAGTTTGGTTTAAAATATGCCTATAGAATTGGAAATAAATTAAATGCTTTTCCGCTTCAAAATCCTTATTTGGTAAAAAGAATAGACATAAGAGGCACTGATAGTATGTTTGCCTTTCGTTGGAAATTAAAATTTGGTCGAGTGAAACCTTTTTAATTAGATTTCAAAATAATTCGAAGTTTTACATAACGACTAAACACTCCGTAGGAATTAATGCACGCGCTAATAAGTCCTGGAATACCATCTAAAAATCCTGCTTTGATGAAGTATTCGTGAAAAAATCTGTAAAATGGTTTAAAAACAAAGTGAAATGCATTAGGCTTTACCTTTTTGGCATGGAGTTCTTTTGCCTTAAGCCAAGCCGTTTTGTCAATTTTATTGATGTAGTGAGTAAATCCTCTGTAGGTGTAATGAAAAACAACGTTGTTCAACTCACCACAAGAACCATTCAAGATTAATTTTTCGTGCGCTAATCCTTCATGGGTAACGTATTTTTTATTCATTAATCTAATAATTTTGTCGTTACCGCTTGTCCCATATTTTAGAAATCGATTCATAAAAAATTGGGCATATTTAACACGGTATGCCACATTAGTAGAATTATTAGAGGCTATCGTTTCTATAATTTCATTTTGTAAATTCTCAGATATAATTTCGTCAGCATCAAGCATGTAAATCCAATCGTGGGTTGCTTTAGATAAGGCAAAGTTTTTTTGAGAAGAAAAATCTTGAAATTTATTAAAGTAAATAGTTGAGGTATAACGTTGCGCTATTTCAATGGTTTTATCGGTACTGTAAGAATCTACAACGATTATTTCATCAGCAAATTGAGCCGTTTTTATAGCTTGCTCTAAAATTTCTTCTTCGTTATACGTTAAAATAATAACCGATAATTTTACTTGACGTTCTACCATAAGGCAAAAATATTATTTATTTTTTAGTATTAAATATAAATTATTAATTTTGTCTTATGTATAAATATATTTCAGTTGTTGTTAGTACCTACAATTCTCCAAAATGGCTTGAAAACGTTTTAATAGGGTATAATTGTCAGAACTATCGTTTCTTTGAGTTGATTATTGCTGATGATGGATCTTCTCAAGAAACCTTTGATTTAATTGAAAAATATCGATCCATTTGTTTTTTTAATATCCAACATGTTTGGCATGAAGACGACGGATTTAGAAAGACAGAAATTCTCAACAAAGCGCTTTTAAAAGCCAAGTACGACTACGTTATTTTTTCTGACGGCGACTGTATTCCAAGAATAGATTTTGTAGAAACACATTTTAAAAATAGAGAATTAGGCTATTTTTTATCGGGTGGTTATCACAAGCTGTCCATGGAAATTTCTAATAGTTTAACACACAACGATATCATTTCAGGTAAGTGTTTCGACCTAAAAATTCTGAAAGAACGAGGAATGAAAAGCTCTTTCAAGAATAATAAACTCACCAACAATACTTTAAATTCATTCTTTTTAAATCTTTTGACACCAACTAAACCCACATGGAACGGGCATAATGCCTCTGGTTGGAAGCAAGATATTTTAGATATTAATGGTTTTGACGAACAAATGAAATATGGTGGAGAAGATCTTGAAATGGGAATTCGACTCAATAATAATGGCATTCAGAGCAAGCAAATTCGATACAGTGCCATTTGCGTTCACCTAGATCATTCAAGAGGTTATGTCAATCAAAAAGATTTGGATAACAACAGAAGAATAAAACTAAATACCATTGCAACCAAGTCTACTTGGACAGAACATGGAATTGTAAAAAAAGAACTACTTCAAATGAGTTCTTAAAAAAGTATCAAGCTCGGGAATAATCATTTCTGGAGTCAATTTCAAATACAGCTCTCGCGGATTTTTTTCAATTTCTTTGTTTTTATCATACGATAAATCGGAAATAGCATTGGGTAAAAAGTCCAGCAAATGAACCGATTTGTGAAATGTTCCGTCTTCAAAACTACTCCAATCATCCTTGTTTATAAAAGGAGAAAAAATAGTAAATGTAGGCTTGTTTAATGCTTTGGCAATATGCACCGTACCACCTTCATTAGAAACCAAAACGGCACATTGGTTCATTAAAACCGCAAAATCTCGAATAGTAGGAGCATAGATATCTAAAATAATATTGGCTTTATTTTGGCACAAATTATAAATTTTATCGGCTTCAGCTTTTTGATTGGGGGCATAATTAAACAGTAAATAACAGTCAAAAGTGCTAGCAATATGATCTACAATTTCGGCAATGTATTCATAAGGCATCGATTTTTGAGGTTGACTTCCCAAAATGCCCAACATGATTATTTTTTTATCTTGATACTTTTCTGGAACACGGAATTCTTTTTCGGCATCCGTCAAGAAAATTTTAGGTTCATAATTAATGTTTTCAAAAGTATCCACTTGTTGTAAAAGATGAATTCGGTCTTCTATGGCTTTCCCACAAATATGACTTTTCGATTCTAAAATTCCGACAGGATGCGTGTAATACCCTAAGTTTCCTATTTTTTTGCGACTTTTATGACCAACGGTTTGCAGCGCACCACCAAATTTACAAATCAATCGGCTTTGCAATTTAGAGTAAGGATCAAATATGATATCATATTTTTCGTTACGAACTTGGGCAATAGTTTTAATCAAATTGCTAAATTTCTTCAACTCTTTTTCGTTGATGGAAATAATTTTATCAATATTAGGATTGTTCTGAATTACGCCATGAGTAAAGTCGTAAGCCATCAAATGTACTTTGCTGTCAGGATATTTGGCTTTGTAATTATTGGCAATTACAGAACTAATCAGCACATCACCAATTCGTTTGTTTTGAATGATTAATATTTTCTTCATTTGTGTCCCACTGAGCGCAGTCGAAGTGCTTATTGTTTAATTTTAGAATGAATTTCTTTATGTTTGTAAAATAGTATTATCTTCCACAAAAAATTACAAGGTGCAAAGTACTATTTTTTATACTTTTAACCCAAATAAAAATCAATATTGTGCGAATCACCATTCATCCGAAATATCAAAATCAAGAAAAAGCTATAATTCAATTGGTTACTGCTTTTTTTGAAGAAGGCGATTTGATTGTAAAAGGTTCGCGTAACATTATTAAATCGAATGCACTTGCAAACGAGAAAGTCAACATCAAGTTTTTTCAGAAACCAGGTTTTATAAAATCGGTTATTTATTCTTTTTTCAGAAGCACTAAAGCCAAACGATCGTTTGATTATGCCAATTATTTGTTAGAGCACGATATACCAACGCCTTTTCCAATAGCTTATGTTGAAGAACGAAATGCCTTCGGATTGTTAGGTAATAGTTTTTACATCTGCCAGCAATTGGATTACGATTTTACGATTCGAGAATTAATTCACAATCCACGATTTCCAGAACGAACGATAATCTTAGAACAGTTTACTGCTTTCACCTACAAAATGCACGAAGCCAACATTAACTTTCTAGACCATTCACCCGGAAATACACTAATCGTTAAGGAAGACAACAGCCAATACCAATTCTATTTAATCGATTTGAACCGAATGAAGTTTGAACATTTATCTATCGAAAAGCGCATGGATAATTTCAAGAAAATGTGGTTGTCTAAGCAGATGGTTCAAATTATTGCAAAAAAATATGCACAATTAAGTCAACAACCCGAAGAAAAACTTAATGCTTTATTGATGCAAAAAACACAGCAATTCAAGCGAAAAATTACCCGTAAAAAGTTCTTAAAACGAAAAATAGGCAAATAAAAAAATCCGAAGATAATTCGGATTTTTTTTATTTCAATAGATATTCAACGGTGACTAAACCGCTACATCATATTCTCTCAAAGCATCATTCAAAGAAGTCTTTAAATCGGTCGAAGGTTTGCGTTTGCCAATAATCAAAGCACAAGGTACTTGATAATCACCAGCGGCAAATTTCTTAGTATAACTTCCCGGAATCACTACCGAACGCGCCGGAACGTATCCTTTGTATTCTACAGGTTCATTTCCGGTTACGTCAATAATTTTCGTAGAAGCAGTCAAACACACATTAGCACCTAGAACGGCCTCTTTTTCTACACGAACACCTTCAACAACTATGCAACGCGAACCAATAAACGCACCGTCTTCAATAATTACGGGTGCCGCTTGCAATGGTTCTAAAACGCCACCAATACCCACACCACCCGAAAGATGTACGTTTTTACCAATTTGTGCACAACTACCCACAGTTGCCCAAGTATCCACCATAGTGCCTTCATCTACATAAGCGCCGATGTTCACATAACTTGGCATCATGATAACGCCTTTAGAAATGTAAGCTCCATAACGCGCAACTGCTGGCGGAACCACACGAATTCCTTTATCGGCATATCCTGTTTTGAGTAGCATTTTGTCGTGGTATTCAAAAATGCCCACTTCATGCGTTTCCATTTTTTGAATTGGAAAATACATCACTACCGCTTTTTTAACCCATTCGTTAACGTGCCAACCCGATGCCGTAGGCTCGGCTACGCGCAAAGTTCCCATGTCTAAAGCGTAAATCACTTCTTTAATGGCGTTTATAGTATCTTCTTCTTTTAATAGTTCTCGGTTTTCCCAAGCATTTTCTATAGCAGGTTGTAAATGAATCATAATTTTAAAGTTTAGTACAAAGATAAAATAAGTTCGGTTATTTCTTATCTTTACCAAAAAATAAAATGCCAAGAATTTTAGCCATTGATTACGGAATAAAACGCACTGGAATAGCCGTTACCGATGAATTACAGATTATTGCCTCTGGACTAACCACCATTCCATCAGAAACGACTCTTGCTTTTTTGAAAGATTATTTTTCTAAAGAAAGAGTGGCCAAAGTTTTGATTGGTGAACCCAAACAAATGAACGGTTTACCATCGGAAAGTACCGCAATTATTGAGCAATTTGTAACAAAATTCAAATCAGAATTTCCCGATATGATGGTAGAGCGCTGTGATGAACGCTTCACTTCCAAAATGGCTTTTAAAACCATGATTGATAGCGGATTGAAGAAAAAGCAACGTCAAAATAAAGGATTGGTTGATGAAATTGCAGCCACCATCATGCTACAAGATTATTTGACCCGAAAGATGATTTAATCCAATGACGACTGAAATTAAATTAATTGTCACCGATTTAGACGGTACTTTACTCGATTCCAATCACAATTTACCCAACGATTTTTGGCAAGTAGAACAACAATTGCAAGAACAAAATATCTTGCTGGCCATTGCTTCTGGACGACAGTTTTACAATATCATTAACGTTTTTGACAGCATTAAAGAGCGCACCATTTTTCTAGCCGAAAACGGAACCTATGCCTATTATCAAGGGCAAGAATTATTCGTCAATCCATTAGATAAAGGCGCGGCTATTGAGTTTATCAAAATAGGAAGAAACGTTCCTAATTCGTTTATTATTGTTTGCGGCAAAGACAGCGCTTATGTAGAAAGTACTGATGAGCAGTTCTTGTCGGAATCTCGAAAATATTACACACGTCTTCAAATAGTAGCCGATTTGACTCAAGTAACCGATACTATTTTAAAAGTAACGCTTTGCGATTTTGCCGACGTGCCCACCAACAGTTACTTGCATTTTAAAGAATTCGAACATCAGTATAGAGTAGCCATTTCGGGAGCTATTTGGTTAGACATTACCAGTTTTTCGGCCAACAAAGGTGTTGCGGTAGCAGCCATCCAAAAGCAATTAGGAATAACATTTGACCAAACTATGGTTTTTGGCGATTTTCTAAACGATTACGAAATGATGCAAAAAGCCAAGTACAGCTATGCCATGAAAAATGCCCATCCTGAAATTATTAAAATTGCCAATTTCTTAACCCATTTAGACAACAACAATGGTGGCGTAACCCAGACCATCCATCAAGAAATATTAACTAAAATATAGTTAACAAACCCCGATAAATTGCTTTTTTTGTTACTTTTGCCAAAAGTTTCAGACCAAATAAGAAACTTCTAAATTAGATTTTATAATGATAGTACCAATAGTTGGCTACGGCGACCCAGTTTTAAGAAAAGTAGGAGCAGACATTTCGTCAGATTATCCCAACTTAAAAGAAATCATCGAAAACATGTACGACACCATGTATAATGCTTATGGAGTAGGTTTGGCCGCTCCACAAATAGGATTATCCATACGTCTTTTTGTGATTGATACCGAGCCTTTTAGCGATAGTGAAGATTTGTCTAAAGAAGAACAAGAACAATTAAAAGGCTTCAAAAAAACATTCATCAATGCCAAAATGCTCAAAGAAGAAGGTGAAGAATGGGGCTTTAACGAAGGTTGTTTGAGTATTCCAGACGTTCGTGAAGATGTGTACCGCCATGAAAAAATTACCATTGAATATTTTGATGAGAATTTTGAAAAGAAAACAGAAGTATACGATGGCTTGATTGCTAGAGTAATCCAACACGAGTACGATCATATTGAAGGAATTTTATTTACCGATTTGATTTCGACCCTAAAACGTACGTTGATTAAAAAGAAATTGCAAAACATCATGGACGGTAAAGCAAGACCCGACTATAAAATGAGATTTTGCAATAAAAAAGGAAGATAATTGCAACAATTAAATATATTTGCCACCGCTTAAAAACAATTTTAGAAAATGAATGTAGAAAAAATATTAGCCATTTCAGGTAAACCAGGTTTGTACGAATTAAAAATTCAAACACGTTCAGGATTTGTTGCTGAATCGTTGTTGGATGGAAAGAAAATTACAGTTGGAATGAGAAGTAACGTGAGTTTGTTATCAGAAATTTCAATGTACACCCACAGCGAAGAAAAGCCGTTAGTAGAAATTATGCGCGCTATTGCCATAAAAGAAAACGAAGGTCCTGCTATTTCTCACAAAGAAGATAACGCTAAATTAGTGGCTTATTTTTCTGAAGTGGTGCCCGATTATGATGAAGACAGAGTATATCCATCAGATATCAAAAAAGTATTAAACTGGTACAACCTACTTCAAGCTAAAGGAATGGTTTCTAAAGAAGAGCCAAAAATTGAAAATGCAGAAGCCGTTAAAGAGCAAGTGGTTGAAGAAGTAAAAGAAAAGAAAGCTCCTAAAAAAGCAGCCAAAAAAGAATAGTTAATTACTTTCTAATAAAATACAATCCTATTACTCGTTTAGAGTAGTAGGATTTTTTATTTTTACACTATAGTAAACAAAAGTTGTCTTTCCGAGCACAGTCGAGGGATTCCTTTCAAAAATTAACTTCAAATGAATACCAGATCACAACAACTTGAAGCTTTCAACAGGCTATTGGATATCATGGACGATTTGCGTGAAAAATGTCCGTGGGACAAAAAGCAAACTCTAGAAAGTCTTCGTCATTTAACCATTGAAGAAACCTATGAGTTAGGCGATGCCATTTTAAATAACGATTTGCAAGAAATCAAAAAAGAGCTGGGCGATTTGTTGTTGCACATTGTGTTTTATGCCAAAATAGGAAGCGAAACCAACAGTTTTGATATTGCCGATGTGGCGAATGAAATTTGTGACAAACTCATCCATCGTCATCCTCATATTTATGGTGATGTGGTCGTTGCCGATGAAGAAGAAGTCAAACAAAACTGGGAAAAGCTGAAATTAAAAGAAGGTAAAAAGTCGGTATTAGAAGGTGTTCCCAAAGGATTGCCTGCGTTGGTAAAAGCCAGCCGCATTCAAGATAAAGTAAAAGGAGTAGGGTTTGATTGGGAAGAACCGCATCAGGTTTGGGATAAAGTGCAAGAAGAATTGCAGGAACTTCAAGACGAAGTGGCAACAGGAAACCAAGACAAAATAGAAGCCGAATTTGGCGATGTGTTGTACTCGATGATCAATTATGCCCGATTCTTAAAAGTCAATCCCGAAGATGCTCTAGAACGCACCAATAAAAAATTCATCCAGCGTTTTAAATACCTCGAAAGTAAAGCCAGCGAACTCGGAAAACCCTTAATGGACATGACTTTGGCGGAGATGGATGTGTTTTGGGAAGAGGCGAAGAAATTATAAAAAATAACCGCAAATTCGCAAATTATAGTTTTTAAAAATCTGCGAATTTGCGGTAAATTCTCCTTTACGCAATTTCCAACTCAGGAATTTCAATACCTAAAACCTGCTTTTCATACTCGTGCAACTGGTTCTGAATTTTTACAAAATCAGTTTTAAAATAGTTGGTTGCTGTAAACATCGTTACATAATAGGCAATGCCATCCAATAAATTGTTTTTAAACGTTTGCAACTTTTTGATTTGCGATGAACTCATTTCGTTAGCAACTTCTTCAATTTCATTTTTCAAATAATCCACATACATTTTCAATTCGTTGATAAACAAGTTAGCACGTAGGGTATGGCGCAGCACAGAAGTGTTGCCGTAAATATGTTGTATCATAACCAACAAAGAAACTTCTTGGTCGAAATACGCCAAGTTGGGACCTGGACAAATAACAACACCTTGCGCTTCGCCTTTAATGGCAATGCCATTTTCTAAATAGGAGGCATTGGCTAATCCAACACATAAGCACGATTTATCAGTGATTTTTGTTCTTCTTCGTTTAAATTCTACCGAAGAGATTGTGTCTTTCAACTGGTTTAATTCTTCTAATTTAATATCTTGGTACTTTCTTGAAGCCGTACACGTTCCTTGTTCTGAAAACTCTTTGCTCAAGGCTAATAATTTTTTCGGACACGAACTTCCCGATTTATTCTCGGCAATTCTATTCCTTCTTATCGCTTCATTGGTGGTACCTTTTACCGTATTGAACGGAACACCCAATGGCGAAATCTGACTGATGTAAAAATCGTCTTCTGTCGATTGAGCCAATAACGCTCTGGTTGCAGCATCTACCGAAGTGGCTTCAGGAACCAGCAAGAAAGGAGAACCCCAACCCACCGAATCAACGTTGTAATAATCCAATAAAAATTGGTGTTCTTGTGCCGTACCCACACCACCTTGAACCGTAATTTTTAAGTCCAAAGGTTGTTCTGGTGCTGGAATTTCTTTCAGCTGCAATGCTTTAACCATCAACTGGTGCGCCGATTGAGTCAATTGCTCTTTCTTTTGTTTGAATTCTTCCAAAATCGGACCCAATAAATAGCCATCGGTAGCAAAGGCATGACCTCCACAATTCAACCCCGATTCAATGCGGTATTCCGATACCCAAAGTCCTTTTTTGGCTAAGAAATTTCCTTGAATCATAGCCGAACGAAAATCGCTTACTTTCAGAATAATTTTCTTCTTTAAGTTTCCATTAAAGTCGGGAAAGAAATCTTTAAACTGTTCAAAATAACTGTACAGCCTCGGATTCATTCCTGCCGAAAGTACCACCGAAGAATTCAATTTACTATTGGCAAACCCACGTAACGAGGCATGGGCATCGTTAAAAGTTATAGGTAATGGTTCATTATTGATAAAATTATCTTTATCCACCTTGGTCATGATATTCACATCAATGCTTCCGGGTGTCAAATGATTTTCAAGATACGTTTTGAGGTTATCTTTAAAAGCAATGCCTTCTTCTATCAGATGTTGCAACCCTTTTTTCAATTCCGATTGGGTAGGAAGCATCGCAATATAATTATCTAAGGCTTCTTTGCTTTCGACCAATTCTTGTTTGAAAGCTTCAAATTTTTGTTTGACTACGTTGTCCACCATGTTGAGGTAGGCTGTAATCCTTTCGGCACGATAATCGTGAATTTTAGTAGAGATTCCTTGGTAATTTAAGTGGAATTTTTTACTGTAAAACGAATGCATTTTTTCAATTAACTCATCGTCAATAATCGAAATGACCGAAGATATTCCGTAATGAGCAACGCGAATTGGGCTGTCGATGGTATAAGCCAATCCCATCACAGGAATATGGAAGGTATGAATGGATTTGTTGGTATTCATAAATAGTTACTAAAGTTTTTATAATTTACAAAGATTAAAAACCACTCGAATTTAAAAACTGATAATTATCATAAGTGCGAAATTTATTAATTGCCACAGATTCACAGATTATATTTTCAAATAGAGTTAAAAAAATCAGTGAATCAGTGGCTATTTACAACTCTTTATCAGTGGCCAAAAAACTTTTGACAAAATTTTCTTCTAAAAAAATGTATATTTGGAATGGTATAATTTTTTAATCTATACAGATGTCGGAAACAAAACACGAATTAAAACGCTCTTTAGGCTTAATTGACGCCACTAGTTTGGTAGCAGGTTCTATGATTGGATCTGGAATTTTTGTAGTAACCGTTTACATGGCGCGTGATTTAGGATCGGCAGCTTGGATATTAGTAACGTGGTTGCTCACAGGCTTACTCACTATGTCGGCGGCATTGAGTTATGGCGAATTGGCTGGCATGATGCCAACGGCTGGCGGTCAATATGTGTACATCCAACGCGCTTATGGAAAATTAGTATCTTTTTTATACGGATGGACCGTTTTTACCGTAATTCAAACCGGAGTTATTGCTGCCGTAGCGGTGACGTTTGCCAATTATGCCGCGGTGTTTTTTCCGGTTTTAGAACATAAAATTTTTACAGTAGGCAAGAGTTATTCGTTTACCAACAGTCAAGTTTTGGCGATGTGTAGTATTGTACTGCTCACTTATATCAATACCAAAGGCGTTAAAAACGGAAAAGTCATTCAGTTGGTATTTACTTCCGCTAAGTTAATCGCGCTTTTTGCCTTGATTATTTTCGGATTGTATATTGGCTTCCATACCGATACGTTTCACAACAATTTTACCAACACATGGCAAGCCAGTCAAACGGTGTTTGACGAAGCTACTCACACGGCTACCGTTACCAAAATATCGGGTATTGCTTTAGTAGGAGCTATAGGTGCCACCATCATCAATTCGTTGTTTTCGAGTGATGCTTGGAACAATGTAACGTTTATTGCCGCGGAAATTAAAGACCCTAAGAAGAACATTCCAAGAAGTTTGTTTTTAGGCACCTTAATTGTGACGGTAATCTACATTTTGGCCAATGTGGCGTACTTGGCATTATTGCCTTTGCACGGAACGCCAGACGGTTCGGTGACGCAACACGGAATCATGTTTGCGAGTCAAAATAGAGTAGGAGCGGCGGCGGCCAACATCATCATGGGAAATATTGGTGTTTTTGTTATGGCAGGTTTGATTATGGTGTCTACTTTTGGATGCAACAGTGGCTTGATATTATCGGGCGGTCGCTTGTTTTATGCTATGGCAAAAGATGCCTTGTTTTTTAAACAAGCTGGCGAATTGAACGATCACGATGTACCTGCCAAAGCCTTGTGGTACCAAGGTATTTGGGCGTGTGTATTGTGTATTTCTGGGCGATACGGCGACTTGCTCACTTATGCCACCTTTGCATCGTTACTGTTTTACATATTGACTATCTACGGAATTTTCATTTTAAGAAAGAAAGAACCGCATACCGAACGACCTTATAAAACTTTTGGATATCCCATAATCCCTATGTTATACATCGTGGTCACGACTTTAATCTGCATCACGCTATTGATCTACCAAACCACCAGCACCGGACTAGGATTAGCCATTGTAAGTCTAGGAATACCAGTGTATTATTTGTTTTTGAATAAGAAAGAGTAGCGCTAATAAGGTGGTTGAGCTTGTCGAAACCACCGTTTAAAATAACCCTAACCCTCGCAGGGTTCAAAACCCTGCGAGGGTTAAAAATCTACAAGACGGTCAAGGTTTCCATTATTGAGCTTGCCGAAATGATCTCGTCGTTGGCTGAGGTTCTGGTCGTTGGCTGAGGTTCTCGAAGCCAACTTTCGCTACGGTGGTTTCGAGTGCATTTCGACAAGCTCAATGTGACACCTCAACCGCCGCGAGTAGTTCTCATTGGCACCATTATATTAGTATATAATAACCCTCAAGGGTTTTTTATTCAACATTTGAGTATTAATATACAAACGAGCGGAGTATAATTTTATTTATTGATAACGCACGAATTATAAATGTGCGCAATAGGGGTTTCACTAGTTATTAAATTAAAACTCTAATTCAGGAGAATATACTTCTGAAGGTTCTTTAATTAAATACAAACTCAATTCTTTTTTGGTTGCAGTTAAATAATAAGCCAAAAAGTATGTTATTAATTTAAAATAACTTAATCAATCAACAATCTTAATCTTTCAATTTTTTTAAAAATATGATTCTTGGGTTTACTTGATTCTTCAAAATGTTTTTGCTCGTCAATATAAATGTATTCAATAATATCTTTTGTTAACGTATTTATTTCATCTTCTTTACTTTGACTATTTATGTCAATAAAATTAACATCTATAAAATCATTATAATCTAATACGATTTCCTCTTTTTTATATTGTTCATTAACTTTTGAAAAAGCATCTTGAACATTTTTAGCCTTTACTTCAATGACTCTGGCTAAAAATTCTTGAACTTCTATTTTAAATGTTTCCATGAGAGATTTTTTTATAATTACCACGACCTGAAAATTCAATAATTCCTTTATCACGTAAAAATTGCAACTGTTGTCTTATCTTATCCTTTACATAATTATTGTTAGGATATTTAGCTTTTAACTTAGGTTCAAAAGCATATAATTCATCTAACGTAAAAGATTGTTTTTTTAATTCTTCAATACAATTTAAAATATCCAATATCCAACCTCTTGACTCTAGGCTTTTAGATTTTAAAAAATCAGTGCTTTTTAATTTTATATGTACTTTTTCACGCTCGATTATTTTTGAATTTTCGACTATAAAAATCCTTCCACTCTCTGGAACTTTTGAAATATCAATATTGCAACCAATCCAACCTGCTCGTTTAGCAGTTACAGATAAAGGTTTTCGTTTAATAATAATTTCTGGAGTGAAAAATTGTTTTGGAATTACTAGAAAATTATTGACACTGTTTTTATCATAAGTCAAAAAGAAAAAATTAGGATTTGTATCAGAAGTAATTCTTTTTATCATACTTTCATAAGCACCATCATTGATTATATGACTTAGATTTCCGTTCTTACTCTTTAATTCAAATTCTTCTCTACATCCTATACAATAAAAATCTGCAACGGGTTTATTGTTTTCAAAATCGTTCAATGGTAATTGACCACAATTTGGACAATATGAATTTTCTTTCACCCAGTTTTCAGTTAAAACTCTTGCTATTTGCGAATTACTTTTGTAACCATCTGCTAGTTTTAAATTGAAATTTAAATTCATAATTATTTTTCTTTTATCAACTAGGTTTTACCACCAGCCCATTTTAAAAATGGTTTTGCTTGCATACTAAAATTAGTTATATCCAAACTTAACAATAATCCCTCACACAAAAAAACATTTTCTTTATGAAAAACCCAAAAAGAAATTCCTATTTTTTTATTGTGGTATCTGTGCAGAAGGATTTGGTTTTCTCTCAAAATAAAAGCAATTCCATTTATTGAAAATTAAAGATTTAAAAAAAAATAAGTTGTGGCAAATTTTTTGATTTTAAAAAAATGTCACAAAATGGGTGGCAAAATATTTTTTTAAAGAATAATGCCACAAAAAGTGTGGCAAAAAAATAATTTGTAAAAAAATGTCACAAAGGTAAACGCTATGAAAAGCAACAATAATTTTAGAGCCTTGCTAGGTATAAAGCAAGAAGATTTGGCCCTATTGTTAAAAGTAACTAGAAGTCAATTATCCATGTATGAATTAGGAAAGCGCGATTTGCCAGTAGTTGCCAAACTGCAATTAGCCGAAATGTTGCAGCATGTTCAAGAGTCTAAGACGCAACGCGTTCGACGTTTGCCATTAGAGAAAAAGCAAGTGGACGAAAAGAAAAGGGTAGTAGCTGGGTTGCTACAAATCAACCAACACCACCAACATACTTTGGATAAAAAGATAAAAGCTCTTGAAAAAAAGCAGGAAACCAGTGTAGCAAAAATGAGTTTAGCAGGCTATTTAGAGCAACACTACTTAAAAAAAGATATAGAACATCATCTGTTAAAAAGCATTGGAGCAAAGGCACAAAAGGATTTAGAAGAAAAGGGTTGGGCGCTGTTATTGCAGTATCAAATTAAAAAAGAAGTTCTTGAAGCAGAAGCAAAGTTCTTAGAAAATTATTTTCAAAACCTACAATAACGGCACCTTGGATGTAATATTGTTGACTTTAACGCTATTTTATGTTATGGAATAGGAAGTAGTTAAACTTGTTTTAAAGTTTGGTATTTTGATTCAAATCGGTATTTGATTTGTAATTGTTGCTGTAGTATTAATCTTTAAAAAACTTAAATTATGAATTATTCAATCAGTAACATAACACAAACTGCCGATTGCGATGTGTTGTTATCATGGGCAGCTAAAGAGAAAGCAGATTTAACTTTTAAAAGGCTTTCGGAAGAGCGTTTAACCAATAAGTATGCAACTACTTCGGTCGAGGTAGACGCTATCTTACAAGGGGTTTTAGTTGAACTATCGGCAATAGAAACCATTATAGGTGTATTGCCCAACGGACCTACCAAGGACGATGAAATTAAAAAGAAAATTAAGTTGGAATACAAGAAATTCTTACTTGAAACGCGTAAAGAAAGTTATGGCGCTGTAGCCTTGTTAGAAAAACAATTGGATTTGGCAAGATTAGATCAAGAAATTGCTGAGGTGGATGTTTTTATTGCAGCTATAACCGCACACAAAGAGACGTTGTAAAAGAGAAATTTTAAAAAGGAAAGGGTTGTTCGAAAGAGCAACCTTTTTTATTTAGTAAACTATCACGAATATTCTTCGTTGGCTGAGGCTCTCGAAGCCAACTTTTAACCCTGCGAGGGTTAGGTTAAAAAAGAATCAAGAAGCGACCACACAGTTCCATACAATTCTTTAATTTAGCAACGCATTATGTAATCAACACACCCTATCATGAACCCTACCTTTCTCCACAACAAGCAAATTGGAACAGTAACCACTTTTACAGAATTGGTAGCTACTGATTTTGAAGGAGAAAGAAATGCGCTTTGTTGGTACCGAAATTTAGAAGGTAATTTTAAAGAAATAGTAGACCAGCTGCAATTAAAAGAGAACATCACCGAAGTAACGACCACAGACTTAAAAGCGCTCCAATTATCAGAACAAGGCAACTTAGCAAGGGAAATAATCCTAAACGATTTACAAGCATTAACCGATTTTGGTGCTGCTCCAGTGCTTAATTTGCTTAAATGTTACGAACGCGATGATGCCTTTGATTTCATCTCTACCGATGTCTATTCTTATCATGTAGACCGTTCACCCATAGCCACCGACACCTTTTTATGTACCTATCACGGAGCGGCAAGTGACCTTATTGCCAACGAACATGCTGTACAAAAAATACAAATACCAGAAATTCGAGAGCAACTCAAAGCACTACATGACGGACCCACTGCCGAATTTGAAGATTTTTTAAAAGAGCATTACTTCGATTTGCATTACCAAGCGCAACCCCATGCCACCCCAATCAATTTGGGAGTAGGGCATCTGTGGCGGTTGGCGGTAGACCATCCACAACAGCAAGTACTGCCCTGTATTCACAGAGCTCCTATAGAACAAGATGGGGAATATCGTTTGTTGTTAATTTGTTGAAATAACCCTCGCAGGGTTTTAAACCCTGCTAGGGTTAATATTCAATTAGTACATCCAAAATTTCATTTACGTTTTGTTGTTGACCATGATAATAAATAAAATCTTCTTTGGTACCATATAAACCTAACACTTCATTTCTTTTTAGTAGAGTTGGTTTTTCTGAAACAACTGATTCGTAGGAAGACCACGGATATAAGTTCATTTGTTTTGCAAAGCCATGATGAACAGGATTATTATGAATATAAAAAATGAGTTTTTGAAAATAGCGTTCGGTGGTTACAAGTTTTCGTTCAAAGTTTTTTTCAAATAAGCTTCCTGTTCGTTTATATCTTTTGTTGATTGCCTGTGTATAGGCATTGAACAAATGAGAGAACTGTCTTGAAGGTTCAATAACTTTTGGTTTTTCAGTAGTAGAGTAACACAATTCACTTTCATTAATTTCTGTTTGATCTTTTATTCTTACCAAAATATGAAAATGATTTTTAAGTAAACACCATGCATAGGTATCGGCTATAGGTTCAATATATTTAGCGTATAAACGAAGAAAGTGGTAATAATTTTCAGTTTCCAAAAAAACGTCAATACCATTATTACCTCTGTTATAAATATGGTAATAATTTCCGTGAAGAAGAGCGACTTTTTGTTCCATTAGTTATAGGCGTTTAATAAGTTGTTTTTCAAACTTTCTAGGGTTTAAAATTTCATGGCGTTAGAAATATATGCAATTTAATAAATTTTATTATTTAAAAAAAAATAAAAAAATAACCCTCGCAGGGTTTTAAACCCTGCGAGGGTTAAAAATAGCCAAAAAAAAGCTGAATCATTATTCAGCCATTCTTTTCAATTTATTTCGATCTACAATCGCAATTTTCTTTCCAACCAAGTCTATGAGTCCACTTTTGTTCATTTCAGACAGTAGCCTGATGCAGCTTTCGGTAGCCGTACCAATCATTCCAGCCAGTTCTTCTCGTGACAGTTGGATGTGTAGGGTACCATCCTCATTTTTACCAAAAGTCTCCTCTAAGTATAATAGGGTTTCTGCCAATCGCTCTTTAACGCTTTTTTGCGCCATCGATACCATGTGATCATCGGCCTCTTTTAGGTCGCCACAAATCGTTTTCATCACATTCATAGAAAACTGATTATTTTGGTTGAAGAAGCCCATGATTTCTGCTTTCGGGATAAAACAAACCTCCATATCTTCTAGGGCAACCGCAGTTAAATTGGCAGGCTCGTCGCTTATTAAAGAACGTTGTCCTAAAAGCTCACCAGGTTTCACCAGTTTAACAATTTGGTCTTTGCCGTTGGCACTCAACTTAGAAAGCTTGCAGACACCGTCTTTGACACAGAAAATCCCATTAACGCTTTCGCCTTCTTCAAAAATAGGATCGCCTTTTTTTATAGTATAGGAGGTCTTACAATCGGCCATTCGTATGAGCTCGTCTTTATTAAGAGCCTTTAGAGAACTGAATTCTCTTACAATACATTGATCACACTTGCCCATAGAAATAAGGTTTATATTGTCTACAAAATTACAAATTTGTATGACAAATATCATATTTTCTGTTATATTTATAAAGGAATTTTGTCACAGGTAAAATGAGCAAATTTATGGACGCAACAAATTGTTTCCATTGTGGTAATGAAATCATAAAAAAAGAAGAGGTATTATTTGATCAAAAAAGTTTCTGTTGCAACGGTTGTAAAACGGTTTACGAGATTTTCAGTCAGAACGATATGTCTTGTTATTATGACTTTCAGGCATCTCCAGGTGCTACTCCATTGGATATTAACGGAAAATATGACTTTTTAGAAAATGAAAGTATCGTTTCAAAACTATTGGAGTTCGAAGAGAATTCAACACATATTATTTCACTGTACATTCCTCACATACACTGTAGTTCGTGTATTTGGATTTTGGAGAATCTACAAAAACTTCAAGCAGGGATAAGTACTTCTATTGTTAACTTTCCCGAAAAGAAGGTTCGAATTACTTACAATCCCAAAACTACCAATTTAAAGCAAATTGTAGAATTGCTCTGTTCTATTGGATATGAGCCTTACATCAGTTTAGAAAATTTTGACGAAGGTAAAAAAGCCGTCGATAGAAGTTTGATCTATAAAATTGGTGTGGCTTTTTTCTGTTTCGGAAACATTATGTTACTATCGTTTCCAGAGTATTTTGAAGTCAATGAATTTTGGATCAATCAATACCGCGGATTTTTACGTTGGTTGATTTTTGCCCTATCCTTACCAGCCTTTTTATATTCGGCAAGCGGTTATTATGTAGCGGCTTGGAACAGCATCAAAGCCAAAATGCTGAATATCGAAATTCCTATTGCTTTAGGGATTGTGGTCATGTTTGTGAGAAGCACCGTTGACATCATTTTCGATTATGGACAAGGATTTTTTGACAGTATGTGCGGATTGATTTTCTTTATGTTATTGGGGAAATTGTTCCAAATGAAAACCTACAGCTTTTTGTCTTTCGAGAGAGATTACAAATCTTATTTCCCGATTGCGATTACTAAAATCTTACCCGATGGTACAGAAATTCCGGTTCAAGTATATGATATTGAAAAAGGCGACCGATTGTTGATTAGAAATCAAGAATTAATTCCCGTTGACGGAATTTTAATATCCAACAAAGCCTCTATAGATTACAGTTTTGTAACTGGTGAGGCGGTTCCTATAGAGAAAAAATCGGGTGATAAAATATTTGCCGGCGGCAAGCAACTGGGTAAAATAATAGAAATGGAAGTGTTGTTTTCGGTTTCTCAAAGCTATTTAACCCAATTGTGGAGTAATGATGTTTTTCAGAAAAAAGTAGACATCAAACACAAAACCGTCACCGATAAAATCAGTCGTTATTTCACACCAGCGTTATTGGGATTAGCAGTTGTTTCTTTTCTGTATTGGATTTTTATTAGTGTAGATACCGCTTTTAATGTGTTTACTGCCATCTTAATAGTGGCTTGTCCTTGTGCTTTGGCATTAACCGCTCCGTTTACTTTGGGTAACGTATTGCGCATTATGGGAAAACGAAAGTTGTACCTAAAAAATGCTACGGTTATTGAGCAAATGGCGCAAGTAGATACTATTGTTTTTGATAAAACCGGAACCATTACTACCAATAAAAAAACAGCCATTACCTATGAAGGAACGGAGCTGAATGCCTTTGAATTGAAATTATTGAACAATGCCTTGAGAGGATCAAACCATCCACTGAGTCGAAGATTATACGACTATATTCCAAAGCAAGATACCAAAGAACCATTGCATTTTGAAGAAGTTATTGGTAAGGGTATTTATGCCGAGTTCGATGAAGGAACAATCAAATTGGGTTCTTCTCAATTTTTGCAACACATGAGTGAGAATACCCATAAAAAAACAAAGGTTCACGTAGAAATTAACGGCGTTTACAAAGGCAGTTATGTGTTCAATAATCAATATAGGGTAGGGCTAGAGCAACTTTTTGACAAATTATCTAAAAAATATAAAGTCATTGTGCTCTCTGGTGATAACGATGGTGAACGTGCCATTCTAGAAAAGATGTTACCACCAACCACAACCTTAGTGTTCAATCAAAAGCCAGAACAAAAACTCCAATACATTGAAAACCTTCAAAAAGAAGGTAAAAATGTGATGATGGTAGGTGACGGATTGAATGATGCAGGCGCTTTGGCACAAAGTAACATTGGTATTTCTATATCAGAAAATGTGAATGTGTTTTCGCCAGCTTGCGACGGAATATTAGATGCTTCAGAATTTCAAAAAATTGCCTATTTCATGAAGTTTTCAAAAAATGCCATGAAAACAATTTATATGAGTTTTTTTGTATCTTTAACCTATAATGTTGTAGGACTGAGTTTTGCAATATCTGGAAATTTAAATCCTATAATTGCGGCTATTATTATGCCATTGAGTACAATTACAATAGTGAGCTTTGTAACAATTGTAACAAATCTATATTCAAGATTAAAGTAATTTTAACAAAAATTTTAGATATGATAAATATCATGTTTTATAAAAATGAGCAGAAGTAACTTTGTTAACACAAATTAAGGTATGAGTGTCATTTATTTATTAATTACAGTAAGCATTACGGTAGCAGTATTTTTTTTAATTGCTTTTATAAAAGCTGTTAAATCGGGTCAATATGATGATGATTATACACCATCAGTGAGAATGCTTTTTGACGATGAATTGAAAATTAAAACCAAAATAGATACAAACAAAAAAGAAGAACAAAAACCAATTTAATTATGGAAATGCAACAATTTCATTACGACAACAAAATTGTAAGAAACTTTCTTTATGCCTCAATAATATTCGGAGTAGTCGGGATGTTAGTCGGGCTTTTAGTAGCTTTCTTATATTTATTTCCACAACTAACCGATGGAATTCCTTGGCTTAGTTATGGAAGATTAAGACCTTTACATACCAATGCAGTAATTTTTGCATTTGTAGGAAATGGTGTTTTTGCTGGTTCTTACTATTCAATGCAACGTTTATTGAAAGCAAGAATGTACAGCGATTTTTTAAGTAAATTAAATTTTTGGGGATGGCAATTGATCATATTAGGAGCAGCAATTACATTGCCTCTAGGAATGACCTCATCAAAAGAATATGCCGAGTTAGAGTGGCCTTTTGATATTGCTATAGCAATTGTTTGGGTTGCTTATGGTATTAATATGATTGGTACAATCATCAAAAGAAGAGAAAGACATATATATGTAGCAATTTGGTTTTATATAGCAACATTTGTAGCAATTGCACTTCTTCATATTTTTAATAATTTAGAGATTCCTGTTTCAGCATTCAAATCATATTCAGTTTATGCCGGAGTTCAAGATGCTTTAGTGCAATGGTGGTACGGACACAATGCAGTGGCATTCTTTTTAACTACACCAATTTTAGGATTGATGTATTATTTTGTGCCTAAAGCTGCTAATCGTCCAGTGTATTCTTATCGATTATCTATCATTCACTTTTGGTCATTAATATTTATATATATATGGGCAGGTCCTCACCATTTATTGTACTCTACACTTCCAGACTGGGCACAAAATCTTGGTGTTGTATTCTCTGTAATGTTGATTGCTCCATCTTGGGGAGGTATGATTAACGGATTGTTAACGCTAAGAGGAGTTTGGGATAAAGTAAGAGAAGAACCAGTATTGAAATTCTTCGTAGTGGCAATTACGGGTTATGGTATGTCAACTTTTGAAGGTCCAATGTTGTCTCTTAAAAATGTAAATGCTATTGCACACTTTACCGATTGGATTGTTGCTCACGTACATGTTGGAACATTAGCATGGAACGGATTTATAATGTTTGGTATGATTTATTGGATGATACCGAGATTAACAAAGACAACACTTTATTCTAGAAGCTTAGCTAACTTCCATTTCTGGATAGGTACTTTAGGTATTATTTTATATACGCTTCCATTATATGTTGCTGGATTTACACAAGCTTCTATGTGGAAACAATTCAAACCAGACGGAACGTTACAATATGGTAACTTCCTTGAAACAGTAACGCAAATCATGCCAATGTATTGGATGAGAGCTATTGGTGGTACACTTTATTTTATAGGTATATCTGTTTTGGTATATAATATTGTAAAAACAATTAAACAAGGTTCTGCTGTAGAAGATGAATTGGCAGAAGCACCTGCATTAGCGGCAATTAGCCCTAGACAATTAAAAGGTGAAGGATGGCATTCTTGGTTAGAAAGAAAACCTGTTCAATTTGTTTTACTTACCACTTTAGCGGTTGCTGTTGGAGGTATTGTACAGATTGTTCCTATGATTATGGTAAAATCTAATATTCCAACCATTGCTGCTGTAAAACCTTATACACCTCTAGAATTACAAGGTAGAGATATTTACATCAGAGAAGGTTGTAATAATTGTCACTCTCAAATGATTCGTCCGTTCCGTTCAGAGGTTGAGCGTTATGGTGATTATTCTAAATCTGGTGAATATGTATACGACCATCCATTCTTGTGGGGTTCTAAACGTACGGGTCCAGATTTACATAGAGAAGGTGGAAAATACAACGACAATTGGCATTTTAACCATATGTGGGATCCAAGAAGTACGTCTCCAGGTTCAATCATGCCTCCATACAAATGGATGTATGATAATAAGCCTATGGATAATTCATTAATTGAGAAAAAAATGAAAGTAATGGTTCAATTAGGAGTACCATACACTGATGAAGAAATTGCTAACGCTATGCAAAGTATAGAAAAACAATCATCAGCTATTGAAAGTAGTTTACACAATGATCCTGATTTTGTAAAATCTTACGAGGATAGTAAACAAAAAGCTGCCGCTAAAGGTGAGAAATTTGTGCCTATGAAAGATAGAGAAATTGTAGCATTAATTGCTTATTTACAAAGATTAGGTACAGATACTAAAGTAAAAAAATAAGTTATGATAAAGTTTGTACAACATAATCTTGAAACAGAACAAGGAGTGGCAATCTATTCTATAATATCATTATCATTATTTTTTGTAATTTTTGTTGCTTTCTTTTTTTGGGCAATGACTTACAAAAAAGAGACCATTAATGAATTAAGTGAGTTACCTTTAAAATGATAATAAAATAAATTTAAATTAATTATAATGAAAAAATTAATTCCATCATACGTAAGAGTTCCGTTGATTTTTGCCATTGTATTTGGCGCAATGGAATATTTTATAGACTCAGGAAATCAACCAGCTTTTATAAAGTATCCAATGGTGATGTTATTCCTTGGAGTGTTTTTATTCCTTTTAATTGCAATAGAAATTGTAGTTAGTGCTGTTGATAAAGTAACCTATCATTTATTAACAGACGAGCAGAAAAAACAATTAGACGAAGCACAATCGTTACCATTTACCGAAAGTAATTTTTATAAAGGTTTATTAAAAAAATTAACTCGTTCTAATGACATTGAAAAAGAAGCAGATGTAATGCTAGACCATGACTATGATGGAATAAAAGAATTAGATAATGTTCTTCCTCCTTGGTGGGTATACTTGTTCTATAGTTGTATTGTTTTTGCTTTTGTTTATCTAATTCGTTTTCATATTGTAGGTGATTATGATCAAAAGAAAGAATTTGAAACAGAAATGGCAGAAGCTAAAATTGCAGTAGAGGAATACAAAAAAACAGCTCCAGACCAAATGGATAAAGAGAAAGTTACTTTATTGACAGATGCTGCAAGTATTGCGGCTGGTAAAGCAATATTTATGACAAATTGTGTTGCGTGTCACAGACCCGATGCAGGTGGACAAATTGGTCCGAACTTAACCGATGATATGTGGATTAATGGTGGTGGAATCAAAAATGTATTCAACACTATTATGGAAGGTGGTAGAGACGGAAAAGGGATGATTTCTTGGAAAGCGACTATCAAACCATCAGATATTCAAAAAGTGGCTAGTTATGTGCTTTCTCTTCAAGGTTCTAATCCAAAAGATCCAAAACCAACAGAGCCAGAAGCTAAAAAATGGGTGGATGAAAATGCGCCCAAAGATGCTGCTAAAACAGCTACAGATACAACCAAAGTGGCAACCAAAGAAGTTGCTGCAAAATAAAATAATTCCCACAAGTCCCGGTTTATATCGGGACTTGTAGGTTATTAAAAATAAATTGCCATGTCAAAGTTACCCGATGAAAGTTTTAGAGATAGTATAGGTACTATTAACAAAGAAGGAAAAAGAGCTTGGATTTTTCCAAAAATTCCGAAAGGAAAGTTTTATGAAAAAAGAAAGATATTAAGCTATGTTTTATTAGCATTCTTATTGTCTGCTCCGTTTATAAAAATAAATGGAAATCAGTTCTTAATGTTTAATGTGTTAGAGCGTAGGTTTAACATCTTTAGCTTTCCTTTTTGGCCACAAGATTTTCACATTTTTGTGATTATTATGATTATTGGTGTAGTGGGTTTGGCTTTATTTACGGTAGCTTTCGGAAGGATTTTTTGCGGTTGGTTTTGTCCACAAACCATTTTTATGGAAATGGTGTTCCGCAGATTAGAATTTTGGATAGAAGGCGATAGAGGAGCTCAAATTCGTTTAAGCAAACAAGCTTGGGATGCCGAAAAAATTCGCAAAAGAGTAACCAAATGGGTTGTTTTTTATATCGTATCGTTCATCATAGCCAATGTTTTTTTAGCGTATCTAATCAGTAGTGATCAATTATTAAAATTAATTAATGAAGGGCCAACTCAAAATACAGGTACCTTAATAGCCTTACTAATATTCTCATTTGTTTTCTACTTTATTTACATGTCATTTAGAGAGCAAGTATGTATTATTGCTTGTCCTTATGGTAGAATGCAAGGGGTTTTATTGGACAACAAGAGTATTAATGTTGCTTATGATTATGTTCGTGGTGAAAAAGAATTGGGTAGAGCCAAATTCAACAAACAAGAAGATAGAGCCGCCTCTGGAAAAGGAGATTGTATTGATTGTAAATTATGCGTACACGTTTGTCCTACCGGAATTGATATTAGAAACGGAACGCAGTTAGAATGCATCAACTGTACCGCTTGTATTGATGAATGTGATAACATCATGGAAAGTGTTGGTTTGCCTAAAGGCTTGATTCGCTATGCCAGTGAGGACGAAATTGCCAAAAAAGAAAAGTTTGTGTTCACAACCAGAATGAAAGGGTATGCTTCGGTATTGCTAATTTTAACTGGAGTTTTTATCGGAATGTTGTTCTTGAGAAACGATGTAGAAGCAACTATTTTACATCTGCCAGGGCAGTTGTTTCAGCATAAAGGACAAAACATCAGCAATATCTATACTTTTAAAGTGGTTAACAAAACAGAAAAAGATTTTGATAATGTTTATTTCAAATTGGTAGCTCCTAAAGGAACTATAAGATTGGTGGGTAAAGATCATTTTACAGTTAAAAAACAAGCATTGTCTGAAGGTACTTTATTTATAGAAATCAATCCAGCTCTTTTAGAAGGGGATAAAACCAAGATAAAAATTGAAGTCTATAATGGTAATGATTTAATCGATACCGAGACTACAAACTTTCTTGGACCAAGAAGTTTTAATTAAAAAAAATATATTATGAAAATTAATTGGGGAACAGGTGTAGTAATAGCATTTGGGTTATTTATGAGTTTTATTTTATTTTTTGTGTTTAGTGTACAATCTAATCATAAGTATGATAATGAGTTGGTTGTAACCGAATATTATAAAAAAGAAGCGCAAGCCCAACAAAATATTGATGAAGAGCAAAATGCGCACGATTTAAAAAATAAAGTAGCTATTCAATCGGTGGCAGAGGGAATCACCATTGATTTTCCAGCTGATTTTGATTATAAAACGATACAAGGAACAGTGTCCCTTTACAGACCGTCCAACCAGAAATTAGATTTTGAAGTTCCTATTTCATTATCTAGTCCACATTTGCTCATACCTAAAAGTAATTTGGTTGGCGGTCGTTGGGGCATTACTATCGATTGGAATTATCAAGGAAAAAAATACCTTAACAAAGAAGAAGTTTATTTTAACCAATAGATTATTTTAGGATGCTTTATTCTGCTTTTATATTTGGTCTAATTAGTAGTTTGCACTGCATTGGTATGTGTGGTCCAATTGCTATGATGCTGCCAGTAGATAGAAGCAATCCAGCTAAAAAAGTCATTCAGATACTGTTGTACCATTTAGGTAGATTGTCTGCCTATGCTTCTTTAGGATTGGTATTTGGGATTTTAGGAAGAGGCTTTTATATGGCCGGAATTCAACAACAACTTTCTATTATTGTTGGAATTTTAATGATCACTATAGCGGTTGTACCCGAAAAAGTATTCATGAAATACAATTTTTCAAAACCCGTGTACCAAGCCATTTCTAAAGTAAAAAGTAGTTTGGGCAGCCAATTCAAACGCAAAACACCAGACGCCTTATTCACCATTGGTTTGTTGAATGGTTTTTTGCCTTGCGGATTAGTGTATGCTGCTTTGTTTGGTGCTATTGCCATGCCAAATCTAACTATGAGTATTACTTACATGGCATTGTATGGATTAGGAACCATTCCGATGATGAGTGCCGTAGTCTATATTTCTAATTTGTTATCATTTCCATTACGAAGTAAATTACAAAAAATCATACCGGTTGTAGCTGTTTTTATTGGAGTGCTTTTTATCATTCGCGGATTAGGATTGGATATTCCCTATTTGTCGCCTGGTACTATGAACTTATTTGTAAAAGCCAATGCAACTTGTCATTAATAATTAATTAACTAAAAAACTAAACATCATGGAAAGACACGATTTACTCCACGAGTTTCCTGAACATCAGGAAAAATTATACCAACTAAGAGAAGAGGATACTCATTTTAAAGCATTATTTGATGAATATCATAAAATAGAAGATCAAGTAAATAAAATCAATACTGGTGAGGAAGTGGTTATAGACGAATTCGCTCACGAGTTGAAAGCAAAGTTACTTCATTTGAAAGATGAGATTTACACTTATCTCAACAAGTAGTAATTAAATTTTGGGTTTAGATCAAAGCACGCTGTGAGGCGTGCTTTTTGTTATAAAAAAAATCTCAACCAAGTGGTCGAGATTTTAAAATAGTAAGGTTGATTGTATTTTTATACCGTCATCGAAAATAACTCGGTTTGAGGCGCGTTGCGTTTCAATCGTAAGTCAAAAGCCATGCACAAGTTGCGTACAAACGGTTTGCCTTTTTCGGTAACTTTAATGTTTTTACTAGAAATTTCGATTAAACCATCAACTTCCATTTCATGTAACTGGTTGATAATATCGGGCAACTCTTTAAAGAATTGGTGGTCGTTTTCCCAAGAAGTTTCAAATTGACACATCAAATTTAGGATGTGTTTTCTAATGATTAAATCTTCATCCGTTAAAATATGTCCACGAAAAACAGGCAATTCATTTTGTTCTAGTTTTTTATAATAGGCTTCAATAGTTTTTTCATTTTGAGCAAAACTATACCAACTATCGCTAATAGAAGAAACGCCCAATCCAACCATTAATTGCGTTTTAGATGAGGTATATCCCATAAAATTGCGATGTAATTTGCCATTTTTAAAAGCATCATACATACTATCGGAAGCCAATGCAAAATGATCCATTCCAATTTCGTGATAGCCATTGGCAGCTAAACGTTTTTTACCTTCTTCATACAACTTGCGTTTTTCATCATCTTTTGGTAAATCTTCACCTTTAAATCCGCGTTGCCCATTTCCTTTAATCCAAGGCACGTGAGCATAGCTGTAAAAAGCCAATCGGTCGGGTTGTAGCGAATTGGTTTTGTCTATGGTGTCGATAACGTCATTCAGGGTTTGAAATGGCAATCCAAAGATTAAATCGTGTCCAATAGAGGTATATCCAATTTCCTTTGCCCAAAAGGTTACTTTGGCCACATTGTGAAAAGGTTGAATGCGATGAATGGCAGTTTGTACTTTTTCGGAATAATCTTGAACTCCAAAACTTACACGTCTAAAACCTAAATCGTATAGCGTTTGCAAGTGTCTTCGACTGGTATTGTTAGGATGTCCTTCAAAACTAAATTCGTGTTCTTTGGCTTTTGTAGCACGCGCAAAAATTCCGTTAATCAATCGCTCCAAGTTTTCTGGAGAAAAGAAAGTGGGTGTGCCACCACCTAAATGAATTTCTTTAATGATTGGTTTATCAGGAAAAACATCGCAGTACAAATTCCATTCTTTCAACACCGCATTGATGTAGGGATGTTCTACGTCGTGGTTTTTAGTAATACGCTTATTACAACCGCAAAAGGTGCACATGCTTTCGCAAAATGGCAAATGGATGTACAAACTAATGCCTTCTGTAGCATTACTTTCTTTAAAGGAATGAATAAGAGACTGTTTCCATTGTTCAACAGAAAATAAATCTTCTTCCCAATAGGGCACGGTTGGATAACTCGTGTATCGTGGACCTGGAACGTTATATTTTTGTATTAAAGAAAGCGACATGATTGCATACTTTTAGACTTCAAAAGTACTTTTAGAAGCTAAAAAAAAAAATGATAATTATCATAAAAGAAAAAGCCTACAATTTCTGTAGGCTTTTGGTCTTATTTATTCAAGTTTCGAATTTGTTTTAGCTTTTCTTTCCAAGTTTGCAATTCTTCTTTGTGACGTTCGATAGTTTTTCTAACTTCAGTAACAATAGAGTTTTCTTTCTTTGCATTTTTGGTGTTTTGGAAGAACTGAATGTTGTTTTCTAATTGGAAAATCTCATTTTGAACTTCGTCAATCTTACGCATAATGAAGATTTTTTCGTTGTCTAATTTTCTTCCATTTTCATCACCTGCCAAATTTTCAAGTTTGTTAGCAAATCGCAATTGTTCGCTTTCTTTTTTGCTAGAACTTAGTTTTTCAAACAAAGCATCCAATATTTTATTGAATTTACCTTCAATATGTCTTCTGTTGAAAGGAACTCTACCAATAGCTTTCCATGCTTCGATATGCGCTTTTATGGCATCTAGATCTGTTTTGTGATCACCAACCAATTCGAAAGTACGCAATGCTTCTAAATACTCTTTTTTCTTTTCGAAAGCGGCAACCTCTTCTGCATTTTCTTCTTTTTTGCTGTCTTTCAAACGTTCAAAATAATGGTTACAAGCGGCTTTAAATTCTTTCCACAATTCGTCTGAAAATTTTCTTGGAACATGTCCAACTAATTTCCAATCTTCTTGAATTTGTTTCATCAAAGGTGTGGTGGCTGCAAAATCATCGCTATCTTTCAACTCGTTGGCTTTAGCTACCAAAGCTTGTTTTCTGCTAAGATTATCGTTTTGATCTTTCTTAATCTCTTTGTAGAACGAGTTTTTCAACACGTTAAAGTTTCTAACAGCGGTTTTAAAAGCGGCCCAAGTGGCTTCATTAACTTCACTCGGCACCTTTCCTGTAGCGAAAAATTCATTGCGTAAGGCTTCCACTTTTACAATTTGATTCAACCAAGCTTGGTGTGAGTCAACTTTCTCTTGAGCTAAAACTTCTAGTTGCGCAATGATGTTATTTTTCTTTTCAAGATTTTCTGTTTCTTTTGCTTTGAAACTTTCGTAATACGCTTCGCGTTTGTCGTGCAATTGTTTCGTTAAATCGCTAAACTGTTTCCAAAGTTCTTCACGGTGTTCTCTAGAAACCGGTCCGATATCTTCTTTCCAGATTTTGTGTAAATCTTGCAATTCACGAAACGATTTGTTGATATCTGGTTCGTTTACCAATTCGGCAACACGAGCTATAATTTTTTGTTTGTGTTCTAGGTTATTTTTAAATTCAATATCGCGAGCTTCTCTGTCTAAATGTAAGAAATCATAAAAATTCTCGATATGAAAATGATAGTTGTTCCAAACGTGGTTGTATTTGTCTTTTGGAATCGGACCTGCATTTTTCCAACGTTCGCGAATATCATTCAACTGTTTTAAGGCATTGGCAATATTAGCACCCGGATTGTGAACCAAATTTTTCAATTCTTCTACAATAGCCATCCGGTTCTCTAAATTGGCTTTCAAATTATTTTGAAGCGATTTAAAGTGCGTATTTTTCTTATCTCTATATTGATTATAAAGCGTATCAAATTTTGTTTTAAGCGGAAAACTGTAATGAAAATCCTCTGTAGTATCTGGATTTTCTGCATGAAATTCATCTCTTTTTTCATCTAAAAAATGATGAAATTTCGATAAAAATGCTTTTTTAATTTCTTCAACATGTTCTCTAACAGACATTACTTGGTCTGCAGCCACAAGAGTTTCTAATTCCTCAACCAATTTTTCCATTGGTAAAGCTTCATAATCTTGAAGCGGAATATCGTATCGACCTTTGATGGTTTCGTCTTCGCTTTCTTCAGCATTGGCATTAGCAATAGCATTCATAGCTACATCGCTTTCTTCTTCAAGTACCATACGATCATCTGCAACTTGTGCATCGGTAAGTTCAATGACATGTTCTGGCTCAGCAGTTTCAACTGGAGTTTCAGTAGCAACATTGGCAATTTCTTCACCAACTAAATCTTCAACTTCCAATACTTTTTCTTGTTCAGTTTCGGCAACTAATGGTGCTTCAACTTCGGTATCAGGTACTAAATCAGCTGGTGTTTCGTGGTTTTCTGAAACAGCTTCAACTTCTTGATTTTCAGTTTGAATCACTTCTAATGATTCGTTGTTTACGTTTCCATCTGCCGCGTTTTCGTTAACTGACAGGTTATCATTCAATTCTTCTGACATTTTTAAATGTGTAAGGTTATACAATATTGAGGGCGAAAGATACTAAAGTGTAGCCAAAAAACCAAGTAAATCAAAGGTTTTGAACCATTTATTTTCTGAAGTGAATGGCTCCGGAATCATTTGTAATCTATTTTCCTACTTTTTGTTTAACTCGAAGGATGTATAGATTTTATGCTGACAGATACCAATTAGAGATTATTTATTCCAGATCTTCCAGGCCTTTTCCGCTTGAAAAACAAGCATTTCGTAACCATTTTTAATTGTAGCGCCTTTCTTTTTGGCTTTTTTTAAAAACTGTGTTTCCTCGGGATTGTAGATTAAGTCGAAAGCAATATGGTTTTTTGTAAAAAACTCATAAGGAATAGGAGGAAATTCTTTGGTATTTGGACTAGTGCCAAGTGGTGTACAATTGATTATAATTTGATAATTATCAAAGGATGTCGCGTTGATTCGGTTGTAGTCAATAGAATTTTGCTTCGCCGGTTCGCTATCGCTCGGGTCTGTAGCTTCTCTCGAAACATAAGTATACAAAATGCCTAGTTGTTCTAATGCAAAGGCTACGGCTTTGGCAGCGCCACCAGTACCTAAAATCAATGCTTTTTTGTGATGCGGTTGGAGTAGGGGTTCGAGTGATTTTTTAAATCCGTACCAATCGGAATTATAGCCTTTTAAATTTCCTTTTTTGGTGAAGCGTATTACATTTACGGCACCAATTCTAAAAGCCTTGTCCGATAAGGTATCCATATAAGGAATAATGGCTTCTTTATAGGGAATAGTAACGTTTAACCCTTTCAAATCGGGGTTGTTTTTTAAAATATTAGGAAATTCTTCAATGCTTTGAATGTCAAAATTTTCATAAACACAATCCTCAAATACATCTTGAGAAAATTTTTCTGTAAAGTACTTTTTAGAAAAAGAATAAGAAATGTTTTTTCCTATTAATCCGTATTTTTTTTGTCCTTCCAAAGCAATAAATGGTGTACTTTTTATTTTTTGTGTTTAGTAATCAAATTTTGAACCATTGCATTCTCCCAAACCACAGGAAATAATTCTTGAATTAATGTATGATGTTTATAATTCAATCGCAAACCGTTACTTAAGTGAAAAGTACCTTTTTCTTCTTCATTTAACATAAAATATAATCCTGCCAATCGGTATTCTATTTCGTGTTCTTCTGGGAAATATTCAGACGCTTTAAGCAAGGTCATGATAGCGTTATCAAATTCACCTAAAAACTGTAGAATATCAACCCAAAATAACCAGGTATCCAGTTGATAATCTCCAAATTCTACGGCTTTTCTGTAACCTTGTTCTGCTTCTTCATAAAAATTCATGGCTTTGTTTATGGTAGCATAACGTTTCCAATAAGCACGATTTTGATCGTCTATGGCAAGCGCACGATTTACGTAATACAAGGCTTTTTGATAATTTTTTAAACGAACATAGAAATCGGTTATAGCAATCCAACCTTTATCCAACAATGGATCTTCATGGACGGTTTTGTTGAAGTATTTTAAGGCTTCTGCTTTGTTTCCTAGTTTCTCATAACATTTTCCGATACGCAACAAAGCATAAGATGTAGGATCGTCTAATTCTATGGTTCTTTGGTAGCTTTCTATAGCTTCTTCGTACCGTTTTAAACGTTCTAAAGCTTTCCCTTTTTCCATAAATGCACCAACAAACTCATCGTCAATGTAGGTAGCAAATTCAAAAGAACGAACTGCATTTTCATAATCTTTTAATCCATAATACAAACGCCCTTTTTGATGCCAAGCAATCTCGCTGTATGGATTTTTATCGATATACGTTTTTAGAAATTCAATAGCTTCTGCATTTTGGTCCAAAAATTCAAAGCAATACACCACGTTGTACAAAGCAGATTGGTCTTCAATTTCTTCTTCTAAACACTTGATGAAATTTTCTTTGGCTTTCTCAAGATTGTCCATAAAAAGATATTCCATGCCAATTAAATTGTACACGTCGCCATAATCTTCGGTATATTTTAAAGCTTCTTCCAGCAACTCAACGGCTTTTTCGTGGTTGTCTCGCTTGGAATAAATATTGGCTTTTTGAATAAAGATTTCTTCGTTGGTTGGCTCTAGTGCATACAATTCGTTGAGCATTCTTTCAGCAATCTCCAATTTGTCTTCATAGATTAACATTTCAACTTGAACGAGCTTTAAACCAGTTGATTTAGGGTGCTGTTCTAATCCAAGTTTTAAAGCTTTTTTGGCCAAACTTGCCTTACCCATATCAAGATAATGAAGAATGATTTCTTCAAATTCCTCTGAATCAAAAAAGAAAACCTTGTTGGTTTTTAACATCGATTCAAATTTTGATAAGGATAAATTGTAGTCTTCTTCGTCGTGATCCAAATGCATAGCTTTTTATTTAAAATTATCCTTAATAAAAGTAGTTAACTCTTATTGTATTGTGAGGAATTTTGTTTTTTGTTTTGAACAATTTAATTAACAGAAAGACGATTGTTAATTACGAATTACGAGTTGACGAATAAACTTCTTCCATCACTTCTAAGATAATTTGACATCCTTCACGAATTTCGTCTTCAGAAATAGTTAAAGGTGGTGTAATTCTAATGGCTTTTCCTTCAAATAAGAGCCAAAACAAGATTAATCCTCGCTCTTGACAACGCAAAATAACTTCATTGGTTATTTCGGCATCTGCCGTCATGGCAGCCAGCATTAATCCTTTTCCTCTAACTTCTTGTATCAAAGGATGTACCAAAAGCTCTCGAAATAATTTTTCTTTTTCTAAAGATTGTTTGGCGTAGTCTTTTTCTAAAACTTCTTGAAGTGTTGCCAAACACGCAGCAGCGATAACAGGATGACCGCCGAAGGTTGTAATATGTCCTAATTTAGGGTCGTGGCTCAATAAATCCATGTGTTTTTCATTGGCTACGAAACCGCCAACAGGCATTCCGCCAGCCATTCCTTTACCAATAATCACTACATCGGGAACCACATTGTAGTTTTCAAAACCGAATAATTTTCCAGTTCTACCAAAACCTGGTTGAATTTCATCAATAATCAATAAGGCACCTACTTCTTCACAACGTTTTTTTACTTTGGCTAAAAAATCGTTTTGAGGTTGAATAAAACCTGCACCACCTTGAATACTTTCCAAGATAATTCCAGCAGTTTTAGTGGTTATTTTTTGAATATCGTCTTCGTTGTTGAAGGTAATAAAATCGACATCCGGAATTAAAGGTCGGAAGATTTGCTTGCGTTCTTCAAATCCCATAACGCTCATCGAACCCATGGTATTTCCATGATAGGCATTATGACATGAAATTAACTGACTTCTGCCAGTAACGCGTCGTACTAATTTTAAAGCGCCTTCACAAGCTTCTGTTCCCGAATTTACTAAATAAACTTTATTGAGTTCTTTGGGTAAATGTTCAACCAACAACTTGCAATATTGCACCGCTGGGCTTTGCGAATATTCGCCATATACCATAACGTGCGAATATTTGTCTAGTTGATCTTTGATGGCTTGATTCACTCTCGGATGTTGATGTCCGAGCGAACAGGCCGAAACACCAGCTACAAAGTCGAGGTATTTTTTATTGTTGGTGTCGTATATGTAAGAACCGATTGCATGTGAAACCTCCATTCCGAGTGGGTAAGGAGACGTTTGTGCTTGGTATTTAATAAAGTCGGGATTCAATTTTGTACTATTAGAAATCTGTTGTAAAATTAATAATAAATTTGAGTAAACAGAAATAAGATTTATAAATGATAGTTAAAAATCTAGTTTACTTTTTTATATTTGTTTTATCGTGTTATTAAACATTAGAATCATGAAAAAAGTAATTTTATTTGCTGTTCTTGGTCTTTCGCTAAATGCAAATGCTCAAACTGCAAAACATAAGTCAACTGCCAAAAATAAAAAAGTTACCGTTGTGGAAAAGAAGAAAGTAGTTTATCAGGTTTTTACGAGATTGTTTGGAAATAAAAATACTACCAATAAACCTTGGGGTACGATTGCCGAAAATGGAGTAGGGAAGTTCAACGATTTTACGGATAAAGCGCTCACAGAAATAAAGAATTTAGGGGTAACTCACATTTGGTACACCGGTGTTCCGCATCATGCCTTAGTGAATGATTATACTAAATATGGTATTTCTAATGACGATCCAGAAGTGGTTAAAGGACGAGCAGGTTCGCCTTATGCTGTAAAAGATTATTACAATGTGAATCCCGATTTAGCAGTTGATCCTGCCAAAAGATTGGAAGAATTTGAAGCCTTAATTGCACGAACACACAAAAACGGCTTGAAAGTAATTATTGATATTGTTCCCAATCATATTGCTCGCAAATATGTGAGTTTGTCTAAACCAGCAGGTATTCGTGATTTTGGTGCCGATGATGATACTTCTCAAGAATATGAACGCAATAATAATTTCTATTATATTCCGGGACAGCATTTTGAAGTGCCAACTTCAGATTCTTACAAACCTTTGAACGGAGAAGCCAATCCGCTGATTGATGGTAAGTTTGATGAATTTCCAGCCAAATGGACGGGTAATGGTTCGCGTTTGGCAAAGCCAGATATTAATGATTGGTACGAAACTGTCAAAGTAAATTATGGTATTCGACCAGACGGTTCTAAAGATTTTCCCGAATTACCAGAAGGATTTGAAAAGAAATCGTATGAAGAGCACTTTAATTTTTGGAAAGATAAAGATGTTCCGAGTTCATGGATAAAATTCAGAGATATTGCCTTGTATTGGACGGCTAAAGGTGTTGACGGATTTCGTTATGATATGGCCGAAATGGTACCGTATGAATTTTGGAGCTATATGAACTCAGCAATTAAAATGAAAAATCCAGAGGCATTTTTAATGGCAGAAGTGTACAACCCAAATGAATATAGAAACTATATTTTTAAAGGTAAAATGGATTATTTGTATGATAAAGTAGAAACCTACGATCATTTAAAAGCTGTAATTCAAGGAAGAACAGTACCCGATGGATTGTCAGATATTCAATATAGAAATGCCGATATTTCCAAGCATATGCTTCACTTTTTAGACAATCACGATGAACAGCGTTTGGCCAGCCCAGAATTTGCTGGAAGCGGAGAAAAAGGCAAGCCATTAATGGTGGTTTCTACAACCATTAGTTCGGCGCCAACAATGGTCTATTTCGGACAAGAAGTAGGTGAGGCGGGTAATGAAGATGCGGGTTTTGGTAAACGTTCTCGAACTTCAATTTTTGATTACATCGGTGTGCCCAACCATCAACGTTGGATGAATGGTGGCAAATTTGACGGAGGTCAATTATCGCAGAGCGAAAAAGACTTACGTGATTTTTACAAACGATTATTAAATTTTTCATTAAAAAGCGAAGCTTTAATGGGACAATTTCAAGAAATACAAGGCATCAACCGACATGAAACGCCAAATTATAATGAAAAGTTATATTCGTATGTCCGTTGGTCTGAGAATGAAAAACTTATAATTGTAGCCAATTTTTCACCAGATTACAATGGTACTTTTGATCTAAAATTGCCATCCGATTTAATTACTAAATGGCACTTAAAAGACGGCGTTTATACAGTTAAAGATCAATTGTATGGAAGTACAACTCAGCTGCATGTATCTCATGGAGTTGGAGTTATGAAAGTGAGTATTAAAGGTAGTGAGAGTTTTATTTTTAAATTATAACATAAAAAGAAACCCTTTCAAATGAAAGGGTTTCTTTTTTATTTAGTAATTGTCTGTTTTCGATCGGGTCCAACAGAAACTATTTTTATTGGAACTTCGACTTCTTTTTCAATGAATTCGATGTACTCTTTTAATTCTTTTGGCAAACTTTCAAAAGTGGTTAAACCTGTTAAATCGGCTTGCCAACCTTTGAATTCGGTATATATTGGCGTTACATTTTCCTCTTCAATATTGTAAGGTAAATGATGAATAACTTCGCCTTTGTAATTATAAGCCGTACATACTTTTAGGGTTTCAAATCCCGATAAAACATCGCCTTTCATCATCATCAATTGGGTCACACCATTGACTTGAATAGCGTATTTCAACGCTACTAAATCCAACCAACCACAACGTCTTTTTCTTCCGGTTACCGAACCAAATTCGTTTCCAACTTTCGCCATTACATCGCCTGCATCGCCAAAATCTTCAGTAGGAAAAGGTCCAGAGCCTACACGTGTGGTATACGCTTTAAAAATTCCGAAAACCTCTTTGATTTTATTAGGCGCGATTCCCAATCCTGTACAAGCACCAGCTGCCGTAGTATTAGAAGAAGTTACGAATGGATAGGTACCAAAATCAACGTCTAATAAAGAACCCTGAGCGCCTTCACAAAGAATTGATTTTCCTGCTTTTTGGGCTTGTGCTAAATATTCTTCACTGTCGATAAAAATCAATTTTTTTAAATCTTCAATGGCATCGAAAAATTCTTTTTCCAATTCGGGTAAATTATACTGAATATCTACATTGTAAAAAGCAATCATAGCTTCGTGCTTATCGGCTAGAGAACGGTAGCGTTCTTTAAAATCGGCTAGTTCAATATCGCCTACGCGAATTCCGTTTCTGCCGGTTTTGTCCATATAGGTAGGACCAATTCCTTTTAAGGTAGAACCAATTTTAGCTTTTCCTTTGGAAGCTTCAGAAGCAGCATCTAACAATCGATGTGTTGGTAAAATTAAATGCGCTTTTCTAGAAATGATTAATTTAGATTTGATGTCTAAGTTGAACTTGGCCAAACCATCAATTTCGCTTTTAAAAACGACAGGGTCAATTACGACCCCATTTCCAATAATGTTAATGTTGTTTTTATGAAAAATCCCAGAAGGAATCGTTCTTAAAACATGTTTGATTCCGTCAAATTCTAAAGTGTGTCCTGCGTTTGGGCCGCCTTGAAAACGAGCGATGATGTCGTATTTTGAAGTAAGAACATCTACAATTTTTCCTTTTCCTTCGTCACCCCATTGTAATCCGAGTAGTAAATCTACGGTCATTGTGTTGTTGTTTATTGTGTAGTTAAATTGGTTTATTTGTGGATTTGTTTATTTGTAATCTCGAATCATCGCATTATCAAATAAAACAAATCAAATTTTATTTTTTCTTATTGGCATAAAAATATAAAGAGTGGTTGCTGATTTCAATTCCGAAGATTTCTTCTAAAGTTTGTTTGATTGTTTGTATCCTAGGATCACAAAATTCGATTACTTCGCCAGTATCAGTCATGATAATATGATCGTGTTGTTTGTCGAAATAAGATTTCTCATAATGCGCTTGATTTTGACCAAACTGATGTTTTCTAACCAAGCCGCAGTCTAAAAGTAACTCAATGGTGTTATACAGTGTAGCACGAGAAACACGATAGTTCTTATTTTTCATTTTGATATATAAATTTTCAATATCAAAATGTTCTTGACTATCATAAATCTCCTGAAGAATCGCATAGCGTTCTGGTGTTTTACGATGTCCATTGTTTTCAAGATAAGCTGTAAAAACATTCTTTACAATTTCTTGATTTTTTACGTTATCAGATGCGATTTGTGTCATATCCTGCAAAGATAATTTTTAGTTTAGAAGTATAAAAGTTTAACGGTTCAAAGTTATAAACCACTTGTTAATAAACGAAGGGTTAAAACACCATTTTAGGTATTGTAAACTCTTGATACTTTTTCAATTCCGTCAATCTTTTTGATGTTGTCTATTAGTTTCTTCAGAATCGTATTGTTTTGAACAATAACCGCTACTTGTCCGTTAAAAATACCAGCTTCACCACTCAAGGAAATACTCTGGATGTTTACGTGCATTTGATTAGAAATTACTTTAGTGAGCTCGTTTGTAAGTCCTAAAGTATCCATTCCTGTAATTTTCAAAATGGCTTTGAATTCTTGTTGTGATGAGTCAATCCATTTGGCTTGCATGATGCGGTAGGCATAATTAGATTGCAGAGAAATTGCATTCGGACAATCTTTTTTATGCACTTTTATTCCTTCATTAATCGTAACAAAACCAAATACTTCGTCACCAGGAATTGGATTACAACAAGTAGAAAGTTTATAATCTAAGCGGTCTTGCTCTTTTCCAAAAACTAATAAATCATAATTACTGGTCAACTCGGGTCTGTTGATATCCTCTGGAGCCGAACTTGGTGATCGTTTAATTTTGTTTTTGAAGAAATTAATCAGCGTATTACTTTTTTGAGCGGCATAGTCTTTTAATTGTTGGTTTTCGATAGCGCCAATCCCAACTCTGTAAAATAAATCCAAGCTCGTTTTGAGTTTAAAGAAAACGACCAATTCATTCACCACACTCTCGTTTAACGTAATTTTTAAATGTTTTAATTTACGAGTGAGTAATTCTTTTCCTTCTTCGGCAATCTTCTTAGTGTCTTCGTTAAGAACATTTCTAATTTTATTTTTGGCACGTGAAGTGGTAACATAATCCAACCAGTGTAATGTAGGCTTTTGATTTGGAGAAGTAATCACTTCAATTTGATCGCCACTTTTCAGTTCATGATTCAATTGCACCAATTTGCCATTAACACGTGTACCTCTGGTTTTGATACCAATTTCGGAGTGAATGCTGAACGCAAAATCTAAGGATGTAGCGCCTTTGGGTAATGATTTGATTTCGCCTTTTGGGGTAAAAACGAAGATTTCTTTGGCGTACAAATTCATTTTAAAATCTTCCACAAAATCTACCGCATTGGTTTCAGAATTTTCTAAAGCTTCTTTGAGAAGATTTAACCAAACATCCAAACCATTTTCTTCGGTAGCACCTTGTTTGTATTTATAGTGTGCTGCATAGCCTTTTTCTGCAATTTCATCCATTCGTTCGCTACGAACTTGAATCTCAACCCAGCGGCCTTTGGGCCCCATTACGGTAATATGCAAGGCCTCGTATCCAGTAGATTTTGGTGATGAAATCCAATCACGCAAACGACTTGGACTCGGACGATAATGATCGGTAACGATAGAATAAATTTTCCAGGCTAAGAATTTCTCATCATGCATATTAGATTTGTAAATGATACGCAAAGCAAATTTGTCGTACACTTCATCAAAACTTACATTTTGAGCTAACATTTTTCTACGAATGGAATAAATTGATTTTGGACGACCTTTGATGGTGTATTCGACTCCTTCTTCATCGAGAGATTTTTTCAGTACATCAGAAACCAATTTAATATAAGCATCTTGCTCTTCTTTGGTTTCTTTAATTTTGCTTACAATATCATTGTAAACGGCTGGTTCGGTATATTTAAGCCCTAAATCTTCAAGTTTCGTTTTAATATTATACAATCCTAAACGGTGTGCCAACGGTGCATAAATGTATAAAGTTTCGGATGCGATTTTGACTTGTTTGTAATCGGGCATCGAATCCATAGTTTGCATATTGTGCAATCGATCGGCAATTTTAATCAAGATTACTCGAACATCATCGTTTAGCGTTAGCAACATTTTACGGAAATTTTCCGCTTGCATGGAGATGTTCATGTCTTTCTTGACTTGAGAAATTTTGGTCAAACCTTCTACAAGTTGAGCAATTTTGGGATTGAATTGTTTCTCTAAATCTTCGACAGTTATTGGAGTGTCTTCCACCACATCATGAAGTAAAGCTGCGGCAATAGCAGTAGGTCCGAGACCAATTTCGGAAGCTACAATTTTGGCCACACCAATGGGATGAAAAATATAGGCTTCACCCGATTTTCTTCTTTGATCTTTATGAGCATCAACGGCTACGTCAAACGCTTTACGAATCAGTTTCTTATCTTCTGGTGTAAGTGTTTGGTAACTAATACGAAGTAATTCTTTGTATTCGCGAGCTAATGCTTTTTTTTCTTCTTCTAAATCAATCTCTATCATAGCAAATTCTTCAATTAGCTAAAAATAGGAATAAATTTTGAATTTGCAATAAAAAAAATCCAAATTCCTTGTAGAAATATTTCGGAATTTGGATTTTCTTATTCTAATGAATTTCTGACTATTCGCTGACTTTGCTAAAGTCTAAATCATGGAAGTCGTAACTGAAATCGGTGAGCGGAGAAATTGCCTTCATTTTAAAATGAATTGCTTTACCATTAGCGTCTAAATCAAAATAAATAAAGGCATCAGCATGAAAACTTCGGTTATCCCATTTCACGGCAAAAGTATAATCTTTATAAAAAAACAACGAACCTGTAAGTCTTGGAGAACGCAGCGATGTGAATCGAATAGCGCCTTTTCTATAATTGATAATGATGTCACCAAACCATGCATCTCGATACAAACCTACGTAATTTGGAACATCAATTTTAGTGCGTCGCATCATATTTTCATCGACAGTTGCCCAAACTTCATCCGTAATTTTATAGGCATTATTTTCTTTGGCTTTGCGTTCGTTGTACAAGGCTTCTACATGGTCTGGATAATTAAATCCGTAATAACTATCTTTTATCGTATTGGAAATCGCATTAAATGCAGCACCAGATTGTTGATTGGTCAATACGATTATTCCTAATTTAATATCGGGAAATAGGATGGTTTGGGTTACAATTCCGTCTAAACCGCCGGTGTGATGCACTTGTAAATGTCCGTTGATGTCTGATAATTGCCAACCCAATCCGTAGCTTTTAAAATTGCAACTGTAAGGTTTCATTCCATAAATAGGTAAAATGGTTTGTGGCGTCCACATTTCGGTATGCACTTCTTCGCTAAACAAATGATTTTGGTTGTTATCGCCATATTTACCATCGTTCAACTGAGCGATAACCCACTTGCTTAGGTCATTGGTACTCGAATAAATTCCAGCAGCAGCATCAAAAATTGGATTGGTATAACGTTTAATAACCTCTAATTTTCCATTGGTTGGCACATGCGGACTGATTACATTGGTAGTGTCTTTTAGTCTTCGGAAGGATGAAGCACTGTGATCCATTTTTAAAGGTTTCATAATATTGGTTTCCACAAACTCACACCACGATTTACCCGAAACGCGTTCGATTACTTCGCCTGCAATCACATACAATAGGTTATCATAATCGTATTCAGCTCTAAAGCCAGAAACAGGTTTTAAATATTGAATATTTTTGACAATATCTTTTGGAGTAAAATTATGACCGTCTGGCCAAATCATTAAATCACCAGCACCTAAACCCAATCCACTTCGGTGTGTTAGTAAATCTCTAATGGTAAATTCATTGGTTACATAATCATTATACATCTTAAATTCGGGAATGTATTTTATGACTTTGTCGTCCCAATTCAGTTTTTTTTCATCGACTAACATTCCTAATGCGGCTGTTGTGAAAGCTTTACTGTTGGATGCAATTCCGAAAAGCGTATTACCGTCGACTTTTTTCTGTGTATTAATGTCGGTAACGCCATATCCTTTTGAAATCACCACTTTACCATCTTTTACAATAGCAACGGCAATTCCGGGAACATTAAAAGTTTTCATGGCTCTAGTCACCACATCGTCGAGTTTCGATTCGGTTATCTGACTATAAGAAAAGGCAAAAGTAATTAGGGTAATCGCTGTAAAAAGAGATTTTTTCATAATATATTTTTTTAATTAAAAGCCACGTTGTCTTTTGGCTTCAAACAGTAAAATAGCCGAAGCTACCGAAACATTCATAGAATCGATTGCTCCTTGCATCGGAATAATAATATTTTGGGTAGCATTATCGCGCCATGCTTGAGTTAAACCGGTAGCTTCTGTGCCTACTACTAAAGCAGTTGGAACGGTATAATCTTGTGTGTGGTAGGAGTTGGAGTTTTGTAACGTAGCACCAAATATAGCAATATTGTGATGTTGTAAAAATTTAATCACCTCTTCGGTAGTACCTGTGGCAATTTGATTGGTAAAAAGGCAACCCACACTTGAGCGAACAATGTTTGGATTATATAAATCGGTTTTCGGATTGGCTATAATCACCGCATCGATGTTGGCGGCATCACAAGTGCGCAGCATAGCTCCGATATTTCCAGGTTTTTCAATGGATTCCATTACTAAAATCAATGGATTTTTTGGAAGTTTTAAATCGGATAGTGCTAACGATTTTGTTTTTGCTACCGCAAGAATTCCTTCTGTGGTATCTCGGTAGGCCAGTTTTTGGTATACGTCTTTGTTAATTTCTATTAACTCAACCGAGTTCTGTCCGAGTTGGGTTATTTCTTCTTTTGAAATTAATTCGGGAAGAAATAAAACGGTTTCCAATTCATAATTTCCTTTGATAGCTAACTCAATTTCGCGTTTGCCTTCAATTAAAAAAGTGCCAGATTGCTTTCTAGCTTTTGCTTTTTCTTGAAGTTGAACTAACGATTTAACTAACGGATTTTGTATGGATGTTATTTGTTTCAATGGAAATTATAAATTTATTTGGCGAATTTACTTAGATTTTTAGAATATACAATTTACTTTGTCAAATACAGCCAACCTTCTAAGGGCTTGGGGTAGTCGTCATCGTTTAAATTGAGAATGTAATAATAGGTTCCATCAGAAGAAATGCTATTGTCAAATCGCGTTCCTTTGGTTGTAAAGCCATCCCAATCGTTGGTATTGTTATTTCCAGTCCAGATCAATCTTCCCCAGCGGTTGTAAATTTCGATTTCAAAATGAGTAAAAATGTTTCGCAAACCGCTAATAAAAAAAGTGTCGTTCATTCCGTCTCCATTAGCAGAAACAAAATTGTAAACCGTTGGCGGACAGTTTTTAACTTTCAATACAAAAGAAGTTATGGCATTACAATGAGCGTTACTGATTCGGACAAAAATTTCTTGTGGTGTTGTATTGGTAATAAAATGAGTTGTATTTAAAATAGGATTGATTTGGTTTTGTGCATCGGAAAGTGTCAAATAAAAATGTACCACATCGGTTGGATTTACTTTTACTAAATTCTCGTAGTTAGAAAAGTCAAAAGTTCCTTGTGAAAGCCCTTCATTGCAAGAAAACAAAGGTTCAAGAATGTTGAATGTTGGTGACAGCCATTGCGAAATAGCTTGTAAAAAACTATTGTTATTTTCTAAAATTTCGGTTACAATTCCAGTTCCGTTGCCAGTGTCATCTACCACCAAGGTTAGGGTGAAATCGGTTGGAATGGTGTTGGGTATGGTAATGGATAATTGACCATTTTCGGTTCCGTTTATGGGTATAATTGTGGTAGTTTGCGTTTGTCCAACCAAAACGCCATCGGCATATATAGCAATAGGTGTGTTGATTGGAAGTGCGTTGGTACAATTCAAATTTGATACAGTGTAATCAATATTAATCACATTTGAATTGCAACTTTGTGCGATATTGGTAGCTGTAATTGTAGCATCGGGAAGTTGACTGTTAAGTTTGGTTACGACCACATTAATGAGCACCACATCTTGCCCAGAAGTCAACTGAATTTGAGCTGATGTATCACCAATATTAATATTATTTTGAATGTTGTATACATCCAAATCCATGTTGTATAATGTGGAGCTTCCTGTAAAGCTGTTGGTTCCGTTAAAGGCATTGTTTGCTGGATTCAAGGGCGGATTGCTTAAAATATTTCCATTAATCTGAAGTGTTTCATTAACTGCAAGATTGGAGTCGCCTTCCCAAGCAATAAAACCAATTTGCGCTCCAGCGTTATCAATCACATTGAGGTTACTTAAGGTAATTGTAATGTCGTTTGGAATACTTTCTAATCCGTCATAAATATTAATCTGATTTAAAGGCAAACTGGAATCTTCATAGACAACAACTAATGCCCAACCCGCAAAATTGGTTCTATTGTTACAATATCCAGGTTCGTCTATTAAGGTTTGATAAACGTCTAAATCAGACAATGTATAGATTCCATTACCAGTAGCAATAACTTGGTTGGTAACATCGGCAAAAGCACTAAAATAGGGTAATCCAGAACTAAAAGAAATATTTGAAAAAGTACGTTGTGCCGTAATATTCACAGCATTTAAATTAACGTTAAAATCTCCCAAACCCGAACCAGCCCAATATAAATAGGCGTTTTTTATCACTTGATTGGAATTTAGATTTAAGGTTTCTGACGAAGAAGTTATCAATAAAGAACCACAACCCGGAGTTATATTGTTTTCACCCAAATTCATCGTGTTGCCCACAAAAGTAAAGTCGTATCGTCCGTTAAATTGATTGTATAAGGAAACATTTTGCCCCAAAACAGAGCAACAGGAACACAAAATAATACTAAAATATAGGAAATACAGTTTTAACTTCACTTCAAATAGCAATTTGGATGTCTAAAATTAGGCATTTATTTTTAATTATGCCTATTTTTGAAATTGGAAAAACGAATTAAATAATTACGTACTTTTCCCAAGTATAAAGAATAAGAGTGAAAAACTACCAAGTTAGACTGTATCAACCTCAAGATTTTGATCTTTGGAATGCTTTTGTGAGCGTTGCCAAAAATGCTACTTTTTTGTTCCACAGAAATTTTATGGAATATCACGCTGACCGATTTGATGATTATTCTTTGTTGGTTTTTGAAGAGGATAAACTTGTTGCCCTTTTGCCAGCCAATAGGGTAGGAACCACTGTTTTTTCGCATCAAGGATTGAGTTATGGTGGTGTAATTGTTAAAGATGACATCAGAATTCAAGAATATATTACTGTTTTTAAAGTGCTAATGCAATTTTTAGAAACAAATGGAATTCAAACTTTTGAATTGAAATCACTTCCTAAAATTTATAATGATACGTTGGCAGACGAAATTGATTACGTTTCTTTTTTAATGCAATCGGAACTTTTTAGAACGGATGTGTATTTGGTAATAGATATGCATAACGCATACGAACCCAACCGAAATAGAAAAAGAGCGTTGAAAGTAGCTTCAGAATTGGGAATTGAAATCAAAGAGGAAGAGGATTATTCGAGTTTTTGGAATACTATTTTGACACCCAATTTAAACGAGCGTTTTCAAGTGAATCCAGTTCATTCTATTGATGAAATACAGCAATTGGCTCGTAGGTTTCCAGACAATATTAAACTTTTTAATGCGTATCAAGATAATGATTTAAAAGCAGGAGTAGTGATGTTTTTAACGGATACCGTAGCTCATTTTCAATACAGCTCTGGTGGTACAGATCGCAATGATACAGCAGCTTTAGATGTTTTGTTTGATTTTATTATTAAAAAATACGCAGATAAAAAATACGTGAGTTTTGGAAGTTCTTCTGAGCAAAACGGATTGAAATTAAACGAAGGTTTGGCGTATTGGAAAGAAAGCTTTGGTGCCAAAACGACGGTTCAAAACTTCCTCCGATTTAAAACCTCCAATTACCATTTATTAGAAACCATTTAGTATGATTAAATTCCTTGATTTACAGAAGATAAACGCTGCTTACCAAGAGCAATTTCAAGAAAAAATGAAGTTGATTTTGGATAAAGGATGGTTTATTTTAGGTAATGAAGTACATACTTTTGAAAGTAATTATGCCAAATATTGTGGTACTAAATATTGTATCGGAGTAGGTAATGGTTTGGATGCTTTGGTATTGATATTCAAAGCCTACATTCAGTTGGGAAAACTTCGAAAAGGCGACGAAGTGATCGTTCCTGCTAATACCTATATTGCTAGTATTTTAGCCATTTTGCAAGCTGATTTAGTTCCGGTTTTGGTAGAACCTACAATGGAAACTTATAATATCAATCCCGATTTGATTGAAGCTAAAATCACTTCAAAAACTAAAGCCATTTTAGCCGTTCATTTGTATGGTCAATTGGCCGAGATGGAAGCTATAAGCGCCATTGCGAATCAACATGATTTATTAGTCATTGAAGATGCCGCTCAAGCGCATGGTGCTATTTCAAAATCACATGTAAAAGCTGGAAATTTATCCAATGCTGCGGCGTTTAGTTTTTATCCTGGGAAAAATTTGGGTGCTTTGGGCGATGCAGGTGCCATTACCACTAATGACGCTGACTTGGCTAAAGTGATTTATGCATTGCGTAATTATGGTTCTGAAAAAAAATACCATAATGAGTACATCGGAATCAATTCGCGTTTGGATGAACTTCAAGGAGCTTTTTTAAACGTAAAATTATCCAATTTAGATACTGAAAACAATACTAGAAAAGCAATTGCTAAACGGTATCTTTCTGAAATTAATAATACAAAAATCCATTTACCAGAATGGGATTTATCCAATAATCATGTGTTTCATCTGTTTGTAATTAGAACCGAAAATCGTTTAGAATTGCAAGATTATTTGTTGCAAAATGATATTGAAACAATGATTCATTATCCAATTCCGCCACACCAACAAAAAGCGTTTGCCGCATGGAATTCATTGTCATTTCCAATTACTGAAAAAATCCATCGCGAGGTATTGAGTTTACCTATTAGTCCGGTTATGACTGATGAAGAAGTTAATGTAGTCATCCAAATTTTAAATAAGTACTAATTGAGTTTTTTTAAAGAAATACGTTCCAAACAATTATTCAAAGCAACTTCTTTGAATGGTATTAGTATTTTGATTAAAATTTTTATTGGATTTATTACCTCTAAAGTCATAGCCATTTTTGTAGGACCAAGCGGAATGGCTTTGGTGGGAAATTTGCGTAATTTTCTAACATCAACCGAAGCATTTGCTACTTTAGGATTTGAAAATGGTGTGGTAAAATATGTCGCCGAACATAAAAAAGAAGAGCAAAAACTCCAACAAACCTTGTCTACTATTTTTGTTTCGGTGTTGGTTGTTTGTGTACTAATGAGTGCAACCTTATTTTTCTTTTCCGACTATTTTAACCAGTCGGTTTTTGGAAATCAATATCGATATGGTTTTGTTTTTAAAGCACTAGCTATTGGACTGCCTTTTTACATTGGAAATATATTCTTAATAGCCACTATCAATGGACTTGGTGAATTTAAAAAAGTAATTTACATCAATATTATTGGAAGTTGCATCGGGTTGCTAGTTTCGGTATTTTTAATTTGGCAAATGAAAACCGAAGGAGCCTTATTGTCTATTATTGCAACACCATCACTCTTGTTTTTAGTGTCTTTTTTCGCTATAAATACAGAAATAAAGATTTTTAAAACAGTACGATTAAAGTTCTATCAGTTGTATTTTTTAAAAGAATTATCTTCTTATTCCTTAATGGCATTGGTTTCGGCAGTTTTCGGACCCATGGTTTTTTTTGCCATTAGAAAAAATATTATTGCCACCATCGGAATTGAGCAAGCAGGGTTTTGGGAAGCAATTACCCGAATCTCGTCGTACAATTTTCTTTTCATTACCTCGCTCATCGGAATCTACTTTTTACCCAAATTGTCTATTGCCCAAAATAAACAAGAGACCAAATCACTTTTTTGGGAATACTATAAAGGTATTATGCCGCTTTTTGTAGTTGGTATGGTGTTACTTTATTTTTTACGTGATTTTGTAGTTCAAATCTTGTTTACAAAAGAGTTTTTACCAGTTACAAAATTGTTTTTTTGGCAATTGATTGGAGATATTTTTAAAGCAGCCTCACTAATTTTAGGCTATCAGTTTTTCGCCAAGAAACTAACAAAGGCGTTCATTCTTTTTGAAATCTTTTCGTTATCCGTCTTGTATTTCAGTAGTAGCTATTTTATTCCAACTCAAGGAATAGAAGGAGTTGTCATGGCACATTCGTTGACTTATGCTCTTTACTTTGTGGTTTTGAGTATATATTTTAGAAAGAGTTTATAAGCTATTCCTTTAGGATTATTAAAAGTTCTTTTAAAATTTTGAAACTCGATTTCCAACTTAATTTAGAGCCTCCATAGTCAGTCCATTCTTCGAGAGGAATTTCTTTCCCTTTTTGTAATACATTCGATTGCTTAAGTCGAATAAAAATTTCAGTATCAAAAAGCCAAGAAGTTTTAAAAGGTTGCTCAAAAGCACAATCAATTATTTCTTTGGAAAATATTTTAGCACCACATTGGGTATCGTAAATGTCCAAATGATGTTTGAAATTTATTAATGTCAAAATAATTCTTCCAATGATATGTCGATACCATCTTCTTTTGATATTTGCATTAAGCAAAAGAATTCTAGAACCAATAACAAATTGATAATTAGAAGTAATTATAGAATTTACTAAACGTTTTATTTCTGTTGGAGGTGTAGAAAAGTCAGCATCAAAATAACCAATATAATCGTAGTTATGTGTCGTACTAATTTCTCTTATCGATTTGTATAGTACTGCTGCTTTTCCTTCGTTTTTCTTATAGTTAATATTAAGACAATTGTTGGGATATTGGTTGCAAATTTTTTCTATAATGGTACCCGTATTGTCTGTACTACCATCATTTAAAAAATAAATTGCTATTGTAGTTTCTTCTAATAAAGATGCAACATGATTTTCTTGTAACCTAAATTCCTCATTGTAACACGGAATAAGAAGTGCTATTTTTTGCATAGGCAATAACATGATAAGCCAGGTAAATGAATCCCTACTTTTTTAAACAATAGACTAATTTTAAAATCGAATTTCAATATGGAAATAATAATACGTTCTTTCACGGTATTTCCATCCCATTCGGTTATGGTTTCTTTACGTTTCTTTTTGAAAAAATGCTCTAACTTTCGAAATAAAAGAAGCGACGAAAAATAATATCCTTTATCTGTTATATCAAAATTAAATCTTTCCAAAACGCTTTGAAGTTGCAATAAACTATAACGTCTGTAGTGTCCTAATAATTCATCATGATACGAAAAAACACTCTGAAAAGCAGGTACAGCAAAGAAAAAATAAGCACTCTTTACAGTCATAAAATGTTCTAAAATTTCTTTCTCATTTTCCAAATGTTCCAAAACATCCATGCACAGATATAAAGTGTCTTCAGTGGTAGAATAGTTTTTAAAATACTCCTCCAGGTTGTTCAAATAAGTTACTTTATCATCGGAATAGTTTTCTTTGAACTGTTGTATTAAAGCATCGTTATAAGCAGTATCGATCGCATAGTATTCCTTTGCTAGGTTTTTTTCTGCAAGAGCGTTGATAATATAACCATCTCCACCGCCAATATCAACAATTCTTTTGACAGGAAAATTAATTTCAGATTGTTTTAAAAAATCAAACAAAACATTTCTTCTCGAAACCTCCCAAGGATGACGATGGTAAAGATTTTGATCTTTAAGTCTTAAAAATTCGGTGATATCCATTTATTCAGTAAATGTTGAATCAGTAGGTTGTACTACAATATTCTTGTTATAGTATTTAGAAATTTCTTCGTTTTTCCAATCGTTAATATCAGTGGTCAACCCCATGATTATAGGTTTAAAAATGGTTTGTGGCTTGTTTTTTAGAGCAGGTACGGTGATAGTATCTTTTTGAGAGTTTAATACAATTTTGAGGCGTTCATTTATTTCTTGATGGTATTTGTATGCTTTTCCTGTAAATAAATCTCTGTAGGCATTGTATATAGGTGTGTTAGCAAAAAGAAACAAACTGATTATAAGACCAAGTACTAATTTAGTAGAAGAAGTGATGCTTATTGTAAAATCATGCTTTTCTTTAAAATACATCAAACTACAAGCGGCAAAATAAAGTAGACTCACAATGTAAAAAAAATAGACCGTGTTGATGGTCCTATCGGGTAATAGATTTCTATTAATCCAAAAGCCAATGAAGAAACTCATTGCTAAAATGGCAAAAACAATACCTAAAGCCCAAATAGGATGAAGTAATACCATATTGTTTACAGAAGCAGTAGTTCTTTTATAAAAATCTTCGATAAAAAAGCAACAAAAAAGCAGCAGTAAGGGAACCCACTTAAAAAAATAATCAATACTCGAAGCTAGTGCATGAACTGAAGCATAAATTAAATCATGTTCTACGGGTATGGCTTTGGCTCGAACTAGATTTCCGGGAGCAATTACTTCTATTGAAGAAAAAATTAGGGCAATAATGAAAAGCAACCACAAAGCATAAAGGTGTCTTTTTATTACAAAACTTGTGTAGGCGCAACCTATAAAGAGGATGAAAAGATTAATGATAATTACTATTTCGTTGCAACCCAATGTCATTATTAAAAAACCTACCGACATCAAAAAGTATTTAGTTTTCCGAGAAGTATAAAACTTTATCGTAAATACGTAAAACAGCAGACTTAATGAAATTGGAAGTTGGTTAGTAATGGCACCAGGCAACCAATAAAAAGCAGAACAACTATCGGGTAATTGAACAAAAAATAAGGTACAAAAAAGCCCAACTACTGCAGTTTTTTTATAAAAGTTTAGTAATGGTAGCAAACTTTCTACAAAATAATAGATTGAAATGCAAAACAATGATAATAGTCCGATGGGTATAATTTTGAACAAAAAGAAACAATTAAAGTAAACTGGATTGAAACACAGAATAGTGTTTGCTAAATAACGGCCGCCAACATTGTTATACATCCAAAAAGGCGATTCGGTAATTGAATATAATTTGGTGTAATAACTGAAATAATAATCATCTGTCGCCGGTTGATTGAACAATGCGAGCACCAAAAAAGGAAACAGAGTCAAGATTCCTAAAAGTGAAAATAACTTATAGGATGTAAAAATGGATTTATATTTTGTGAATAGTCTTATCATAGCAATTATCAATCAGCATTAGCTATTTCCTTCCAAATTTCACAATATTTTCTAGCAATTATAAGATAATCATGCTCTTTTTCTATAAAAAGGCGAGCTCTTTTGCCAATTATAATCAACTCATTCGGATTTTCTATCAAGTTTGAAAGTTCATTTACTAAATAATCTACATCAGGTAACGCATTTACCGCAACTTTTTCGGTTAATTTATAGTAGTCTTCAAATTCTTTTTCAGCACCTGTAAATACCACTTTCCCTTTTGCCATAGCTTCTAAGGCATTGTAACCTTGGTCAAAACCATATACTTGGTCGAGTATAATATGCGCTCGATTGTATTTTTGAATGTAATCGTCGTAAGGAAGATTTTCGGCGATGATAATTTCTACGTTATCAGGATATTTCTGCTGAATAGTTTCTAATGCTCTTTCAAAAAACGAAATGCCTTTGGTGTAATAAGTGCCACGATTGATACCTAAAAAAATGACAACTTTATCAAAATTTTCTAACGGTATAGAATTGATTTTAGTTGTATTTATAGGATTCGGAATCAACCCTGAAAACTTGGAATGTCCTTGCATAGGCAGCACATAATCCATATCGGAAGCAATAACGCCAGCTATGTTTTGATAGACTAAATCGTGGGTTTTTGTGTGGTTTGGAGACAAATAATCTAAAATAAACTCATATTCTTTTTTCGAATTTGGATTTTCAAAAAACGGATTCATAATCGAATAACGTTCCTTTTTCTCCATCAAATGCTTGGCAACGATATAATCAACGCCGCAGCACAAAAGAAAAGCTTTTGGATTTTGATTAAAGATTTTTTTTAAAAGATAACGTTCCAATTTTGGTGTGGTTTGAATAGGCGATTCATTGATTAATTGGACCACATCAAATCCTTTCAACTTTTTTAAATGAAAGTAAAAACGAATCCCAAACTCCAATTGAGCAATGTCTAACTTAGTTAGTCGATGAATGACTTTACGAAAAACGTTTCCTATTTTGCTTTCGCTCCATCTGGCTTTGGTCGATAAATCAACAGGAAAATTCTTGAATCCGTCGCCGTTTCCAACAAGAGTTACATCATGACCGAGCGCCACCAATCCTTCTTTTAAGGAATTGTGCAACCGACTGTATTCTCCTATTAATAATATTCTCACTTATTGCTTATATTTGTTGCTAAAATAGTTAAAATTGGTGAACTCTTCTTCCAAGAAATATAAAATTTGTATCGTTTCGGAACAATTGGCAGGTGGTGGTGCAGAGCGATGTGCCGCAATATTATCGCAATTTTTTGAAAAGAATAATTGTTCTGTGCATCACGTTTTGGTTTTGGATAAGATAGAATATGAGTATGCTGGTAATGTTTTAAACTTAGGTAAACTCAAAAAAGGCGGTTTCAATTTAGGCGATCGATTCAATCGTTTTTTTACACTATATAATTTTTTTAGAAATAATAAATTTGATTTCATTATAGATACTCGTGTAAAACATAGGCAATGGCAAGAGTTCATCATAACAAAAGTCATTTATAATGCACCATCAATATTTATGGTTCATAGTTATTTAACCGAGTTGTATTTTCCAAAATGGCACTATCTAGCCAAATGTATCTATCAAAATAGCTATAAAATTATTACTGTATCTGATAAAATTAAAGGCAAAATCCTATCAGAATATCATTATAATCAGGTACAAACTATTTACAATCCTATTGATTTTGAGCATATCGAAAAGCAGTCTAATGAAACTTTGGAAGTTGATTTCAAGTACATTTTAGCCGTTGGAAACATGCACATTGATGTCAAACAATTTGATAAACTAATTCCAGTTTACTCCAAATCAGATTTACCCAATCAAAACATCAAACTCGTGATTATTGGTGATGGCGTTTTACTTTCTAGTCTAAAACAACTTGCAACTAACTTGAGTTTGGACGATAAAGTAGTTTTTAAAGGAAGTGTTGCCAATCCGTTTCCGTATTATAAAAAAGCACTTTTCACTGTTTTATCGAGTAAAAATGAGGGTTTTCCAACGGTATTATTAGAATCATTAGCTTGTGGAACTCCAGTCGTATCCTATGATTGTTTGTCGGGACCAAGTGAGATTATTATAAATCAACACAATGGCTTATTGGTGGAAAATCAAAATGAATATCAACTCACTTTAGCTTTAAACGAAATGGTTTCAAATAATAAATTATATTTACAATGTAAAAGTAACGCCAAATCGAGTGTGACCAAATTTGATTTGAATACTATCGGTTCAATATGGTTGCAACTTTTTAAATACAATACCTAATGAATATCAATATTATTTCGATACCCAAAATAGAAGATTACCGCGGTAACTTGGCCATAATTGAGAAAGATGTAGTACCATTTGAAATAAAACGAGTGTATTATTTGTTTGATGTTCCGAGTACTGCGCATCGTGGTGGTCATTCGCATATTGAACAGTTGGAGCTTCTAGTAGCTTTGTCAGGAAGTTTTGATGTAGTCTTAAAAGACGGTGTTTCAGAGCAAACGGTAACTTTAAACAAACCCGACAAAGGTTTACTCATTAATAAAAATATTTGGAGAGAATTAGAAAACTTTTCCTCTGGAGCCGTTTGTTTGGTTTTGGCTTCAGATGTATTTAAAGAAGAAGATTACATAAGAGATTATAATAGCTTTTTGACAAGCATCAATCAATAATATGTAGTTAACTTAACACCTTTTTGAAGAGCCAATTGTTTTATCTTTTTTATCAATGTTAAAATGAATCTAGGTGAATTTAATAAGATAATTTGTTTGTAATTTAAGTTGGATAAGTTAATAGCATTTTTCATTTTTTTTACATTCTCTATATCTCCTTCCGCTTTATAATGTTTACACATGATGTATCTATTAAAATCTAGGTATTTTTTTAGGGTACTATTCTTGAATTCTGTTTCATAAAAATCGAAGTCTGTTATTGTTTTATGTTTTAGAGAGCTTGCAGTAATCTGATTTTCAGAACTAGTTAAGTAGTCTACCAATGGTTCTTTGGAATAAGCCAATTTAAAAACAGTATTGGCTCTTATATTAAAATCAATATCTTCTCCAAAAGTTATATTCTCGTTGTAATAGCCAATTTGTTTGAATACCGATTGTTCAACACATAAACTAGATGGACAATATAAAGGTTGAGCCAGACTGATACCAAAAAAGTCGTCAATAATAGAATTGGTAGGTAGCTTTTGAGAATTATTTTCCGGAAGCAATGACTGGTTTGAAAATATTTCTTGGTAATTTGTGGCGTACAATTTTGCTTCAGGAAAAGTAGTTATTAGAAAATAAATTTTTTCCAAATAATTCTCTTTCCAAAGATCATCAGCATCTAGAAAAGCTAAATAATTACCATTTGCATTTTTAATACCAGTATTTCTTGAAGCTGATAATCCTTGATTTTTTTTATGTTCTAATATTCTGACTTTCGGATGCCAACTCTTTTGCACTACATCTAAACTCCTATCAGTTGAACAATCGTTTATGATGATAACTTCAAAATCGGTAAACGTTTGATTCAGTACACTTTTTAGGGTGCTTTCAATGAAGTTTTCTTTGTTGTAAAGCGGAATAATTACAGAAAAAAAAGCCATTTTATGAAGTTTTAATTTTAATAAAGCATCCTAATTTATACAAATCAAATAGGAACAATGATGGTTTTTTAGAAACTAATTGCTGTTTGATTTTATGTTCAAAAGATTGAAAAACAAAGCGATAAAGTTCCGTTAATTTAAAAAAGTTTAGTTTTGAGTAGGCTTTTATAATCTTGTTTTCAGCCACCAATTCAGGGTGTTTTTGAGCAATCCAAACCAAATTTTCTGTAGCAATTTTTGTTTTCTCCAAAAACTCTTTTGAAGTTTCCAATCCCAAATGAATTACAGCATTATCAATATGAGTAATCGAAATGTTATGTTGTTTTAAATTCAAAAAAAACAGATAATCTTCATAACCATAAGCTGTTATTGCTGAATCAAATGGGTGAGACAAAAAAATGTCTTTCTTAATCAATAAATTCGAAGTCAAAGCCGTTTGTGTTGGATTTTGTATACGTTCTTGTAACGAAAGGACTTCACGTTTTTTTCCATATATCCAGCGCAACAATTCGTTAGGTTTTGGCGATTCGATTTGGTAAGCAAGACCACCAAAAACAACATCAGCTTTGCTAGTCGATTTAATGTAATTGGCTATAAAATTTTCAGAAGTAGGCGTAGTGTCGCAATCTAAAAACAATAACCATGGGTAGCTGGATTGTTGGGCTAGCGAATTTCGATTGTTACCACGACCCAAATTGGTAGCATTGGTCGTAAAACGACAATGTTCTAGAGTATTGATTTTTTGATTTTCAAGATTGAATTCCGAGTTAGAACCATCGTCTTGAGCAATAATTTCAAAGTCAATTCCTAATTGACTACATTGTTTTTGCAATTCACAAACTAAGTTGTAAATATTGTAGTGGTAAGTGGGAATTAAGATGGAAAGCATTACACCGATCTCTGAACCACTTCAAAAATAGCACCATCCTCACATTTTAATGTTTTGGATGGGAATTTCATTAATAAGGCATAATCGTGGGTTGCCATAATGATGGTTTTACCTAACGCATTGATGTTTTTCAATACTTCCAACACTTCTACGCTGGTTTGAGGGTCAAGGTTCCCGGTAGGTTCGTCGGCAAGAATCAATTCAGGATCGTTCAACAAGGCTCTGGCTATGGCCACACGTTGTTGTTCACCACCAGACAATTGATGTGGCATTTTGGAAGCAAAACCTTTCATACCTACTTTATCCAAAACTTCATCAATTTTGTGTTGCATTTCAGAAGCATCTGTCCAACCCGTAGCCTTCAAAACAAAAAGCATATTGTCGTTTACATTACGATCGGGTAGTAGTTTAAAATCTTGAAAAACGATTCCAATTTTTCGTCTCAAATACGGAATATCTTTTTCTTTAAGCGTAGCCAAATCATAATCAACAATATGACCTTCACCTTGGGTTAACGGTAAATCGGCATACAATGTTTTCATCAAACTACTTTTTCCAGTTCCTGTTTTTCCAATAATATAAAGGAATTCACCGTGATTTACTTCCAGGTTAACTTGTGATAAAATCACTCTATTTTCTTGATAAATCGTTACGTCTTTTAAAGATAATACAGGTTGTGACATAGGAAATTTTGTTTATTGGGTAAAAGTAATAAGATAACGTAGGTTTTCAAAATAAATTTTAACAAAATGGGAAATGTAGGGAAGATAATTGATAATTGACTGACAACTAATGGATTTTCTTTTTCCCTTGCTTGATTTTCGGTCTATTATCTAAAGGTCTATCATCTTGTCGTCTTTAAAAAGTGATTGTTAAGAAAAATGTTTATAATAAAACCAGACAATGTCTCGTTATACCTAGGAGAATGATAATTTTGAATGATTATAAAAAAAATATAAAATGCGAAAAATAGCAGCTTTTTTACTTTTAAACGGATTAGCTTCTGGTGTGACCATTACGGCACAACAATCGGCAATTTATACCAACCAACTTTCTGAATTTGACAGAGCCGTTTCGTTGTATAATGACAAGCAATATTTGGCTGCTCAAATTCTATTTGACAAAGTAAAGCAAGTCAATAAAGAGCAAGATGTTCAGGCTGATTGCGCCTATTATATTGCCAATTGTGCCATTCGATTGAATCAATCGGGTGCCGATAAATTGATGGAAGATTTTGTGACCAATTATCCAACAAGCACAAAACAAAATCAAGCCTATTTGGGCGTTGCGACGTATTATTTTGAAAATGGAAATTATCCATTTGCTTTAGAATATTTTAGTAAAGTGGATGAAAGTGCCTTGACCTATGACGAGTTGGAAAAATACAACTTCCAGAAGGGTTATGCTTTTTTCTCTGCTAAAAATAAAAAAGAAGCGACAACTTATTTGAACAAAGTGGCTAATTCTAAAGAATATGGTTCGCAAGCCAAATACTATTTAGGTTTTATGGCTTATGAAGGCGACGATTATAAAGAAGCCACCAAATATTTCGATCAAGTTTCGGGTGAAGAAAAATACAAAGAAAAGCTGTCGTATTTTCAAGCCGATATGAATTTTAAATTGGGTAATTTCCAAAAAGCCATCGATTTAGGTAAAGCGGCTATGGCAAAATCATCGGCTTTAGAAAAATCGGAATTGAATAAAATTATTGGTGAAAGTTATTTCAATTTAAAAAAATACGATGAAGCGCTTCCTTATTTGAAAGAATACAACGGTAAAAAAGGCAAGTGGAACAACACCGATTTTTATCAGTTAGGATATACCTATTATCAACAAAAAGATTACGAAAATGCGATTTCGCAATTCAATAAAATTATTGATGGTAAAGACTTTGTAGCTCAAAATGCCTATTATCATTTGGGTGAAAGTTACATGAAAACCGATAAAAAACAAGAAGCTTTAAATGCTTTTAAGAATGCTTCGGAAATGGATTTTGATAAAAAAATTCAAGAAGATGCGAACTTGAATTATGCCAAAATTAGTTACGAAATTGGGAATTCCTACCAATCGGTTCCTGATGTTTTATCTTCATTTTTAAGCAAATATCCTAATTCGCCGAGCAAAGGTGAGATTGAAAGTTTGTTGATCAATTCGTACATCACTTCCAAAAACTACAAAGAAGCGTTGACGTTATTGGAGAAAAATAAAAGTCCGGAAAACAAATTAGCGTATCAAAAAGTAACGTTCTATCGTGGCTTAGAATTGTATACCGATGGCAATTATCAAGAAGCGCAAAAGATGTTTAAAACGTCAATTGGCGTTCAAAAAGATGCTAAATTCACAGCACGCGCTACCTTTTGGAAAGCAGAAACCGAGTATACGCTAGATAATTTTAATGAAGCGTTACTAAGTTTCAAACAGTTTGAAGGAATGCCAGAAGCCAAGAACACGCCAGAGTACAAAAACATCAATTACAACATAGCGTATTGTTATTTCAAACAAAAAGACTACGACCAAGCAGGGAATTATTTTCAAAGTCAGATTGATGCGGTAAAAGATGATAAAATTCGTTTGAACGATTCGTATTTGCGTTTGGGCGACAGCCGATTTGTAACGTCAAAATACTGGCCTGCGATGGATGCTTATAACAAAGCTATCGAATTGAAAAGCGTAGATGCCGATTATGCAGCATTTCAAAAAGCCATCAGCTACGGATTTGTAAGCAAAAACGACAAGAAAATTGAAGATTTTAATAAATTTCTGCAAGCATTCAAAAACTCACAATACCGTGATGATGCTTTGTTTGAATTAGGAAATACCTATGTTGCCGACAACAAAACCGATTTAGCGATTAAAACCTACGACCAATTATTAAGCGAGTTCAAAAATGGTTCCTATTCGTCTAAAGCGGTGTTGCGTCAAGGATTGATTTATTACAATGCCAACAAAGATGAACTGGCAATTGCTAAATTTAAAAAAGTGGCTTCAGAATATCCAAGAACACCAGAAGCTCTAGAAGCCGTTTCAACCGCACGATTGATTTATGTGGACAACGGAAAAGTAGATGAATATGCGGCTTGGGTTAGAACTTTAGATTTTGTGGAAGTTTCGGATGTAGATTTGGATAATGATACCTACGAAGCCGCTGAAAAACAATATTTGCAAAATAATACCAAACAAGCGATTGCTACGTTGAGTGGTTATGTAGCTAAATTTCCAAAAGGAATTCATGCGTTGAAAGCCAATTTCTATTTAGCACAATCGTATTATGCAGATGGTTTAGAGCAAAATGCCATTCCAAATTACGAATATGTAATTGGCCAATCTAAAAGTGAATTTACCGAACAAGCACTAGCTCATTTGTGTGAAATTCATTTGAAAAAAGACAATTTTGTAAAAGCGATTCCCGTTTTAAAACGATTGGAAACCGAAGCTGATTTCCCTCAAAACATCACCTTTGCTCAAGCCAATTTGATGCGTGCTTATTACGATCAAAAAGATTATCCCAATGCGGTGGTTTATGCCGATAAAGTATTAAGTAATCCAAAAACGGATAACAAAATTAAAAGTGACGCTCAAATTATCGTAGCACGTTCTGCCATTAAAGCCAATGATGAAGCAAAAGCTCGAGTGGCGTATGCTAATTTGTTAAAAATTGCCAAAGGTGAATTGGCCGCAGAAGCATTGTACTATGATGCTTATTTCAAAAATAAAGACGGAAAATTTGCTGAATCGAATAAATCGGTTCAAAAGTTGGCTAAAGATTATTCGGGTTACAAATATTTCGGAGCCAAAGGTTTGGTGGTAATGGCTAAAAACTATTACGGACTGAAAGACAGTTTTCAAGCTACTTCGATTTTGGATAGTGTAATCGATAATTTTAAAGATTTTCCAGATGTAGTTCAAGAAGCACAAACCGAATTGGATACTATCAAAACCGAAGAAAGTAAAACGAATTCGTCAATTACTAAATAATTTAAATAGTTTTTTAGGTTATAATTTGTCACACTGAGCGCAGTCGAAGTGCTTTTAAAAATTTAAATATGAAAATGAATTTCCAACATAAAATAGCAATTGTAGTAGTTTTTTTAATTACTCAAATTTCATTCGCTCAAAAGCAAGATGGCGATATCGGTACCGAAGTGGTGAATGTGGTCAAACCCTATACACCAACAATTTCTGATGCTTTTAAAGTAAAAGAAACACCTTCGTTAGACGATGATGATAATTCGAAAAAAGAAAATATTCAATACAATATATTCTCTTTTCCTGTGGCATCCACTTTTACACCTTCTAAAGGAAAAGCCGCTGGTGTTGAAAATGGAGCAAAAGAAAAGTTATTCAACAATTACGCGACGTTAGCAGCAGGAAATTACGGCAATATCAACGCCGAATTGTTTGTTACTCAAACTCTAGAAAACGGAGATTATGTGGGTGCTATGTTGCGCCATTTATCGTCGCAAGGCGGAATCAAAAATGTAGAGTTAGACAACAAGTTTTCTAATTCGGCTTTGGATGTTACTTATGGAAGTCGAACTAATAAATTAGCTTGGAATGGAGATTTAGGTTACCAACGTCAAACCTATAATTGGTATGGATTAAACCCAATTCTATACGAAGGTTTATTACCATCCGATAAAGATTTGTTGCTTAATGGAATCAATCCTAAACAAACGTATCAAAACATTTATTTAGGTGGAAGATTGGCTCTTAATGAAGGTGCTTTCAAAGAAGCAACATTCCGATTCAATCATTTTTCGGATGCTTTTTCTTCGGGTGAAAATCGTTTTGTAGCTAAGCCTTCCTTGCAATTTGATGTTATGGATGTAAAATTAAAAACCGATTTTGTTGTTGATTACATAAGCGGCAAATTCCAAAAAGATTATTATGATGTTTCCGGAATCAAATACGGCTTTACCAACATCGGTTTTAAACCTAGTTTCCAAATCAATAAAGACGATTTTTCGGTAAATGTTGGAGTTGGAATTTTCTACAGTATGGCTTCAGACACCTTAGTGACAACTTCTAAAAATAAGTTGTTTGTATATCCAAACATTACTGGTTCCTACAAAGTGGTTGGCGATTTGATGGTAGCGTATGCAGGAGCAGAGGGAAGTTTGAAACAAAATTCGTATCAAGAATTTGCTCAAGAGAATTTCTTTGTATCACCAACGTTAGCGATTGCACCAACCGATCAAAAATTTGATGTATACCTTGGTTTAAAAGGAAAATTGGCCAATACCATAGGTTACAACATTCGTGCATCGGTGATGAACGAAGATAACAAAGCATTATACAAAAGCAATATTTATGATGCTGCTAACACCAATACTTTGGGTTACACCAATGGTAATTCGTTTGGAGTGGTTTATGATAACGTAAAAACGGTGAGTTTCTTTGGTGAGTTGAAAGCCGATTTTTCTAAAAATGTTTCTTTCGGAATTAATGGTACTTTCAGTAGCTATTCAACAAAAGATGAAAAAGAAGCTTGGAATTTGCCAGGTATAAAATTGGCTTCAACCATAGATTTCAATGTGACTCCAAAATGGTATGCTGGTGCTAGTGTATTTTTTGTGGGTGAACGAAAAGACCAATACATCAATTTGACTTTAGCAAACCCAGTTACTGATGTGAAATTGGATAGTTATTTCGATTTGAATGCTCATTTGGGCTACAAGCACAATGAACGATTGACCTTTTTCTTAAAAGGAAATAATCTAGCCAACCAAAACTACCAACGTTGGATGAACTATCCAGTGCAAGGTGTTCAAGTGTTGTTGGGTGCTAATTATAAATTTGATTTTTAAAATATAACCGTAAGGTCACAAAGAACAAGCAAAGTTCGCAAGGTTTGAAATAGTAAACTTTGCGAACTTTGCGGTTAAATTTTGATGTATGATACTAAAACAAAATATTCTTCAACGCTATAATCAACTGCTTCAAGATCGTATTGATATTTTTCGCGATATGATTTCTGGTTTAACAGAAGACGCTCAAAACGATGCCAAAGGCTCGGCAGGCGATAAGCACGAAACGGCTTTGTCAATGATGCACTTAGAACAAGAAAAACTCAATCACAAACTCAAAGAAATTCTTGATCAGAAATCGGTTTTAGATAAGATTGATGCTTCTGCCAAACACACCAAAATAGCATTAGGAAGTTTGGTGCAAGCCAATGGTATGTTGCTTTTTATTTCGGCTGCTCTTCCCAAAATTACAGTCGATGATAAAACCATTATTGCGGTTTCGCCACAATCACCACTCGGAAGCAAATTGATGGGGAATGAAGTAGGTTTTGAGTTTGAGATAAATACAACAAAGTATAGTATTGAAGTAATTCAATAAAAAATCTGTGTAAATTAGTACAATCTGTGGGTGAATAATAACATTCTCAAACCCAAACCCATAATTCAAATCAATTTTGCTTTTAAATTATCTTTTAATAGTTGTTTTTAGTTTAAATTTATAATTAATTAGTCTTTTTTTGTTTTAATATTAGAAGTGTTTATACAATTTTGCTTCATCAAATAAATATTTAAAGAAGTAGATTATGTGCGGAATTGTATGTGCCTTCGATTTAAAGCAAAAATCAGAAGTATTAAGACCACAAGTATTAGAAATGTCAAAAATCATCCGTCACCGCGGACCCGATTGGAGTGGCATTTTTAGCAATGATAAAGCAATTTTAGCACACGAAAGATTAGCTATTGTTGATCCAGCTTCTGGAAAACAACCCTTGTTTAGTGAAGATAAAAGTTTGGTGCTTGCCGCCAATGGTGAAATCTACAACCATAGAGACTTACGCAAACAATTTGAAGGAAAATATACATTTCAAACGGAAAGTGATTGCGAAGTAATATTAGCTTTATACCAAGAAAAAGGTGTTCATTTTATAGATGAATTGAATGGAATTTTCGGATTTGCAATTTATGATGTAGCAACAGACGAATATTTTGTAGCTCGTGATCATATGGGAATCATTCCGTTGTATATTGGATGGGATCAATTCGGGACGTTTTATGTAGCTTCCGAATTGAAAGCGCTAGAAGGTTTTTGTACCAAAATAGAGTTGTTTCCACCAGGACATTATTTGTCTAGCAAAGATGGCGAATTCGTTAAATGGTACCACAGAGAATGGACTGAGTACGATGCGGTTAAGGACAACGCTACAAGCATTGAAGAATTAAAAACGGCTCTAGAAGCTGCGGTTCACCGTCAATTGATGAGTGATGTGCCTTATGGCGTTTTGCTTTCGGGTGGATTGGATTCATCCATAACATCGGCAGTGGCCAAAAAATATGCTCAAAAAAGAATAGAATCAGGCGATACTGTGGATGCTTGGTATCCACAATTGCACTCGTTTGCCGTTGGTTTAGAAGGGTCACCCGATTTAGCGGCAGCTCGAAAAGTAGCCGATCATTTAGGTACGATTCACCATGAAATAAAATTCACCATTCAGGAAGGTTTGGATGCGGTTCGAGATGTGATTTATAATTTAGAAACGTATGATGTGACTACGGTTCGTGCGTCAACACCAATGTATTTAATGGCACGAGTTATTAAGTCGATGGGAATTAAAATGGTGCTTTCTGGTGAAGGTTCAGATGAGTTATTTGGAGGTTATTTGTATTTTCATAAAGCGCCAAATGCTCAAGAATTTCACGAAGAAACCGTACGCAAATTAAGTAAGTTACACATGTACGATTGTTTGCGAGCCAACAAAAGTTTAGCGGCATGGGGAATTGAAGGTCGTGTGCCATTTTTAGATAAAGAATTTATGGATGTTGCCATGCGCATCAATCCACAAGACAAAATGATTAATGGCGAGCGCATGGAAAAATGGGTGCTTCGCAAAGCATTTGAAGATATGTTGCCCGAAAGCGTTGCTTGGAGACAAAAAGAGCAATTTAGTGATGGTGTAGGGTACAGTTGGATTGATACCTTAAAAGAAGTTGTGGCGAAAGAAATCTCCGATGAGCAATTAGCCAATGCTAAATATAAATTTCCGCTGCAAACCCCAACATCCAAAGAAGAATACTATTATCGTTCTCTTTTTACAGAACATTTCCCAAGTGATGCTGCAGCATTATGTGTCCCTCAAGAAGCTAGTGTAGCTTGTAGCACCAAAATTGCCTTAGAATGGGATGAAGCCTTTAAAAACATGAATGATCCATCGGGTAGAGCAGTGGCCAATGTTCACGACGATGCCTATGTAAAAATACAAATGTCATAGCTTAAAAATGACGTTAAAGAGTTAGAATCAAGTTTGGTTGACTTGGTTTTAAATTGAAGTTTAGTTTGTTTGTTTTAAAAACGCCTTTTGTAATAAATTGGCGTTTTTTTATTTTGTAAAGTATAGCTAATCAGAGTTTTGTGTTTTTATCTTTTTCAAGCACTTGAAAAACGGCTTTAAATCAATTAAAAATTATTAAAAGATAAATGTTGATAACTTATGCGATAAAATGCTTAAAATCGCTTTAAAATCGTCTTTGCTTTTGTATATTTGCGTGTTAGACAAAAATCATATATTCTATATAATTTATTATGAGCGACGAAATTAAAAAAAATAGCTATTCGGCCGACAGTATTCAGGCGTTAGAAGGAATGGAGCACGTAAGAATGCGTCCGTCAATGTACATTGGAGATACTGGCGTTAGAGGTTTACACCATTTAGTTTATGAAGTTGTAGATAACTCCATTGATGAGGCTTTGGCGGGTCATTGTGATACCATTAGTGTATTCATTAATGAAGACAATTCTATAACAGTAGAAGATAATGGTCGTGGTATTCCTGTGGATATGCACAAAAAAGAAGGAGTTTCGGCGCTTGAGGTAGTAATGACCAAAATTGGTGCTGGAGGTAAATTCGATAAAGATTCGTATAAAGTTTCTGGTGGACTTCACGGAGTTGGGGTTTCCTGTGTGAATGCACTTTCAGACAATTTGAAAGCAACTGTTTTTAGAGACGGAAAAATCTACGAACAAGAATACGAAAGAGGAAAAGCCATGTATCCGGTTAAACAAGTTGGTGAAACAACTAAACGCGGTACTATGGTAACTTTTCATCCAGATAGAACCATCTTTACTCAAACTATCGAATATTCTTATGATACTTTAGCAGCTCGTATGCGTGAGTTGTCGTTCTTGAATAAAGGAATTACGATTACACTTACTGACAAACGTCACACTAATGATAAAGGCGAATTTGAAGGTGAAGTATTCCATTCGAAAGAAGGTTTGAAAGAATTCGTTCGTTTCTTAGATGGCGGTCGTGAGCCAATTATCTCACATGTTATCAGCATGGAACACGAAAAAGGAGAAATTCCTGTTGAGGTTGCTTTGGTATACAATACCAGTTATTCAGAAAACATTTTTTCTTACGTAAATAACATCAACACTCACGAAGGAGGAACGCATTTGCAAGGGTTCCGTATGGGATTAACTCGTACGTTGAAAAAATATGCCGATGCTTCTGGTTTGTTAGATAAATTAAAATTCGAAATCTCAGGAGATGATTTCCGTGAAGGTTTAACCGCTATTATTTCGGTAAAAGTATCTGAACCACAATTCGAAGGACAAACCAAAACCAAACTAGGAAATAGAGAAGTAGTTTCTCCAGTTTCTCAAGCGGTTTCTGAAATGTTAGAGAATTATTTGGAAGAAAATCCAAATGATGCTAAAATAATTGTACAAAAAGTAATTTTGGCAGCTCAAGCGCGTCATGCCGCTAAAAAAGCTCGTGAGATGGTGCAACGTAAAACCGTTTTAGGCGGTGGAGGTTTGCCAGGAAAACTTTCTGATTGTTCAGAACAAGATCCAGCAAGATGTGAGATTTTCTTCGTCGAGGGAGATTCGGCAGGAGGAACTGCAAAACAAGGACGCGATCGAAACTTTCAAGCGATCATGCCCTTACGTGGTAAGATTTTGAATGTAGAAAAAGCAATGCATCACAAAGTATTTGAAAACGAAGAGATCAGAAATATTTTTACTGCTTTGGGAGTAACAATTGGTACCGAAGAAGATAGTAAAGCATTGAATATTGAAAAGTTACGATATCATAAAGTGGTAATTATGTGTGATGCCGACGTTGATGGTAGTCACATTGCTACTTTGATTTTGACATTCTTTTTCCGTTTTATGCGAGAACTTATTGAAAATGGTCACGTGTATATCGCAACTCCTCCTTTGTATTTAGTGAAAAAAGGAAACAAAAAAGAATATGCATGGAATGACGATCAACGCGATTTAGCTAACGAAAGAATGGGAGGAAGCGCTGCCATTCAACGTTATAAAGGTCTTGGAGAAATGAATGCAGAACAATTGTGGGAAACTACTATGAATCCTGAATTCAGAACTTTAAGAAAAGTAACAATTGATAGTTTAGCTGAAGCCGATCGTATTTTCTCAATGTTAATGGGTGATGAGGTTCCGCCTCGTAGAGAATTTATTGAGAAAAATGCAGTTTATGCAAATATCGATGCATAATAAGGCTCTTAAATATACAGTTTTAGGGATTTGTTTGATGTTGTCAAGCAAATCCTTTTCTCAAACAGCTCAAACATTTGAGGAAATTGGTAGGTTTTTAAATGATGCTACTTTATATTCTGAAAAGTACATTACTCCAGCAACAGACGCATCAGTATATCAGGCTTCTGCCGGTTGGATGACTTCTCCCAAAAAAAGAAAATTGTACGACGTTACTTTAGGAATACACAACAATCTTTTTTTTGTTCCTAAAAGCGATAGAAGTTTTCAAATTAACAGCTCAGATTTTACTTTCTTTTCCATTCAAAATGCTAATGGCGATGCGGTATCTAATGCCGTAGTTCCGACAGCACTTGGAACCGACACGCAATACTATTTAACAGGAACTATTGATAGTAGTCCGATTAGGATTGCAGCTCCCAACGGAGTCAATCAAGAAACGGTTTATTATCCTTACATTCAAGGTTCTATTGCGCTCTGGAAAGGATTTGAATTTGTGGGGAAATATTCAACCAAAGTCAAGTTGAAAAGAGGTGATTACCAAGTATATGGTTTTGGTTTGAAACACAACTTCAGTCAGTATTTCAAGTCGTTAGAAAAACGCAAAATCAATTTAGCCGCACTTTTAGCTTTTTCGAAAGAAGATATTAGTTTTGATTTTTTAGATACTTATACGAGTTATGGAAATCTTGGAATTAATAGAATTTCTGGTAAGGTTGATACTTGGCAATTTCAAATCAGTGCTTCTAAAGAATGGAAGCGATTTGAATTAATGGCAAGTGCTATTTCCAATCGAAGTGACTTCAAATATATGTTTACAGGAGAACGCGGACAAATTGAAGATGTCATTCCGGTTCAATATATATTAAATGAAAAATTACGGGATATTTATAAAACTAAATTTAACTACATGGGAGAAATTTCGGGTAGATACCAATTTAGCAAAATTTATGTTCAAAGTACCGTAGCTTTTGGTAAATTTGTAAACGCAAATTTATCAGTTCAATACGAATTTTAATTTATTATCAATATAACACACAATACAATGAAAGTTACCATAGTAGGAGCAGGAAATGTTGGTGCAACTTGTGCCGACGCTATTGCTTACAGAAGAATTGCGAGTGAAATCGTATTATTAGACATTAGAGAAGGTTTTGCAGAAGGTAAAGCTTTAGATATTATGCAAACACAAACTACCTTAGGGTTTAATACCAAAATGGTAGGTAGTACTAATGATTATTCAAAAACTGCAGGAAGTGATGTAGTAGTAATTACTTCAGGAATTCCAAGAAAACCTGGTATGACTCGTGAAGAATTAATCGGAATTAATGCTGGAATTGTAAAAGGAGTAGCAGAAAATTTATTAGCTCATTCTCCAAATGCAATTGTGGTGGTGGTTTCTAATCCAATGGATACCATGACGTATTTAACTCTTAAAGCTACAGGTTTACCAAAAAATAGAATTATCGGAATGGGAGGAACGTTAGACAGTTCTCGTTTCAAAACCTATTTGTCATTAGCTTTAGACAAACCAGCTAACGATATCCAAGGGATGGTTATTGGAGGTCACGGAGACACAACAATGATTCCATTAACAAGATTAGCTTCTTACAATGGGGTTCCAGTTTCTCAATTTCTTTCAGAAGAAGAATTGGCTAAAGTAGCTGCAGATACTATGGTTGGTGGAGCAACGCTTACCGCTTTATTAGGAACTTCTGCTTGGTACGCGCCAGGGGCTTCAGTAGCGTTTTTAGTGGATGCTATTTTGAACGATCAAAAGAAAATGATTCCTTGTTCAGTAATGTTGGAAGGTGAATACGGACAAAATGATATTTGTATCGGAGTTCCATGTATCATCGGAAAAAATGGTGTTGAAAAAATTGTTGACATCAACCTAAACGACGAAGAAAAAGCAAAATTTGCAAAAAGCGCAGAGGCGGTTAGAGCAATGAATGCCGATTTGAAATCTATCTTGGCATAACATTTTCAGTAAATAAATTTAAAAGACTGCATTTTTGCAGTCTTTTTTTTGATATTAATGTGTAAATAATTTGTTAATCTTTAGGTTAATTATATATTTGCACGTTTCAAAAAACGTGTAGTTGGGTATTTCTTTTGATTTAACTTGAAAATCAATAGCTTACTTGATAATTGCTTGCTTTTTGAAATCCAACAAACAAAAATTAATTAATTTTTAGTAATAATGCAGAATAAAGGACTTATTAAATTTTTCGCAATTCTATTTGCATTGGTAAGTATTTACCAACTTTCTTTCACTTTTGTTGCAAGTAGCGTAAAAGACGATGCTGTAGCATTTGCAAAGGGTAATCAACAAAAAGAAGTTGAATATCTTAACGACCTTAAAAATAAAAAGGTTTTTAGTTTATTCGGTTTAGTAGATTATACTTATGCTGATGTAAGCGCAAAACAAATTAACAAAGGTCTAGACCTTGAAGGAGGTATCAACGTTATTCTTCAAATTTCGGTTAAAGATGTTTTAAAAAGTCTTGCTAACGATTCAAAAAATGCTGTGTTCAACAAAGCATTGGCTGATGCTAAAGTAAATCAAAAAGGAAATCAATCGTACTTAGATGCTTTCTTTGAAGCATTTGAAGAAAATTCTAAAGGAACAGTAAAATTAGCTTCTCCTGATATTTTTGCTAATAAAAACTTAGCAGATGAAATTAACTTCAAAATGACTGATGACCAAACTAAAAAAGTGATCAGAAAAAAAGTTGATGAATCTGTAGAAAGTGCTTTTGGAGTACTTAGAAAACGTATCGACAAATTTGGTGTAACACAACCAAACATTGCTAAATTGGGTCAAACTGGTAGAATTCTTGTTGAATTACCAGGAGCAAAAGATGTAGATCGTATTAAAAAATTATTACAATCAACAGCTCAGTTAGAGTTTTGGGAAACTTATAAAATCGATGAGATTGGTCCTTTTTTAATGTCTGCTAATGATGCTTTGAAAAAATCTGAGAAACCTGCTGTTTCTAAAGATGTAAATGCTGCTGCAAATGATTCGTTATCTAAAATGTTAACGAGCAATAAATCGAAAGATTCTGTAGCTGATAAAAAAGGAGGTAATCCATTATTAGATAAATTTGTTTCTCAAGGTGGTGGTCCAGTTTTAGGAATTGTTGCTGCAAAAGATACTGCAAAAATCAATGCTTATTTCAAAAGAACTGATATCCGTGCTTTAATTCCAGCAGACAAACGTTTTGTTAAATTTGTTTGGGGAAAACCAACAGTTACCAAAAATGAAGTAACTAAAAAAGACGAAGAAACATTCGAACTTTATGCTTTAAAAGGAAATAAAGATAACAAAGCGCCTTTAAGTGGAGGTGTAATTACCGATGCTAGAGATACTTTCGACCAATTAGGAAAACCTGCTGTTTCAATGCAAATGAACGGTATTGGTGCTAAAAAATGGGAAGAATTAACTGGTAATGCTTTTACAACAAAAGGATATATCGCCATTGCATTAGATAATGTAGTTTATTCTGCTCCTGGAGTATCTTCAGGTCCGATTGCTGGTGGTAGATCAGAAATTTCAGGAAATTTTGATGTTGCTGAAACAAAAGATTTGGCAAACGTATTGAGAGCTGGTAAATTGCCTGCTGCTGCAGAAATTGTACAATCAGAAGTAGTTGGTCCATCATTAGGACAAAAAGCTATCGATGCTGGTACAACGTCTTCTATCGTTGGGTTCTTATTAGTTTGTTTATGGATGGTATTCTATTACGGTAGAGCAGGTTGGTACGCTAATATTGCTTTATTAGTTAACTTACTTTTCTTATTCGGAATTTTAGCAAGTTTAGGTGCAGTATTAACATTGCCTGGTATTGCTGGTATCGTATTAACATTAGGTACTGCGGTTGATGCTAACATCATCATCTATGAAAGAGCCAAAGAAGAATTGCGCGATGGTAAGACGCTTGCAGATGCGGTAAAAGCATCATACGGTTGGAAAGGGGCGATGCGTTCTATTATTGATGCAAACGTTACTCACGTATTAACAGGTGCTATCTTGTTCATCTTCGGTACTGGACCAATTCAAGGTTTTGCTACCACACTTTTAATTGGTATTTTAACATCTTTATTTACTTCAATCTTTATTGCTAGAATATTCATTGATAAAGATGTAGCTAATAATAGAAATTTAACGTTTACAACACCAATTACTAAAAACTGGTTTACTGGTTTCCATTTTGATTTCGTGGGAGTAAAAAAATGGACGTACCTTTTCTCTTCAGTAGTTGTTATTGGAAGTTTAGTTTCTATTTTCTTCGTAAACGGATTGGATGAAGGCGTTGATTTTGTTGGAGGTAGAACTTTCCAAGTTAAATTTGAAAAACCAGTAGAACCTACCAAAGTTTCAGACGAATTATCTTCAGTTTTTGGTACTCCAGTTGAAGCCAAAATTTTCGGAGATAAAGATCAGTTAAAAATCACAACGAAGTACAGAATTAAAGAAGAAGGTACTGCAGTTGATGAAGAGGTTAATAAAAAATTATACAGTGGTTTAAGTAAATATTTTAACAATATTTCTTATGATAAATTCATCAACTTATACCAAGGTAAAGTATATGGAGTTCTTCAAGGTTCTAAAGTAAGTGCAACTATTTCTGCTGATATCAAAACCAACTCGTTCTGGGCTGTTTTAGGAGCTATGTTAGTTGTTGGATTATATTTAGTAGTATCGTTCCGTAAATGGCAATACTCTTTAGGAGCTATTGCTGCGGTATTCCACGATGTTATTTTCGTATTAGGAATCTACTCTTTATTATACAAAATAATGCCATTCCACATGGAAATGGATCAGCACTTTATCGCTGCTATTCTTACAGTAATTGGATATTCGATGAATGATACAGTAATTGTATTTGATAGAATTCGTGAGTTCTTAGCTGGAAACAGAAAAGGTCACTTCAAAGATGTGGTAAACGCTTCTATTAATACAACCTTATCAAGAACATTAAATACATCTTTAATGATGATTATAGTTTTGTTGACCATGTTCTTATTTGGTGGTGAATCTATCAGAGGATTTATATTTGCAATGCTTGTAGGTATCGTTGTAGGTACATACTCTTCATTATTCATTGCAACACCAGTATTAGTAGATACAATGAGTAAATCAGATTTGAAAGATATTGAAAAACGTCATTTTGATGACCAAGTATAATATTTAACAAGTTCATAATAAAAAAAACTGCTTCATATTTGAAGCAGTTTTTTTTATTCTCAATGAACCGATTTTTTTTGGATGCCAATAAAATGTCTCTGAATTCAAAACCAGAAGAAGTAATTATTAATTTGCTGCGATAGGCGACTGTACTGCTAATACATTAGATAATAGTAAGTTTTGAGTATGTATCATGTTAGCAGCAACCTTATGCAAAAGTCATTAAGGCTTCCGCCAAAGTCAACAAGGCTTCCGCCAAAGTCAACAAGGCTTCCGCCAAAGTCAACAAGACATCCGCCAAAATAAACAAGGCTTCCGCCAAAGTCAACAAGACACCTGCCAAAGTAAAACAAGCTCCTGCCGAAATGAACAAGACACCTGCCAATATGAAATAAGCTCCTGCACGAGTAAAATAGGCACTTCACAAACTATAACAAATAAAGGAAAAACTAAAAAAAAGGAGCACTAATTAGTGCTCCTTTTCTATGAAGTAAATAGTATTAAAAATCGATGTCTTCAGGTAAGGGTTTTTCTGCCATAAAAAGAAAATAAACACCAATCATTATAAAAGGTATACTCAACCACTGTCCAGTGGTGAATAATCCTAATAAGTCTTCTATACCGCCTTGTTTCTCTTTCACAAACTCTACGGTAAAACGCACAGACCAAAGTAAGATTAAGAATACACCAAAAAGTAAACCGTGTTTTTCTACGGTTCTTGTTTTCCAATATAAAAATAGCAAAATGAAAAAGACAAAAATATAGCAGAATGATTCATACAATTGAGCAGGATGTTTCAAAGGAACTTGTGACAATAAATCGGCAAACTTAGGATTAGTGGCAATAGCATGATACGCTTTATCTGAATCTGCAATGCCAGTTTTATTTATCGCATCTTGTGGGCTATAATAATCTCTTATAAATTTTATTCCAAAAGTAGTGTTGTTGGTTATTTTACCTACAATTTCAGAGTTGAAAAAGTTTCCAATTCTAACAAAAATGGCACCACAAGCTACAGGTATTACAACTCTATCCAACACCCAAAGCATCGGTCTTTTAATAATGTTTTTACTGTAAAAATACATTACTAAAATAATTGCAATTGCTGCTCCATGACTGGCTAATCCTGCAAAACCAGTAAATTGAAATTCAGGTTCAAATTTAAAAGGAAGTAAAATCTCTAGCGGATGATTTCTGAAATATTCCCAATCATAGAAAAAAACATGACCAAGACGAGCTCCTAAAAGTGTTGCCAAAACCGTCCATATAAACAAAGTGTCAAGCTTGTCTATAGATTCTTTTTCGTTAATAAAAATTCTTTTCATTATGTAATAGCCAAGTCCAAAAGCAATTACAAACATTAAACTATAAAATCTTAGGTTAATTGGACCAAGATGTATTCCTTCTGCTGGATTCCAAATCATTATATTGGGGGTTTTATTATATGATATTCATCAAAAATAGTAATTTAAAATGTATTGTATTTTAAAATTTTGTTATTTGTGAGAACATTTTTTGGTAGGAACAGGGTCATAGCCACTTTTTCCCCAAGGATGACAACTTAAAATTCTTTTGATGCCAAGATAGGAACCTTTAAACAAGCCATGCACTTTTAAAGCTTCCAAAAAATAGTTGGAACAAGTTGGTTGAAAACGACACGTAGCTGGGGTAAACGGTGAAATTGCTCCCTGATAAAATCGGATGATTAGTACAAGTGGGAAAATTAATATTCGTTTGATCATTTACTACTTTTAAAAACTAAACGAGGTACCGTCTTTTCCGTCTTTAAGCTGAATTCCAAGAGCTAAAAGTCGGTCTCTGATTTCGTCTGAAAGCGCCCAGTTTTTATTAGCTCTTGCTTCGTTTCTCATTTCAATCAACATCGAAACGACACCTTCTAATTTTTCGGAACTATTATTAGCTGCTTTCTCATTTTTTATTCCTAAAACATCAAAAGTAAAAGTTTCTAAAGTGTTCTTTAGAAGTTCTAAATCACCACTTGTTATAGTTTCTCTTTTGTCGTTAAGTAAGTTGACAAATCGAATACCTTCAAAAAGATTAGCTATCAAAATAGGGGTATTAAAGTCGTCGTTCATAGAATCATAACAACTTTGTACCCAAGCTTGAATATCCAAACTAGATTGATTAGAAGGTTGAATTTGATCAATAATAGACAATCCTTCCATCAATCTATTAAATCCTTTTTCGCTAGCCACCATTGCCTCGTTAGAAATGTCTAAAACACTTCTGTAGTGCGCTTGTAAAAAGCAAAAACGAACAATATTGGGATTGAATGCCTTTTCGAAAAAGTTATTATTACCCGTAATTAATTCCATAGGAAGAATGTAATTACCTGTAGATTTACTCATTCTCAGTCCGTTCATAGTAAGCATGTTGGTGTGCATCCAATAGTTTACCGGTGTAACGCCGTTGCATGCTTTTCCTTGTGCGATTTCACATTCGTGATGAGGAAATTTTAAATCCATTCCACCACCATGAATATCAAATTTTTCACCAAGATATTTTGTGCTCATGGCAGTACACTCCAAGTGCCAACCCGGAAAACCTTCTCCCCAAGGAGAATTCCATCTCATGATGTGGGCAGGTGAAGCATTTTTCCATAAGGCAAAATCTTGCGGATTTTTCTTTTCGTTTTGACCATCCAAATCTCGAGTATTAGCAATTAATTCCTCGACATTTCTGTTGTTCAATTCGCCATAATTTAATCCTCTTTTGTTGTATTCTAACACATCAAAATAAACAGAACCTTGACTCTCGTAGGCAAAACCGTCTTTAATCAGTTTTTCTGTCAATTCGATTTGTTCTAAAATGTGTCCAGTTGCAGTGGGTTCGATACTTGGAGGAAGAAAATTGAAATGGTCTAAAACTTTATGAAAATCTACCGTGTATTTTTGAACCACTTCCATAGGTTCTAATTTTTCAAGACGTGATTGTTTTACAAAACGATCGTTGTTGACATCTCCATCATCGGTCAAATGCCCAGCGTCAGTGATATTTCTAACATAACGAACTTTGTAATTGAGGTGTAATAAATACCTGTAAATTACATCGAAGCTCATAAAAGTTCTTACATTTCCTAAATGTACATTGCTGTATACTGTTGGGCCGCAAACATACATTCCAATAGTGCCTTCGTTTAGAGGTTTGAATGTTTCTTTTTCACCTGAAAGAGAATTGTATACTTTTAGAAAATGATTTTTATAAAGTTGCATTTTAGTAATATTAGAAATGTGGTTTTGTTTTAGGAAAAATTTTTAGAAACTGGTATCTAATTTAATGTATTCTAAGAATTCTTTTCTAGTAGTTTCGTTTTTGAATTTACCTCCAAATTCGGCGGTAACAGTGCTGCTTTCGATGTCTCTAATACCACGAGAATTAACACATAAATGTTTAGCATCAATGATGCAAGCTACATCTTCAGTATTTAATACTTTTTGCAGTTCTTTCACTATTTGAATGGTTAAGCGCTCTTGAACTTGAGGTCGTTTAGCATAATAATCAACAATACGATTCATTTTAGACAACCCAACAACGGTACCATTAGAAATGTAGGCAACATGAGCTCTTCCAACGATAGGAAGCAAATGATGCTCGCAAGTGGAATACACCGTTATGTTTTTTTCTACAAGCATTTCGTTGTATTTATACTTGTTGTCAAATGTTGAAGAACTTGGTTTTTTGTTCGGATTCAATCCTCCAAATATTTCTTTAACAAACATTTTAGCCACTCTATTTGGTGTTCCTTTAAGACTATCGTCTGTTAAGTCCATACCAAGAGTAGTCAAAATACTTTCAACATCTTTTTTTATAAGTTCAATTTTCTCTTCATCAGTTTTGTCAAAAGCGTCTTTTCTCAAAGGTGTTTGTTCACTTGATGCGATATGATTGTTTCCAATTTCGTCTGTAAAATCTTCGTTGTTAGTCATTTTTTTGATAAGAATTTTTTTAGCAATTTTTAACTGCAAAGATAAATATTATTGATTTATAAACCACACGAGATACTTTAATTTTAAAAATTAGAAATTTTAAGATAAATTTCAGTTAAATTTATGTATATTTCGCTCCTTAAAATCTATTGCAAAATGAAAAAAAGATTCCTGTTATCACTATTAAGTATTCTGTTTATTAGTTCTTTACATTCTCAAAATTTAATTTCTAATGGAGATTTTGAATCAGGTGGAAACGGAGTAGGCTTCAGTCTTAATGGTTCAGGTTATAACTTGATTACGAGTCCTTTTTCGGGTACTTCTAATCCAGGTGACTATGCTTTCACAACCAACCCGCAACCTATGAATACGGGTTTTTTCATTTCAGGTGGTGACCATACAACAGGAACAGGTAAAATGATGGTTATCGATGGGAACACAACAGGAGGTTCTCAAAGATTTTGGAGAGCAGGAAGTACAGGAGGTGGAGTTTGTGGATTGTCTATTGGAACAACGTACACTTTTACCTATTGGATTAAATCAGTTTCAACTTCGGTTACTGACCCAACAACGCAAGCCTCTATAGGAATACAATTTAATAATGTTTCAACATCGGCATTGGTTGCAGGAAGCACTTTAGCACCTTTACCAGCGGCAGGTTGGCAAAAAGTCTCGTATACTTTTGTACCTAATAATTCTTGTGTAAATATTGAAATTTGGAATAATAATACTAATGCTGTAGGTAACGATTTTGCAGTAGATGATTTTTCAGTTACGGCACCTTTGGGGGTTACAGCTTCAGTTATAAATCCTTCATGTGCTTCTACTAATGATGGTTCCATAGTGGTTTATGGAGTAGGTGGGATACTTCCTTATGCTTCTTTTTCTATTTCGGGAGCATCAAGTCAAACTAATACGACCGGAGTTTTTTCAAGTTTAGCGCCAGGAACTTACACGGTTTCGGTAACCGATGCTGCTGGAGTTACTGTTAATCAAGCTAATATAACTATTACAGCACCAACAAATCCATTAGTGATTAGTCCGAATACAACTATTTGTTTGGGAAGTAGCGCTACTTTAAATGTTTCAGGTGGTTCAACCTACAACTGGACGGCTTCACCATCTGATGCTTCATTAACAACACCAACAGCGTCATCTGTTACTGTTAGCCCAACGGTTACAACAACTTACACAGTTGCTTCTTCGGTAACAACTCCAAAAAATTTAGTTTTTAATGGTGATTTTTCTACTGGAAATTCTGGATTTACCTCCGGTTATCAATATTTAGCAACAAATCCTTCTGGAGCTCATAGAGCGTATGGAGTAGTTGCTAACCCTAGTAGTTGGTTTGCTAGTTTTTCAACTTGTGGTGATCATACATCTGGAACTGGTAATATGTTAGTTGTTGATGGTTCAGATCAGAATGCGGGTAACGATGTGGTTTGGAGTCAAACAATACCAGTAGTAACAGGTCAAAGTTATACGTTCAGTTTTTGGGTTCAATCATTGACCACTTCTAATTACGCTCAATTAGAAACCTTAATTAATAATGTTTCTCAAGGAACAGGAAATGCGCCAGCTGTGATTACTTGTGGTAACTGGACACAATATACTTATACTTGGAATTCAGGAGCAAGTTCAACAGCAACTATAGCAATTTATGACAGAAATATAAACGGTCCTGGTAATGATTTTGCAATAGATGATATTTCTTTTACCAAGTCATTTACTTGTAATTATTCAAAATCAGTTACTGTTACTGTTACTTCTAGACCAACATTTGGATTGGCAAGTGTAGTAGGATGTATTGGTAGTTCAGTACCATTAACTGCAACTAACATTCCTGCTGGAACTTACAATTATGTATGGACTTACCCTGCTGGAGCAACAAATCCTGGAAATGTATCTAGTTTTAATGCTACTGTTGCGGGCACATATACTTTAACAATTACTAATACGGTAAGCGGATGTTCTAGTTTGCCAGTTACTGCTACTGTGACATTAAATCCAGTTCCAATAGTAACAATGACCGGTAACACTACGATTTGTTCAGGTAATACTGCAGTTTTAACATTTACAGGAACACCAAACGCTCAAGTTCAATTTACCTCTAGTACAGGTAATCAATATAGTGTTGTTTTGGATGCTTCTGGAAATGCTACTTTTACGACACCAATTTTAAATTTAACTACTACATATTCTTTATTTGATATTTCATTAAATGGATGTACGGCTCCAGCAACTGGACCAATTGTAACAATTACGGTAAAGACTCAACCATTTGCAAGTATTCTAGCTTCTACATTTAATGAGTGTCAAAATTATACACCGCTACCAACTATAACTTTTACGGGTACTAATGGTACGGCACCTTATACATTTAGTTATACAATTAACAACGGGCCTGTTCAAACAGTTTCAACAACTACTGGAACAACAGCAACAGTGACAGTTTCTACTGCTAATGCAGGTGCATTTACGTATACTTTAGTTGGTGTTTCTGATTCAGGAGCGGTATCTTGTTCTCAAACATTAAATTCATCAGTAACGGTAAACATCAATGCATCACCGTTAGTAACTTTATCAACTCCTGCAATAATTTGTAGTGGAACTTCAACCACAATAACAATTACTGGTCCAGCAAATGCAACTGTTGTTTTAATTTCTAGTACTGGTAATAGCTATAATGTTGTTTTAAACGCTGCTGGAACTGCTGTATTTACTACACCTGCGTTGGCAGATACAACTACTTATACCGTTGCATCTGTTAATGGTTCGGCTGTGAATTGTACCATCGCAAGAACAGTAACGATTAGTCAAAACGGTTGTGTTGATATTGATGCAGGTAATTCTGCTTATGCCAACTCAATTAGTCCAATTTGTAATGTGGGAGAATGTAGAGATTTATATGCTACCTTTCAAAATTTAGGAAGCACTACACAATATAATGTAACTTCAATTCCATATTGTCCTCAAGCAGCCTTTTCAGGTGCTGGATTTACAGGTGTTTCGGTTAATACCGATGATGTGTGGTCAGGACCAATTACCATTCCTTTCAATTTTTGTTTTTTTGGAACAAATTATAACTACATCAATGTAGGTTCTAACGGAGTTGTTGCCTTCAATAATAATGCAGCAGGAACCAATTGTCCATGGTCTTATACACAAACAGTTCCTAATGCAGCGTTTCCAATTTTGAATGCTATATATGGAGTTTATCAAGATATTGATCCTTCTGTGACACCGACAACTGGAGTAGCAACAGTTAATTATAAAATTGATTCTTCTAATCCAGATTGTAGAAAAATTATCATTAACTACACGAATGTACCACAATTTAGTTGTCTTAATAGTGTAGGAACACAAACGTCTCAAATAGTTATGTATGAAACATCTAACATAATTGAAGTTTATGTTCAAAGAAGACAATCATGTAATGGATGGAATGGAGGTAGAGGAACTATAGGAATTCAAAATGCTACAGGTACATTAGGATATACTGCTCCAGGAAGAAATGCCTCACAATGGACTACAACAAATGAAGCATGGAGATTCACACCATCGGGACCATCAGTTGTAAACTTTCAGTGGTTAAATCCAAATGGTACGCAAATTAGTACTAATACACATATTACGGTATGTCCAGCTACTACTACGACATATACAGCACAAGCTCAATATTACTCATGTGGTGTTTTAGTAAAGACTGTTACTAAACCAGTATTGGTTGAAGTATTTCCTGATACCTTGTTGAATCCTAATAATATTACAAAATGTGCTAATAACAATACATTTGATTTAACTTCTGTAATTCCAACAGTTCTTAATGGAGCTAATCCAAATGATTTTGATATTGCTTTTCATACAACGTATGCAGATGCATTGAATATAGCTAACCCTATTAGTACAGCAGCTTCAACTGCTTATGTAAGTAATGGGCAAACTATTTATATGAGTATTCAAGATTTGAATACAGGTTGTACTAGAATTCGTCAATTCGGACTAATAGTTAAGCCACAATTGGCACCAGTTATTACTTGTGGAAACTCTTCACCAACATCGGTTGAGTTTAACTGGGATGCTGTAAGTGGTGCCACAGGGTATGATATCAGTTATCATATTAATGGGAATCCACCAGTCAATGTAGGAACTGTAAGTAATACAACAACTACATACACAGTTAATTCTGGTGTTGTTTCAAATGACAATGTTACCATAACTATAACTCCTTTAGGAGGTTCTACGGATTGTTTTTCACCGAGTACCTTTACTTGTGTAGCATCACCTTGTGCTACTATAACTAATCCATCTGCCAATCAAACACTCTGTACAGGAGGGGATCCAACACCTTTGTGTGTTAATACCACTTTTACTGGTTCAAATTCTATTTCATTTGTTTACTTTAACTCAGCTCAGACCGGTACTAATATGTATACTGGTGGGACTTTGTTAGGATTTGCTACACCAAGTGGAGGAACAGCTTGTTATGATCCAACAGTTTTAGGTAGTGGAGGATCTTTACCAAATACGGTAGGTACTTATTATGTATATGCAATTGCATCACCAACTCCAGTTGATCCAACTTGCAGACCTTACCAATTGATTCAAGTGGTAGTCAATTCAGGTTCAACTTTAGCTTTAACATCTTTACCAGCAACTGCTAATCAAACAGTTTGTTTGAATTCACCAATTACCAATATTACCTATACTTTTGGTACGGCTACAGGAGCCACAGTTACAGGATTGCCAACAGGAGTGACTTTTGTTGTGAGTGGAACTACAGTTACGATTTCAGGTTCACCATCAACTACTGTGGGTTCGCCTTTCACTTATACTGTAACTACTACTGGAGGAAGTTGTGGTACTCAGTCGCTAACAGGAACTATTACAGTTCAGCCATTAGCAACTTTAACACTCACTTCTGCGCCAGCTACAACATCTCAAACAGTTTGTGTGAACTCGCCAATTACTAATATTACCTATACTTTCGGAGGAACAGCAACAGGAGTAACAGTAACAGGATTACCAGCAGGAGTTATTGCCACAGTAACAGGATCAACAGTTACGATTTCAGGTTCCCCATCAACAATAGTAGGTTCACCATTTACCTATACCGTAACTACTACAGGTGGAGCTTGTGGAACGGTTTCTTTAACAGGAATTATTACCGTTCAACCATTAGCAACTTTAACACTAACCTCTGCGCCAGCTACAACCTCTCAAACAGTTTGTGTTAACTCTCCAATTATTAATATCACCTATACTTTTGGAGGAACAGCAACAGGAGCTACCGTAACAGGATTGCCAACAGGAGTAACTGCTACAGTGACAGGTACAACGGTAACAATTTCAGGTTCACCATCAACTACTGTGGGTTCGCCTTTCACTTATACCGTAACCACAACAGGAGGAAATTGTGGAACACCATCACTTA
>CAZNWY010000005.1:0-3871 GCA_964577105.1 uncultured Flavobacterium sp.
CATCACCACTAACCAAATTGGACAGTGATCGTATTTTGAAAAGCACATCGCCATGACCTCCAACAGGCGGATTGCCCGAAGTTGCAGCCAAATTGATGTTTTCAAAAATAAATTCTACCACATTACCCGTAATTCGTGTATATACAGGATGTGAAGTATTGAGTAATTGAATGGAATTCACATCATATTTAGTAGTATCAATAACATCTTTCACCACTACGTTTTCTGCATAATAATTTCCGGTGTTTTCAAAACTGATACCGTAATGTAAATAATCACCAATTGCCGAAGTTGGTAAATTGTCACCTTCTAAACAAGTAATAAAATTCGGATCGTAAGAGCCCACAACCATTTGATTGATATTATAAGTATTATCTGCAGGAGTTTCATCGGTACCAAGTATAGCGATGTTGGCCGTAAAAGCTAATACATCACCAATATGGGTTGGATTGGTTGCTACTGGAGAATTGATTAAAAAATCTAATTCAATAGTGATGGTGTCAAACGGATTTAAGAAATATCCAAATTCTAATGCGCCAGGAGTATTGTTGGATGGCGTTGCAGTTGCTGATACAAAACTCATTTTGTTACTGTTGTAGGTTAATGTTAAACCTGTCCAACTTGATACTGGCACATTACCTTTGTTTCTGACAACCAATTTATAACGAGCCGCAAACCCAGGTCGAGCATTGGTTAAAGGTTGCAAAACCACTTCTAAATCGGGATGATTTCCATTAGGAGAAATACAAAAATCTTGTACTTGCGTTAGATTATTATTGCTAGGAAAACTCACAATTGCTGATGATGGTGTGATGTTAAAATAGGATGGATTTTCTATTTCTGGTATGATGAATTGATTAGGTAAAGTAGTAAAAAATGTATAATTACCTGTTGCATTGGTAAAGGTAGCTCCAACCAACGACGAATTGTTAATTCCGATTTTTAAATTATTGGCAGGTAAATCGGAAGCATCGCAACCGTTGTTGTTATAATCATAACGAACAGTTCCTGTAATGGTGTTGTAATTACCTCCAGGAGTGAAAGAACAATACGTATTATAAACAACGTTGCCATTGTTTACATTAATACTTTGATTTAAAATTTGTGTAACATTGCCTAATTCATCTTCATCGGCACAGACAAAAGTTAAGTTTGGATTTTCGTGCCAAAAATTGTTGGTATTGATATAAGGATACCCATTTTTGATGTTGATACTAGTTAATGCATTATAAGAACAACTCAAATTTTGCAACATTGGACAAGTAGAAAAATCTAAACTCGTTAAATTATTATGATCGCACAAAACAGTTTGTAAATTACTCAATCCATTAAAAGCTACCGAAGTCAATTGGTTTTCATGACAATCTAGCCAACTCAAATTTACTAAACCAGTAAGGTCTAAGTTGGTTAAAACGTTATTATTAATAATAAGCAGTGAAACATTATTGGATCCGGTCAAATTTAAACTGCTCAATTGATTGTAGTCAAAATAGACCGTTGTTAAGCTAGGTAAGTTGGTTAAATCGGTTGCAGTAATGCTGTTGTTAGAAGCATATACGGTAGCTAAATGCGATAAGCCAGAAAGATTTAATGTTGTTAATTGGTTAGACAAACAATTCAAATAATTTAAATTGGTAAGACTACTCACGTTAATGGTTGACAACTGATTTACAGAGCAAGCCAAATAATTTAAATGGGTTAATCCGTTAAGATTTAGTGTGGTCAAACTATTTCCTCCACAGTTTAAATGTTCCAATAAAGTTAATATACTTGCGTCTAAAGATGCTAAGTTATTTCCAGAACAATCCAAATATTTCATATTAGGTAGGTTGGAAAATGTGAGGAAAGTACTTTGGTTATTGCCATATTCGAGATGCTCGAGATTGGGCAGATTGTTTACACTAAGGGTATTGATTTGATTGTTAGAGCAGATTAATGTTTTTAAATTTACTAATGGACTTACATTAATTGTGGTCAATTGATTCATCGAACAATTTAATTCTTCCAATTGAATTAAAGCAGTCACATCCAAAGAAGGCAACCAGTTAGAAGCACAATTTAACACTTTTAAATTGGCAAGATTACTTACATTCAAATTGGTAATGTGATTGTAAGAACAGTCTAAATATTTTAATGAAGTTAGATTGCTGACATTAAGTAAACTTAAATTAGTGCTGTATGTTTTTAAGGTATCTAATCCTACTAAATTAGTCAAATTTAAAGACGTTAGATTGCTGTTTAATCCACATTCAAAGCTCTTTAAGTTGGGCATGTTACTCAGATTAATTGAAGTGATATTATTAGCCACACATTTAAAAGAAGGAACGTTGGTAAAGGCTTCAAATCCGGTAATGTCAGCTATCGATGAACTGTTTACATTCAATTCGGTATTCACTGCTGCGGCTTCAGAAAACTGGATATTTCCATCGGTATTAGTATCAACACCAATTGTAATCAATCTAGCTTTGAAATTGACATCTGGAATGTTTACAATTAGCGTCGAATCATATACTAATAATTGAAAACTAACTACTTTAGAGCATCCAGTTATGGTATTTTTAATAGTGATCCAAATGTATTCTTGATGCGAACCTGTATATGCCGTAGGAGTTGAAATTGGATTCACTTCACTAATGGCTTCAGCTTGTGTATGATAATAGTTAAAGCTAAATCCAGTTTGTCCTTGCATTATAAAACTTTCATTCACTGTTAAATCAAATGTAGCTACACCATCAAACGGATTTTCACTTATAATTAAATTAGGGATAGTCACTACTGTTTGCGGTAAAGGGTTGACTACTAAATTAAAATGTGTAGTAGAAATATTAGCCGTATTAGCATTTTCAACCACTCTGCAATAAACCGTTGTGCTGCTAGTTAAAAAGCTGTTTGGAGTTCCAATAGGTGTAAAATAGGTAGCATCTGCATAATAGGTAATCGTGTAATCACTTGGGTTTAAAGCACCCAAAATCTCAGTGTTTTTAGTAGTTAAATCAAAAGTCGCTTGTCCGTCATTATTATCATCGCAAATAGCATAAGGTGTTGGAGTTACTATGTTAGAAGCATTCACGACTAAATTAAAACTAGTAACACTAAAGCAGCCAGTTGCTGGGTCTGTAACTCGAACTCCAATGGTTTGCGGATTGGAAAGGTTAACATATGCCGATGGATTTGCAATTAGATTTACATTTGCTTGGGCATCGGCTAGACTTGTATAAAATGTAACGACATTTGCTGGTCCAGGTCCTATATATCCAATTTGATTGGTTAAATTAAAAACAGCAATCCCATCAAACGGGTTTTCATACTCCATCATATCGGGTGCTTGGTTGGCTGTTGGTGGCTGATAAACAATTAAACTTAAAGTCGTAAAAGAAGCAAGTGTTGGAGCAAGTGGGTCAATAGCTCTGACAAATATAGTTTGACTAAATGGGTTGTTACAATAAGGACTATTTTTTGGAATTGGATTAATTCCTATCTGTGAATCCGTAAGCGTCAAATAATATGAAATTTGAATGTCAGGTTGCGTAGTAATTTCGGCATCTTTGGTGCTTAATATAAAAGAACAAGAAACGCCATCATTATTATCATCACAAACTGCATAAGGAGTTGGAGTACTAACAGGTGGTTGCGCATAGGCAAAACCCGATACCAATAGTAAGAGTAAAAATAACGTTCTCATAGTTTGTGATTTTATAGTTTTTGTTTTCATAAATATATTTTTGTTCAATCTCATGTAATTTTGTGTTCTACTAATTTAATTCGGTGAACTACTAATTAAGTTTTGTTTACTACTAATTTAATTCGGTGAACTACTAATTAAGTTTTGCTTACTACTAATTTAATTCGGTGAACTACTAATTAAGTTTTG